>JALHFU010000266.1:0-3361 GCA_022838525.1 Hyphomicrobiales bacterium | reverse complement strand
ATGCCGTTCTCGCCGCCCGCGAGAAGATCGCACGCGGCTACGACGACGTCCTGATCCTGTTCGGCGACACGCCGCTGATCGAGCCGCAGGCGCTGGCCGACCTGCGCGCCGGCCTCGCGGCGGGCGCGGACGTGGTGGTGATGGGCTTTCACGCGCCCGATCCCGCCGGCTACGGCCGCCTGATCGTGAAGGACGGGGCGCTCGTCGCCATCCGCGAGGACAGGGACGCCTCCGAGGCCGAGCGGGCCATCGCCTTCTGCAATGGCGGGCTGATGGCGGTGGCCGGCCGGCATGCGCTGTCGCTGCTCGACGCGGTCGGCAACGCCAACGCCAAGGGCGAATACTACCTGACCGACATCGTCGAGATCGCGGCGTCGCGCGGCCTGTCGGTGCGGGCGACCGAGGCGCCCTACGAAAGCCTTCTCGGCATCAACACGCGGCTGGAGCTGGCCGAGGCCGAGGCGGTGTGGCAGAGCCGCCGCCGCCGCGCGCTCATGCTGTCGGGCGTGACGATGGCCGCGCCGGAGACGGTGCATCTTTGCCACGACACCGAGATCGAGCCGGACGTCGCCATCGAGCCGAACGTCGTCTTCGGTCCCGGTGTGTCGATAGCGGCGGGCGCGCGCATCCGCGCCTTCTCGCATATCGAGGGCGCGCGGATCGGCCCCGGCGCCGAGGTCGGGCCGTTCGCGCGGCTGCGGCCGGGGGCCGAGCTCGGCGAGAAGGCCAAGGTCGGCAACTTCTGCGAGGTCAAGAAGGCGGTGATCGACGCCGGCGCCAAGGTCAACCACCTGACCTATATCGGCGACGCGCATATCGGCGCGGGCGCCAACATCGGCGCCGGCACCATCACCTGCAACTATGACGGCTTCTCCAAGCACCATACCGAGATCGGCGCGGGCGCCTTCATCGGCTCCAACTCGGCGCTGGTGGCGCCGGTGACGATCGGGGCGGGGGCCTATGTCGCCTCCGGCTCCGTGGTGACGCAGGACGTGCCGGACGACGCGCTCGCCTTCGGCCGTGCGCGGCAGGAGAACAAGGATGGCCTCGGCCGCCGCCTGCGCGAGAAGCTGGGCAGGAAGGACCGTTAAGCAAGTTCGTCTATCCTGCCTGCCGACGGTCGCGCGGCCGTTTCACGCCGCACTTGCGACGATATGAACGGAAACCATATGTGACTTTCGCCGGAGTCGCCGGATCACTAACAATCCGGCGTCTTCAGCGGGAAGGCCAGCGGGAAGGAACGACCTGAGCATGTGCGGGATTGTCGGGATTGTCGGGCGCGCGCCCGTTGCGCCTCTGATCGTCGATGCGCTGAAGCGGCTCGAATATCGCGGCTACGATTCGGCCGGCGTCGCCACCATCGACCACGGCAGGCTCGGCCGCCGCCGCGCCGAGGGCAAGCTCGTCAATCTGGAGCGCCGGCTGGCCGCCGAGCCGCTCGAAGGCACGATCGGCATCGGCCACACCCGCTGGGCCACCCACGGCGTTCCCAACGAGACCAACGCGCATCCGCATTTCTCCGGCGACGTCGCCATCGTCCACAACGGCATCATCGAGAACTTCGCCGAGCTGCGCGCCTCGCTGATCGCCGACGGCTACGAGTTCACGTCGCAGACCGACACCGAGGTCGTCGCCCATCTCGTCACGCGCGAGCTGAAGAAGGGCCTGCCGCCGGTCGAGGCCGCGCATGCGGCGCTGAAGCAGCTCGAGGGCGCGTTCGCGCTCGCCATCATGTTCCGCGGCGAGGAAGACCTGATCATCGGCGCGCGCAACGGCCCGCCGCTCGCCGTCGGCCATGGCGAGGGCGAGATGTATCTCGGCTCCGACGCCATTGCGCTGGCGCCCTTCACCAATGCCATCACCTATCTCGAGGACGGCGACTGGGCTGTGGTGCGCCGCGAGAGCATCGAAATCTTCGACATCGACGGCAACCGCGTCGAGCGGCAGAAGCGCCAGTCCATCGGCACCTCCTATCTCGTCGACAAGGGCAACTACCGGCACTTCATGGAGAAGGAGATCCATGAGCAGCCGGAGGTGATCTCGCATACGCTGGCGCACTATCTCGACTTCACCACCGGTACGGCCAGGCAGTTCGACACGCCGTTCGACTTCGGCAGGATCGACCGGCTGGCCATCTCGGCCTGCGGCACCGCCTATCTCGCGGGGCTGGTCGGGAAATACTGGTTCGAGCGCTATGCGCGGCTGCCGGTGGACATCGATATCGCGTCGGAGTTCCGCTACCGCGAGATGCCGCTGTCGAGGGAAAGCGCAGCACTTTTCATCTCGCAGTCGGGCGAGACGGCCGACACGCTCGCCTCGCTGCGCTATTGCCGGCGCGAGGGCGTGCCGATCGGCGCCATCGTCAACGTGCGGGAATCGACCATCGCGCGCGAGTCGGACGGCACGTTCCCGACGCTCGCCGGCCCGGAGATCGGCGTCGCCTCGACCAAGGCGTTCACCTGCCAGCTTTCGGTGCTCGCCTCGCTCGCCGTGCGCGCCGCGGCGGCGCGCGGCCATGTCACGCGCGAGGAGGAACGGGCGCTGGTGCGCCAGCTTTCGGAAGCGCCGAAGCTCGCCAACCAGACGCTGAAGCTCAGCGCCCAGATCGAGAAGCTGGCGCGGGAGCTGTCGCACTACAAGCACGTGCTCTATCTCGGGCGCGACACCAACTATCCGCTGGCGCTCGAAGGCGCGCTGAAGCTCAAGGAAATCTCCTATATCCACGCCGAGGGCTATGCGGCGGGCGAGCTGAAGCACGGGCCGATCGCGCTGATCGACGAGAAGATGCCGGTGATCGTCATCGCGCCGCACGACCGCATCTTCGACAAGACCGTGTCGAACATGCAGGAAGTGGCGGCGCGCGGCGGCAAGATCATCCTCATCACCGACGCCAAGGGTGCGGCGCATGCGACGGTCGAGACGCTCGACACCATCGTGGTGCCCGACACGCCGGAGATCGTCGCGCCCATCGTCCACGCGCTGCCGATCCAGATGCTGGCCTACTACACCGCCGTGTTCATGGGCACGGACGTCGACCAGCCGCGCAATCTGGCGAAGTCGGTGACGGTGGAGTAGCTGCCACACCGCCCGCGTCGGCATGCCATCCTTGCCATGCAGCCGTGTGGAGATTGAGATCGTTTCCGTGTCCCGGGCGCGCGCGGCACTTCCACCGCCGTCATCCCGGCCGAGCGAAGCGAGAGCCGGGACCCATTGAGCAGCACGGCCGGGTGGCGGGTTCGCGCGGCCTTCTTGCCAAGCACCAAGATGAGGACCGGGCCGTGCCCGACGATGTTCGGGCCAATGGGTCCCGGCTCGGCGGCCGCTTCGCGGCCTTGGCCGGGATGACGGTGGAGAAGACGCG
>JALHFU010000054.1:0-17073 GCA_022838525.1 Hyphomicrobiales bacterium | reverse complement strand
GGGAGGAACGGGCGGCACCGGCAAGGACTACATCAACTGCCCGATGGACAAGGCCCAGTACGAGGCCTTCGTCGCGGCGCTGCTCGACGGCCAGAAGACCGAGTTCCGCGAGTGGGAGGGCACGCCCTATTTCGACGGCTGCCTGCCGATCGAGGTGATGGCCGAGCGCGGGCCGGAGACGCTGCGTCACGGCCCGATGAAGCCCATCGGCCTCACCAACCCGCACGACCCGACGGTCAAGCCCTACGCCGTGGTCCAGCTCCGCCAGGACAATGCGCTCGGCACCCTCTACAACATGGTCGGTTTCCAGACCAAGCTGAAGCATGGCGAGCAGGTGCGCATCTTCCGCACCATCCCCGGGCTGGAGCAGGCCGAGTTCGCCCGGCTCGGCGGCCTGCACCGCAACACCTACATCAACTCGCCGACCCTGCTCGACGCGACATTGCAGCTCAAGGGCCGGCCGGGCCTGCGCTTCGCCGGCCAGATCACCGGCTGCGAGGGCTATGTCGAGTCGGCCGCCGTCGGCCTCCTCGCCGGCCGCTTCGCCGCTGCCCAGCGCCTCGGCCGGCCGCTCGCGCCGCCGCCGCCGACCACCGCCTTCGGCGCGCTGCTCGGCCACATCACCGGCGGGCACATCGTGTCCGACGACGAGCCCGGCAAGCGCTCCTTCCAGCCGATGAACGTCAATTTCGGCCTGTTCCCGCCGCTCGAGGCCGGCACGAAGCTCAGGCCCGAGGGTTTCGAGGGCCGCTTCCGCGGCAAGGACAAGGCCGTCGCGAGGAAGAAGGCGCTCAGCCGCCGCGCGCTCGCCGACTGCCGCGCCTGGCTCGGGCTGGCGCCGCAGACGCAGGCGGCCGAGTAGCCGCTTTCATTCAGGGGGAGATTTTCATGACCACGCTCGACAGCACGTTCCTCAAGGTCGAGCGCGACGGGCCCGTCGCGCGCATCCTCCTGAACCGGCCCGACAAGGCCAACAGCATGACGCCGGACTTCTGGGCCGACCTGCCGCGCATCGTCGATGCGCTGGCGCGCGACGAGAGCGTGCGCTGCGCCATCGTCGCCGGCGAGGGCAAGCATTTCACCGGCGGCATGGATCTTACCGCCTTCGCCTCGCTCGCCGACCTGTTCCGACAGGAGCCGGGCCGCGCCGCCTATGCCATGCGCGACCTGATCCTGGCGCTCCAGAACAGCTTCAACGCGCTGGAGCGCGCCCGCTTCCCGGTCGTCGCCGCCATCCACGGCGCCTGCGTCGGCGCCGGCATCGACATGATCACCGCCTGCGACTTGAGGATCGCCAGCGCCGACGCCTATTTCTCGGTCGAGGAGATCCATATCGGCATGGCCGCCGACGTCGGCACGCTCCAGCGCCTGCCCAAGCTGATCGCGCCGGCCGTCGCGGCCGAGCTCGCCTATACCGGCCGCCGCTTCCCGGCCGAGGAGGCGAAGGCCATCGGCCTCGTCTCCGCCGTCCATGCCGACAAGGATGCGGTGCTGGCGGGCGCGCACGAGCTCGCCCACGCCATCGCGGCGAAGTCGCCGCTCGCCGTTGCCGGCATCAAGCGCAACCTCGCCTATGCCCGCGACCATTCCGTCGCCGACGGCCTCGACTACATCGCGACCTGGAATGCCGGCATGCTGCGCCCCGGCGAGCTGATGGCGGCGGTGCAGGCGAAGATGGCGAAGCAGCAGGCCGCGTTCGCCGACCTGCTTTCGGACCAGAAGCTCGGCTGACTACTCGCCCGGCGCGATCCCCGCTTCGGAGGCGTCCGGCAGGCCGGGCTTTCCGGCCTCCGCCGGGTTGCGCCGCACATAGGCCGCCTTCAGGCTTTCCGAGGTGTCGCGCGAGCCGTCATGGCTCCAGCCCGGCGGCCGGAACAGATAGCCGAAGCGCTGGCGCAGCGTCAGGCCCGGCGCGAAGGCATCGCGGAACATGGCGATCCATTCGTGGAAGGCGACCTTCACCGGGTTGAACGTGCCGATGTTGTGCACGATGCCGTAGCGCGGCCGGTCCTCCTCCAGCTCCTCGACGAAGGTGCCGAACATGCGGTCCCAGATGATCAGCGTGCCGGCATAGTTGGCGTCGAGATAGCGCGGGTTGGTGGCGTGATGCACCCGGTGGTGCGACGGCGTGTTGAACACGAACTCGATCGGCCGCCACAGCTTGCCGATGGTCTCGGTGTGGATCCAGAACTGGTAGATCAGGTTGAAGCCGAAGACGAAGACGATGACCGCAGGATGGAAGCCGAGCAGCACCAGCGGCGCCTGCAGCACGAACATGCCGGTGAAGAGCCCGGTCCACGACTGCCTGAGCGCCGTCGACAGATTGTAATGCTGGCTCGAATGGTGGTTGACGTGCTCGGCCCACACCCAGCGCACCCGGTGCGCGATGCGGTGATACCAGTAGTAGCGCAGGTCATCGAGCAGGAAGGCGGCGAGGAACACCCACAGCGACAGGCCGAGGTCGAACAACCGGAACTGCCACACCCACAGCAGCGCCGTATAGGAGACGACGCCGAGCAGGAGGCCGGCGGCGACGTTGCCGACGCCCATCAGGAGGCTGGTCAGCGTGTCGCGGGTCTCGAACTCGCCCTTTGCCCGGCCCGTGCGCACCAGCCACAGCTCGATCAGGATCGCGACGACGAAGAACGGGATCGCGAACTGTGTCACGTCGGGGAACACATAGCTGTCCATCGGCCTTCCTCCATCAAGCCTGCCGGGCGAGCGAAAGCAGCAGCCCCTCCACCCTGCGCGCCTCCTCCGCTCCGGCAAAGGTGAAGACGCCGCCCGGCCATGTAAAGTCCATGACGCGCAGCATGACCGTGGCGTTTGTCGTCCGCGGCGCGCCGGCAAGGTCGCGCGCGGCGATCACCCGCGTCAGGAACTTGCTCCCGACCGCCTGCACGATGCCGGCGCGGCCGTCGCCGAGGGCGAGGAACGCGGCGTCGCCCTCCGCGGTCAGATGCACGGCCCGCACGTCGAGGTCGGGAAAATCGAGCGCGAAACGTGCCCGCGCGGCCGTTTCATCGGCGAGCCTCGCCGGCCTGCTGCCCCCGGTCAGGTGCACGATGAGCACCACCCCGGAGACCCCGACCACCACCATCGCGACAAGCAGCGTCAGGCTCATGCCAGGCCGTTCCTCCCCAACCAGCCGAATGCTAGCGCAGAGGCGGCGACCGCGTCAAAGCGGCGTCATCCCCAGCCGCGCACGGCACGGCGCAGCAGCGTCCAGTGCCGGCGCAGGACCGAAAGATCGGCCACCTCGCGCAGCACCGCCGGGCCGGCCGCGGCCGCGCGTTCGAGATAGGGCCGCGCCAGCGACGCCGGCAGGAAGGCCGGCCGGAGCGACGCCGGCATCCCCTTGGCCTCCGCCTCGAAACGGGCCGCATGCTCGCGGCCGAGTTCGACGAACGCGCCGACGGCCCGCGACGCCGCCTCGCCGTCGCCGGCGGCGACGATGTCGTCGCGGCTCGCCCCGGCGGCGGCGAGGATGTCGGCCGGCACGTAGCACTGGCCGCGCGCGCGGTGGAGCGGCAGGAGCCGCACCAGCCCGGCGATCGCCTGGGCGCAGCCGGCATGACCGGCCGCCGCGGCGAAGGCGGGCGCGGCCTCCGGCTCGAGCATCAGCGCGGCAAGCTGGATCAGCGCCGACGCCGTCTCGCCGCAATAGCCTTCGAGGTCGGAGCGCGTCGGCATCGGGTCGTCGTAAAGGTCGAAGATGCGCGCATCGAGATAGCGGTCGAAGGCGTCGAGCGGCAGGCTGTGGCGCTCGATGACGGCAAGCAGCGCCTCGGCGAGCGGATAGCCGCCCGCCGCCGCCCCGCCGCCGGCCAGCACGTCGCGCCACCACTGGATGCGCACCTCGCCCGGCAGCGACTCGCGGATGCGGTCGCGGATCGCCGCGATCTCGGCATTGAAGCGGTAGAGCGTTTCGAGATCGCCGCGGACGGGCTGCGGCGCATAGAGCGTCGAGAGATAGCGGTCCGGATCGCTGCGGCGCAGCGCGCCCGTGTCTATGTCGGGCTTTTCCGCCATGTCATTCGACGGCAACCAGCGCCGCCGCGACCAGGCGGTCCTCGGCGAGGAGCACGTTGTAGGTGCGCACGGCCGCGCCGGTCGACATCGGATCGGCGGTGACGCCCGCCTCGCGCAGCGCCGCCCTCAGCCCGGCCGGCAGCGGCCTGAGGTCCGTCCCGGTGCCGACGAGCAGGATGTCGATCCCGCCGGCCTCGGCAAGGACGCGGTCGAAATCCTCCGCGACGAGCGCCGCCGGGTCCGCCGGCTCCCAGCCGTGGATGCCCGACGGCAGGCACAGGATCGAGCCGCGATGCGACATGTCGGCAAAGCGGAAGCCGCCATTGCCGTAGGCGTCGATCGGCGCGCGGCCCGGAAAGTGGGCCTCGCGGATGATGATGCCGGCGTTCATCGTTCCGCTCAGGCCTTGGCGCCCGCCTGTTTCGCCGCCTCGGTCTTCTCCTTGTCGGTGTCGAACATGTCGGGCCGGAGCTTGAACAGGATCAGCATCGGGCCGGCGATGAACAGCGACGAGTAGACGCCGATGAAGATGCCGATGATGATCGGCAGCACGAAGGACGCGATGACCTCGCCGCCGAAGATGTAGAGCGCGGTGAGCGCGAACAGCGTCGTCACGCCCGTCAGGATGGTGCGCGAGAAGGTCTGGTTGAGCGACAGGTTTATCAGCTCGTCCAGCGGCATCCGCTTGTATTTTCGCAGCGTCTCGCGGATGCGGTCGTAGATGACGATGGTGTCGTTGATCGAGTAGCCGACGACCGTCAGGATCGCGGCGATGGCCGTCAGGTTCATCTCCAGATCGAGCAGGAGATAGACGCCGACGATCATGATGACGTCGTGCGCGGTCGACACGATGGCGCCGACGCCGAACTGCCACTCGAAGCGCACCCAGATATAGATCAGCATGCCGATCATCGAGAACAGGATGCCCATGATGCCGGTCATGGCGAGCTCGCCCGAGACCGTCGGCCCGACGACCTCGATGCGGCGGAACTCGTAGTCGTTCTCCAGCGCGCCGCGCACCTTGAGCATCGCATCCTGCTCGGCCGTGTCGCCGCCGTCCTGGGCCTGGAGACGGATCATCAGCTCGGTGCCGTCGCCGAAGGCCTGCACCTGGATTTCGCCGAGGTCGAGTGCGGAGAGCCGGGCGCGCACGTCGGCCGGGTCGGCGTCGCCGTCGCGCGCCTGCACCTCGATCAGCGAGCCGCCCTGGAAGTCGATGCCGTAGTTGAAGTCCTTGACGAACAGCAGGCCGACCACGGCGAGCGAGGCCACGATCGAGCCGACAAAGAAGAGGTTGCGCACCTTCATGAAGCCGATCTTCGGCTCCAGCGGCATGTAGTGGACGAGGCCGGCCGGCAGCCCCTTCGGCTTCCAGCGCTTGAGCCACCACACCGCGATCATCCAGCGCGTCAGCGTGTAGGCGGTGAAGACCGTCGTCAGCAGGCCGATGCTGAACGTCACCGCGAAGCCGCGCACCGGACCGGTGCCGACATAGAACAGGATCACGGCGACGATCACCGACGTCAGGTTGGCGTCGATGACGGTGGAGAGCGCGCGCTGGAACCCCTGATCCAGCGACTGGACCAGCGAGCGTCCTCGCGCGACCTCCTCGCGCACGCGCTCGAAGATGATGACGTTGGAGTCGACGGCCATGCCGATGGTCAGCACGATGCCGGCGATGCCGGGCAGCGTCAGCGTCGCGCCGAGCGTGGTCAGGATCGCCACCAGCATGGCGATGTTGGCCAGAAGCGCGAGATTGGCGATGAAGCCGAGCCAGCCGTAGATCACGAACATCGACCCGAAGACGAGGATGGCGGCGACGATGGCGGCGAGGTTGCCGGCCTCGATCGAGTCCTGGCCGAGGCTCGGGCCGACGGTGCGCTCCTCGATGATGGTAAGGTCGGCCGGAAGCGCGCCAGCGCGCAAAAGCACGGCGAGGTCGTTGGCGGTCTGCACCGTGAAGTTGCCGGAAATCTGCCCCGAGCCGCCGAGGATCGGCTCGTTGATGCGCGGCGCGGAGATGACGTGGTTGTCGAGGATGATGGCGAACAGCCGCCCGACATTCTGCTGCGTCGCCTGTCCGAAGCGCGTCGCGCCCTGGTTGTCGAAGCGGAAGGAGACGACCGGCTCGTTGGTGCGCTGGTCGAAGCTCGCCTGCGCGTCGACGAGGTTCTCGCCCGAGACGATGACGCGGTTCTCGATGATGTAGGGAACCGGCGGCTCGTCGTTGGAATACATCACCGTGGTGCCGGCCGGCGGGCGGCCCTGCAGCGCCTCCTCCACCGGCATCGACTGGTCGACCATCTGGAAGGTCAGCTTCGCGGTCTGGCCGAGGATGTCCTTCAGCCGCTGCGGATCGTCGAGGCCGGGCACCTGCACCAGGATGCGGTCCGCGCCCTGGCGCTGGATGATCGGCTCGGTGGTGCCGAGCTCGTTGACGCGGCGGTTGACCACCTCGACCGACTGGTTGACGGCCGTGCCGACGCGGTAGTTGATGCCCTCTTCCGTCAGGGTGAAGCGCAGCAGGCCGGGCTCCGGCTCGTCCATCGTCAGCTCGACGACGCTGCCGGTTCCGAACAGGCCCGACGAGACCGGCTGCGTCAGGCTGGCGAGCGCGGCCTTCGCCGCCGCGACCTGCTCGGCGTCGCGGACGCGCACCTGCACGGTGCGGCCGGTGCCCGAAAGCCCGGTATAGCCGACGCGCGCCTCGCGCAGCGCAACGCGGATGTCGTCGCGCGCGGTCTCGAGGCGGTCATGGATAAGGTCGTTGCGGTCGACCTGCAGCAGGATGTGCGAGCCGCCCTGGAGGTCGAGGCCGAGCGTCATCTGCCGCTTGGGAAGCCAGTCCGGCAGCGCCGCGAGCGTCGACTGCGGCAACAGGTTCGGCACGCTGACGATGACCGCCAGAAAAACCACGAACCAGATCGAGACCGTTTTCCAGCGCGAGAAGTGAAGCATCGTATATCCGTCCAGCCGGACGCGGATGTGCCGCGTCTATCCTGACCGCTTTCGCCCCGAATGCGGTTATTTCTTGGCGTTCTGGTTGGCGACCGGCTCGCCCTTGACCCTGACGTCGGCGATGGTGGAGCGCAGCGCCGTCACCTTGAGCCCGCCGCCGAGGTCCACTTCCAGCTCGTCGTCCGTGACTTTCGTGACCTTGCCGACGAGGCCGCCGCCGGTGATCACCGTGTCGCCGCGGCGGATCGCCGCCAGCATCTCGCCGCGCTTCTTCATCTGCGTGCGCTGCGGCCGGATGATGAGGAAGTACATGATGACGAAGATGAGGATGAACGGCAGGATGCTGACGAAAACGTCAGGGCCGCCGCCGACCGCCTGGGCGTATGCCGGGGTAACGAGCATGGGAAAACTCCTGAGACAGGTGTGCGAAGCGGCCGCAAGGCGGCCGCGTTAAGAGTGGCCGGAATATAATCGCTGGCTGCGCCAATGCAACCGCAGCCGCCCGCTTTTCGCCCGCGGGCGGGCGTGTTAGGCCACACTATCCCCCGCAGGAAGGAATTGATCGTCGCGATGCCAGACATGCTGCCCGAAACGCTCGAGGAAAAGCTCGACCGCCTGATCGCCGCCGTGGCGCGGCTCGCCCCGCGCGAGCCGGAGCCGACGGACCTTGCCGTCGCCGACTGCTTCGTCTGGTCGGCCGAGACCGGCGCGCTGGAGCCGGTCGCGCGCGTCAACCGCGTCGAGATCGCGCTGATCCGCGGCGTCGACCGCGTGCGCGACATCCTCTTCGACAACACGCGCCGTTTCGCCGCGGGCCTGCCGGCCAACAACGCGCTCCTGTGGGGCGCGCGCGGCATGGGCAAGTCGTCGCTGGTCAAGGCCGTGCATGCCGCGATCAACGCCGACCGCGCCGCCGGCGAGCCGCCGCTCAAGCTCATCGAGATCCACCGCGAGGACATCGACACGCTGCCGAAGCTGCTCGCCATCCTCAAGCCGGCGCCCTTCCGCTTCGTGCTGTTCTGCGACGATCTGTCGTTCGACCACGACGACACCTCCTACAAGTCGCTCAAGGCCGCGCTCGAGGGCGGCGTCGAGGGCCGGCCCGACAACGTCATCTTCTACGCCACGTCGAACCGCCGGCACCTTCTGCCCCGCGACATGATCGAGAACGAGCGCTCGACCGCGATCAACCCGCACGAGGCCGTCGAGGAGAAGGTGTCGCTCTCCGACCGCTTCGGCCTGTGGCTCGGCTTCCACAAATGCTCGCAGGACGAATATCTGGAGATGATCGACGGCTATGTCCGGCACTACGGCCTTAAGGTCGAGCCGGAGGAGCTGCGCCGCGACGCGCTCGAATGGGCGACGACGCGCGGCAGCCGCTCCGGCCGCGTCGCCTGGCAGTTCGTGCAGGACCTCGCCGGCCGGCTCGGGCAGCGGCTGAACGGATAGCCGCCGGCACCGCCCCTCCCACAACAAAAGCGCCCGCCGTGAAGCGGGCGAAGAAGGCGAGCCGGACTGGAGAGACGGCGACCGCCGCTTTGTTGTCGTTGAAGCAGCCTATTCGAGATAGGTGACCGGGTTGACCGGCGAGGAATCCTTGCGCACCTCGAAATGCAGCTTCGGCGTGTCGGCGGAGCCGCTCATGCCGGCAAGGGCGATGTCCTCGCCGCGCCGCACCTTCTGCCCGCGCTGCACCTTCAGTTCGCTGGCGTGGCCGTAGACGGTGACCAGCCCGTTCTCGTGGCGCACGAGAACGGTGTTGCCGAACTCCTTCAGCCCGTCGCCGGCATAGATGACGACGCCGTTCTCCGCCGCCTTGATCGGCGTGCCGGCCGGCACCGCGATGTCGATGCCGTCGTTGGACTTGCCGCCGGACGCGCCGCCGAAGCCGGAGATCACCCGCCCGCGCACCGGCCAGCGCATCTTGGAGATGCCGGAGGCGTTGGGCGCCGGCGCGGAGGCGTCGGCCGCCGCCTGCCGGATCGCCGTCTCCGCCTGCTTCGGCGGGGTGTAGACGTTGGACGGCTGAGTGACCGCGGCGGTCGTGGTCGGGTCGGTCTTGGGCGCGGCCGCGACGGCCTGCGCCGGTGCGGCGCCGCCGGCCGGGATCTTCAGCGTCTGGCCGATGCGGATCAGGCCGCTCGTCAGGCCGTTCGCCTGCTTGATCGCCTCGGTCGAGGCGCCGGTCTTCCGGGCGATGCCGTGCAGCGTGTCGCCCGCGACGACGGTGTAGGTGCCGCCGGCCGCGGCCGGTGCGGCTGCGGGCGGGTTCGCCGGTGAATTGCCGGTCTCCTTCTTCGGGGCGGGCTGCTGCGGCAGCACCGCGACCCTGTCGTTCGGCGCCTGCGCCGGAACGGGCGTGCGGTTCGCCGGCACGTCGTAGCGGGTGCCGGTCGAGGAGCGCGCGTCGGCCACGTTGGGGTTGGCGTCCGGCGCGCTGACCGGCGCGCGCGCCGAGTGCACATAGGTGGGGATCACGATCTGCTGGCCGGCGGCCAGCGCATTGGCGCTCGACAGGCCGTTCGCCTTGAGGATCGCATCGGTCGGCACGCCGAAGCGGCGTGACAGGTTGTAGACGGTCTCGCCCGGCTTGACGGTGATCTGCGTGCCGCCGGCGCGGGTCCAGCCACCCTCGCCTTCCGCCGACACCACTGCCGGCGGCTGCGAGACGGCCGGTGCGGGGTTCGAGGCGACGGGCGCGGGCTGGCTTGCGACGGGCGCCGGGGAGCGCGGCTGCGTCGAGCCGGTGACGGTGGTGTCGAGCGCCGCGCGGGTCACGGGCGCAAGCGCCGGGCCGGAGCTGACGCGGCCGCTCGACGCGGGCGGCAGGCTCGGCTGCGAGGCGGCCGGATAGGCGTTGTAGACGGGCGCGGCGGGAGCCGCCGAATAGACCTGCCCACCGGCGCTGACATTGCCCTGCGGCCGCGGCACGAGGCCGGCGCGCGACAGGATGCCGCCGCGGCGCGGCGCGGACGCGATGGAGCCGGTGCTCATCGTGTCGACCTGCGCGTAGTCGCCGGGATAGGCCTGAGAGACCGGAGCGGGCTGGACGGGTCGGGAGTCGCCGGTGAGGATGGAATCCTGGAAGCGCATCACGTCCGAGCTGCAGCCCGCAGCCAGACCCCCCACCATGATGACGGCCGCACCCCGCGCAAGACCACGCCGGTATTTGCCAGAGATTCCGAAACGCATCACAATACCCGCAATACCCGATACCAGAGACTGGCATGATTAAAGCGCGTTAATGTTACCGGCCGGTTAAGCCGGCACAGGCAAATTTACGTTTTCGGAAAAGCGGGATCAGATCGCCTGCGCGACGCCGGCGGCCACCGGCTGGAAGCGCACCTCGGCCAGCTGCTCGCGCTCGAAACGGCTGCCGACCTTGGTCAGCTTCTCGACGATCTGCACCCCGTCGCCGGGGCCGATCGCCGCGACCATGACGCCGCCCGAGGAAAGCTGGTCGACGAAGCCGCGCGGCAGCGTCTCGTAGGCGGCCCACACGACGATGCGGTCGAACGGCCCTTCGGCCGGCACGCCCAGCGTGCCGTCGGCCTGCCGCACGATGACGTTGGCGAGGCCGAGCGTCTCGTGGCGCCGGGCGGCCTGCTCGGTGAGCGTGCGGAAGCGGTCGAGGGTCAGGACCCGCGCCGACAGCCGCGCCATCACGGCCGCGGTGAAGCCGGAACCCGTACCGACCTCCAGCACCCGGCATTCGGGCCCGAGGTCGAGCGCCGCCAGCACCCGCATCTGCAGGTCGATGCCCTCGATCGCCTCGCCGCATTCGATGGGGATGCTGCGGTCGGCCCACGCATCCGCCCGCCATTGCGCCGGCACGAAGGCCGAGCGCGGCGTCGCCTCGACGGCCGCCACCAGCTCGCGCCGGTCGAGCCCTGCGGCGCGCATGCGCAGGAGGAAGGCGGCGAACTTCTCGCGTTCGGCCGCGTCCATGGCTCAGGCCAGCGCCTTTGCGATCTGGTCCTTCACCGCATAGGCCGTCAGGTCCATATGCAGCGGCGTGACCGAGATCATGCCCGCCCGGAGCGCGGCGAGGTCCGTGCCGTCGCGCACGTCCACCGGCTCGCGGCCGAAGCGCAGCCAGAAATAGGGAAAGCCGCGCCCGTCCTTGCGCTCGTCGAGCCACAGGCCGTGGCTCAGCTTGCCCTGGTTGGTGACGGTCACGCCCCTCACCTCGTCCGGGCTGCAATTGGGGAAGTTGAGGTTCAGGAACACGTTCTCCGGCAGCGGCAGCTCGATCAGCTTCTGCAGCACCTCCGGCGCATGGCGCTCGGCCGTCTCCCATTGCACCGTGCGGCCGTCCTCGGTCACCGAATAGCCCTGGCTCAGCGCGACGGAGCGGATGCCGAGCAGCGTGCCCTCCATGGCGCCGGCGATGGTGCCGGAATAGGTGACGTCGTCGGCGACGTTGGAGCCGGCGTTGACGCCCGACAGGATCAGGTCCGGCGGCTGCGGCATCAGCTTGCGCACGCCCATGATGACGCAGTCGGTCGGCGTGCCGCGCACGGCGTAGTGGCGCTCGCGCACCTTGCGCATCCTGAGCGGCTCCGACAGCGACAGCGAATGCGCGAAGCCCGACTGGTCGGTCTCGGGCGCGACCACCCAGACCTCGTCGGTGAAGCGGCGCGCGATGCGCTCCAGCACCTGCAGCCCCTCGGCATGGACGCCGTCGTCGTTGGTGAGAAGGATGCGCATGCTCACGCCGCTCCGATTCTGTCGATCCCGCCCATATACGGCTTAAGCGCATCCGGCACCGAAATCGAGCCGTCCTCGTTCTGGTAGTTCTCCATCACGGCGATCAGCGCGCGGCCGACCGCGACGCCCGAGCCGTTGAGCGTGTGGACGAACTGCGGCCGGCCGTCCCCGACCCGATAGCGGGCGTTCATCCGGCGCGCCTGGAAATCGCCGCAGACCGAGCAGGACGAAATCTCGCGATAGGCGTTCTGGCCGGGCAGCCACACCTCGATGTCGTAGGTCTTGCGCGCGCCGAAGCCCATGTCGCCGGTGCACAGCACCACGGTGCGGAACGGCAGGCCGAGGCGCTTCAGCACCGTCTCGGCGCATTGCGTCATCCGCTCGTGCTCGGCGACCGACGACTCGGCGTCGGTGATCGACACCAGCTCGACCTTGTTGAACTGGTGCTGGCGCAGCATGCCGCGCGTGTCGCGCCCGGCCGATCCCGCCTCCGAGCGGAAGCAGGGCGTGAGCGCGGTGAAGCGCAGCGGCAGCCTTTCGCCCGCCACGATCTCCTCGCGCACGAGGTTGGTCAGCGGCACCTCCGAGGTCGGGATGAGGCCGAGCCGGCCGTCGCCGTGGCGGACGAAGAACAGGTCCTCCTCGAACTTCGGCAACTGGCCGGTGCCGTGGAGCGCGTCGTCGCGCACCAGGAGCGGCGGGATCACTTCCGTATAGCCGTGCTCGGTGGTGTGCAGGTCGAGCATGAACTGGCCGAGCGCGCGCTCGAGCCGCGCGATCTGCCCCGACAGCACCGTGAAGCGCGCGCCCGACAGCCTTGCGGCCCGCTCGAAATCCATCTGGCCGAGCGCCTCGCCGAGCTCGAAATGCTCCTTCGCCCAGTTGGGGCGCTTCGGCTCGCCGGAGCGGCGCACCTCGACATTGTCGGCCTCGTCGCGGCCCACCGGCACGTCGGCCAGCGGCAGGTTGGGGATGACGGCGAGCGCATCCTCCAGCGCCTTGTCGAGCGCGCGCTCCGTCGCCTCGCCGGACTGGATGAACTCCTTGATGCCGGCGACCTCCTGCTTCAGCTCCTCGGCGCGCGCGCTGTCGCCGGCGCGCATCGCATTGCCGATCTCGCGCGAGGCGGCGTTGCGGCGCTCCTGCTTTTCCTGCAGGGCGACGAGATGGGCGCGGCGGGCCTCGTCCTTGGCGATGGCGTCGTCCACCACCGCGCGCGCGGCTTCCGGCGACTGGCCGCGCGAGGCGAGCGCGTCGGCAAGGACCTGCGGGTTTTCACGAATCCACTTGATGTCGAGCATGGCTTGGACCGTCCTCAATGAGCCGGAGAAGGCGTCGAGGGGGTAGCCCGCAAATGGATTCGACGCAAGCGCGAAGGGGGCGCCGGCCTTTCCGGCCGGGAGAATCGACTATGCCGCCGGCGTGCTTTCGGAGGATGACGCACGGGCTTCCTCCGCCTCGCGCGCGGCCTCCTCGGCGGCCCGCCTCTTCTCGATCATGCGGCCGATCCAGATCGACGCCTCGTAGAGCAGGATGGTCGGCAGCGCGAGGCCGATCTGGCTGACCGGATCGGGCGGCGTCAGCACGGCCGCGACCACGAAGGCGATGACGATGGCCCAGCGGCGCTTGGAGACCAGCGTCTCGACCCTGAGCAGCCCGACGCGCACCAGAAGCGTGGTGACGACCGGCAACTGGAACACCAGCCCGAACGCCAGGATCAGCGTCATGATCAGGCCGAGATATTCCGACACCCGCGGCAGGAGCGAAATCTGGATTTCCTGATCCGGCCCCACCTGCTGCATGGCGAGGAAGAACCACATCACCATCGGGGTGAAGAAGAAGTAGACCAGCGCCGCGCCGATCAGGAACAGGATCGGCGAGGCGATGAGGAAGGGCAGGAAGGCCGCGCGCTCGTTGCGGTAGAGCCCGGGCGCGACGAACTTGTAGATCTGCGTCGCGATCAGCGGGAAGGCGAGCACGATGCCGCCGAACATGCCGAGCTTGATCTGCGTGAAGAAGAATTCCTGCGGCGCGGTGTAGATCAGGTCGACCTTGCTCGCGTCGAGCCCCGCCCATTCCGTCGCCCACATGAACGGCAGCACCAGCAGGTTGAAGAGCTGCTTGGCGAAGAAGAAGCAGACGAGGAAGGCGATGAAGAAGCCGACGAGCGACCAGATCAGCCGCGAGCGCAGCTCGATCAGGTGGTCGAGCAACGGCGCTGCCGACTTCTCGATTTCGTCGTCTTCTGCAGTCACGACGCGGCTCCGCCGGTTTTCTTCTTCGTTGCGGTGGCCGGCTTGGCCGCGGGCTTCGCGGCAGCCTTCTTCGCGGCCGGCTCAGCCTTGGCCGCAGGGGCCGGTGCGGCCTTGGCCCTGGTCTTCGCGGCCGGCGCGGGAGCGGGCTTGGCCTTCGCCACGGGGGCGGCCACGGCTGCCGCTGCCGCGGGCTTGGCCTCGACCGCCGCGGCGGGCTCCTCCGCCTTCGGTGCAGGCGGCTTGGGCTTGGGCGGCTCGGCCTTCGGCGGGTTGAACGCGGCCTCGAGCCCGGCGCGCACATCCTTGCCCGCCGTCTCCAGCGGGTTGAACGCCTTCTTCAGGTCGCCCGCCGGGTTGAGCTTCTTGGCGTCCTCGGCCAGCTTCTTGATGTCGTCGAGCTCGGCTTCCTTGAGCGCCTCGTCGAACTGCTTGCGGAAATCGCCCGCCATGACGCGCAGCTTCGCCGTCGTCTTGCCGAACGTGCGCAGCATGCCGGGCAGTTCCTTGGGACCGACGACCACGATCAGCACGATCGCGATCACCAGCATCTCCGTCCAGGCGATGTCAAACATGGCGTCTCAGGCTCCCGACCGCCGCAACAGGCGGCTCAGGAGGTCTTGCCGGCCTTTTCCTTCGACGTGGGGACGGTCTCGTCGGCGCGATGCTCGACGGTCTTCGTCTCCTCGTCGTCGGACATGCCCTTCTTGAAGCTCTTGATGCCCTTGGCGAGGTCGCCCATCAGCTCCGGAATCTTGCCGCGGCCGAACAGCAGCAGCACGACCACCAGAACGATGAGCCAGTGCCAGATCGAGAAGGTACCCATAGCGATCTCTTTCCGTGTGTTTCTGAGGCCGCTCCCACGCAGCCGGTTCCGTTGATTTATGCGCTTTCGCCGGTTCTTTCAAACACAAGCGCATCGTTTTCCCTGGCTGACAGCCATATTTCACGCGCGGAAGCGGACAAAGCGCCGCACCTGACCCGGTTGCCCCATGCCCGGAACGGCAGCCCCATCGCCTCGACGACGCCCCGGAACCGGCGTGATAGCACCGGCGCCGGCGTTTGCCCATGCGCTTGCGACACGGCCGAAGCCGGACGGCCATCGCCCGGAAGGGGTGCGGCAACGCGGCCCAGCGGCGTTTCGTCCTCCCGCGCCCGCCGTCTTCCGCATCGGATGCGTCCCCTTACCCCTGCGGCGGGGTCGGGCGCAACACGTTCGGCGATGACGGGCGTTCAATCGTTGGTGACGCGCGGCGTCAGCAGGCCGAGTTCCTCGAGGTCGATGTCGGTCAGCGGGTCCTCGTCCTCGGCGAGAAGATCGGGATCGGCCGGCGGCTGCGGCACCGAGAAGCCCGAGGGCATGCGCGGGGAAAGAAGGCCCGCGCCCTTCAGCTCGTCCATGCCCGGCAGGTCGCGCACCTCCTCGAGCCCGAAATGGTCGAGGAACGCGTCGGTGGTGCCGTAGGTGACGGGCCGGCCCGGCGTGCGGCGGCGGCCGCGCATCCTCACCCAGCCGGTTTCGAGCAGCGTGTCGAGCGTGCCCTTCGAGGTCTCGACGCCGCGGATTTCCTCGATCTCGGCGCGCGTGACCGGCTGGTGATAGGCGACGATGGCCAGCACCTCGAGCGCGGCGCGCGACAGCTTCTTCTGCTGCACCGCGTCGCGGCTCATCAGGAAGGCGAGGTCGTTCGCCGTGCGGAACGCCCATGCGTCGCCGACCCGCACCAGGTTGACGCCGCGCCGCTCGTACTGCCGGCGCACCTCCTCCATCACCGCGGCCACGTCCGTCCCTTCCGGCAGGCGGGCGGCGAGCGCCTTCCTCGACACCGGCTCGGCCGAGGCGAAGACGATGGCCTCGGCCATGCGCACGGCTTCGGCGAGCGCGACCGGCGCGGCCGCGCCCTCCTCGTCGCCTTCCTCGAGAACGAACGGGATCACCTTGCCGCCATTCACCGGGACGCCGCTCATGACGCGGCCTCGCCGGGCACCGGCGCGCCTGCCGCGGGCTTCCGCCTTGCGCGCATGTAGAGCGGCGCGAAGGCGCCGTCCTGCCTCACCTCCAGCTCGCCCTCGCGCACCAGCTCGAGGCTGGCGGCGAAGGAACTGGCGATCGCCGTCGCCCGCTCGGCAGGCGAGGACAGGTAGCGGATGAGGAACATGTCGAGCGCGGTCCAGTCGCGGAGCTCGCCGACCATCCGCGTCAGGATCTCGCGCGCCTCCTTCAGCGACCACACGCCGCGCTTGGCGATCTGCACGTTCGTCACCGCCTGCCGCTGGCGCTGCGAGGCATAGGCGCTGAGCAGGTCGTAGAGCGAGGCGGAATACTGGCTGTGGCGCTCGACGATCACCGTTTCCGGCATGCCGCGCGCGAACACGTCGCGGCCGAGCCGGTTGCGGTTGACGAGACGGGCGGCGGCATCGCGCATCGCCTCCAGACGCTTGAGGCGGAACTGGAGCACGGCGGCCAACTCCTCGCCGCTCTCGCCCTCGTCGCCCGCCTGCTTGGGGATCAGGAGCTTCGACTTGAGATAGGCGAGCCACGCCGCCATCACGAGATAGTCGGCGGCAAGCTCCAGCCTGAGCCGCCGCGCCCGCTCGATGAAGGCGATATACTGCTCGGCGAGCGCCAGCACGGAGATGCGGGCGAGATCGACCTTCTGGTTGCGGGCAAGATGCAGCAGCAGGTCGAGCGGCCCCTCGAAGCCGCTGACGTCGACCACCAGCGAAGGCTCGGAAACGCCCCGGTCCTCCCCGGACCCGGACCAGAGCCTTTCCAGCGGTGCGGCCTTTGCGTTGCCCTTCGCGTTCACCCGGTTTTCCCGCTCCTAAGCGACAGCCTCGAACATGGCGGCGAATTCCGCCCTCGTTTCATCCTCGCCCGCGCCGTCGACGGCGCCGAGGCCGGCCAGCGCGCGTCCGGCGCGCCGCAGGGCCTCGCCCGACAACACCGGCGCCGCGCCGGCAACGGCGCGCATCTCGTCCATCAGGCCGTTGCAGTGAAGAACGACATCGCAGCCTGCCGCAACAATTGCTTGGGTTCTGGAGGCGAAATCCCCAGAAAGCGCCTTCATCGACACGTCGTCGCTCATCAGGAGGCCGTCGAAGCCGATCTCGCCGCGGA
>JALHFU010000053.1:0-19371 GCA_022838525.1 Hyphomicrobiales bacterium | reverse complement strand
GCTTTCGCCCACGCCCTCGACCGGCGCGACCGCGCCGTCCTTCAGCGTGCCGAGCCCGCTTGCCGCGAGGTCGCGGGCGATGCCGTAGACGCTGGTCGCGTCCGGCCGGTTCGGCGTCAGGTTGATCTCGATGACCGGGTCGTCGAGCTTCGCCCATGCGGCGAAGCTCGCGCCGACCGGCGCGTCCTCCGGCAGGTCGATGATGCCGTCGTGCTCGTCGGAAAGCTGCAGCTCGCGCTCCGAGCACATCATGCCGTGGCTCTCGACGCCGCGTATCCTGCCGACCGACAGCGTGACGTCGATGCCGGGCACGTAGGTGCCGGGCGCGGCGAAGGCGCCGACGAGGCCGGCGCGCGCGTTGGGCGCGCCGCACACCACCTGCACCGGCGCGCCGGAGCCGGTGTCCACCGTCAGCACGCGCAGCTTGTCGGCGTCGGGATGCTTCTCCGCCGTCAGCACCTTGGCGATGACGAAGGGCGCGAGCGCCGCCTTGTCGTCGACGCTCTCGACCTCGAGGCCGATCATGGTCAGCCGCTCGACGATCTCGTCGAGCGTGGCGTCGGTGTCGAGGTGATCCTTCAGCCAGGAAAGGGTGAATTTCATGGTCTCTTTCCCCGCAAGAACTAGCTGCTCAGGCCGCCGAACAGCGTCGGCAGGTCGAGCGGACGGAAGCCGTAGTGGCTGAGCCAGCGCGCATCGGCGTCGAAGAAGGCGCGCAGGTCCGGCATGCCGTATTTCAGCATGGCGATGCGGTCGATGCCCATGCCCCAGGCGAAGCCCTGATACTCGTCGGGATCGAGGCCGCCATAGCGCAGCACGTTGGGATGGACCATGCCGCAGCCGAGAATCTCCATCCAGTCCGAACCCTCGCCGAAGCGCACCTCGCCCGGGCGCGAGCGATCGCACTGGATGTCGACCTCGAGCGACGGCTCGGTGAAGGGGAAGAAGGACGGCCGGAAGCGCATCTGCACCTGCTTGACCTCGAAGAAGGCCTTGCAGAACTCGGTCAGCACCCACTTCATGTTGGCGATGTTGGCGGTCCTGTCGATCACCAGCCCCTCGAGCTGGTGGAACATCGGCGAGTGGGTGGCATCGGAATCCTGCCGGTAGGTCTTGCCGGGGATGACGATGCGGATCGGCGGCTTCTGCACCTCCATGGTCCTGATCTGCACCGGCGAAGTGTGGGTGCGCAAAAGCTTGCGCTCGCCCTTCTCGTCCGGCCGGAAGAAGAAGGTGTCGTGCATCTCGCGCGCCGGATGCCCCTCGGGGAAGTTCAGCGCGGTGAAGTTGTAGTAGTCGGTCTCGATGTCCGGCCCCTCGGCGATGGCGAAGCCGAGATCGCCGAAGATCGCCGCGATCTCGTCGATCACCTGGCTGATCGGGTGGATGCGGCCGCGCTCGGCCGGGGCCTGGCGCACCGGCAGCGTGACGTCCACCTTCTCGGCCGCGAGCCGCGCGGCGATGGCGGCGTCGCGCAGCTCGGCCTTGCGCGCGGCAAGGGCCGCGCTCACCCGGTCGCGCAGGCCGTTGATCGCCGGCCCCATCACCTGGCGCTCCTCGGACGTCATCGCGCCAAGCGTCTTCAGCTTCTCGGAGACCGAGCCCTTCTTGCCGAGCGCGGCGACGCGCACCGCCTCGATGGCCGCCTCGTCGGCGGCGGCGGCGATCGCGTCGGCGATCGAACGCTCCAGTTGTTCAAGTTCTGTCATGTCGGTGTCCCGATCCGGTCTGGGTTTGGCTTTCCGGCCGCGCCGGCCGGCAAGGGGTTTGGCCCCGCGCGGAGCGCGGAGCGGAGGAAGGCGATGGCGTCGAGCAGGTTGCGGCCGTCCTTGCCGAGCCCGACGGGCCGCAGGAGCCGCAGGCCCGGCAGCGCCAGCGACAGCCGCGACACCGCCTTGCGCAGCTCGGGCACGACGCCGGCCGGGGCCTCGGCGCGCCAGGCGGCGAAGGCGCGGGCGCCCGTGTCCTCGTGCTGCGCCCGGGCGACGATCTGCATGAACAGCACCCACACGTCGCGCGCCTGCGCCGTGGCGAGCGGCATCGCCGCTTCCGGCTCCTCCTCGAAGTCGAGATAGCCCCAGGTGCCGTCGGCGCGGCGGAACATGTCGCGCGGGTGCGGGCGGCCGTGGCACAGGCCCGCGGCATGGACCCGCCCGAGCGCGGCCGCCATCTCGACGAGCAGGTCCTCGTGCCCCGCCGGATCGGCCTCGCGCAGCCGGCCCAGCATCTTCTGGACGATCTCGGACACCTCGGCCAGCACCAGCACGGCCCCGCCGCGCCACAGGATGGTGGGCGTCGGAAAGCCGGCGGCATTGAAGGAAGCGGCCTTGCGCGCCTCGCGCGTCGCGGCGCCGGCGGCGTCGACATTCGGCGAGGCGTGCAGCGCGGACGGCAGCAGCGGCGAGGCGAGCGCATGCAGCCGCTTGGCGAGCGGCCGCCTCTCGGTGTCGAAGCGCTTGATCCACACGGTGCGGCCGTCGATCTCGGCAAAGGAAAGGCGCCGCGGCTGCGTGGCGAGAAGCCTCAGCAGCCGTTCCATTCCCTCGGGCGACAGGGCGTCGCCGCCATCGTCGATCCTTGCGGCCATCGGTGTCACGAAAAAACCCGCGCCGGCCCTGCCAGCGCGGGTTTCCCAAATCAGAATTTCAAGAGCTTGGGAAGCGCTGGTCTTTAGGCGACAGCGCTCTCAAACTGGTTCGGTGTGGTGTCCTTGAGGTATTCGAGCGCGGCCTTCGACCTGGCGACCAGCGCGGCGAACGCCTGCGGCTCGTGGATCGCCAGATCCGACAGGATCTTGCGGTCGACCTCGATGCCGGCCTTGTTCAGGCCGTCGATGAAGCGGCCGTAGGTCAGGCCGTGCTCGCGGACCGCCGCGTTAATGCGCTGAATCCACAGGGCGCGGAAATTGCGCTTGCGGTTCTTGCGGTCGCGGTAGGCGTACTGCAGCGACTTCTCGACCGCCTGCTTGGCGATGCGGATGGTGTTCTTGCGGCGGCCGTAGAAACCCTTGGCCTGGGCGAGAACCTTCTTGTGCTTGGCGTGGGCGGTAACGCCCCTCTTCACGCGTGCCATGTCATGATCTCCTTAAACTCGTATCCAAACCGGCTCAGAGGCCGCCGCCGTTGGGCAGGAAGTAGGTCACGACCTTCTTGGCATCGGGTTCGGCCAGAACCATCGTGCCGCGGGCGTCGCGAATGAACTTGTTGGAACGCTTGATCATGCCGTGGCGCTTGCCGGCAGCGGCGGACTTCACCTTGCCGGTGCCGGTGATCTTGAACCGCTTCTTGGCGGCCGACTTGGTCTTCATCTTGGGCATTTTGCTTTCCTTTCCGAGGTCCCCGTCGTGCCTTCGGCACTCCACGCCTCTTGTTTCCTCGCGCTCCCGGCAGGTTCGCTGTCGCTCACGCCTCCGCGGGGGCGACCGATGCCGGCCGACGCGCGGTCGCGCTTGCCTCGCTGTCGCTCGGTTCGCGTCTCTTTGTCATTGCTTCGGGCCGACCAAGCCCGAAAAGCATAGGAAACCGCCACGGCATGCCCTGCCGGGCGGCTCTCTGAACGCGCGCTATATACCGGCGCGCGGATAAAAGCGCAACAGGCTGCGCGCGGAACGGAAAGCCGGCCCCGAAGCGGCTATTTCGGAGCCAGGACCATCATCATCTGGCGGCCTTCGAGCTTCGGCTCGGCCTCGACCTTGGCGATCTCGCCGACCTCTTCGCGGACGCGGTTGAGAAGCTGCATGCCGAGCTCCAGATGCGCCATCTCGCGGCCGCGGAAGCGCAGCGTCAGCTTGACCTTGTCGCCGTCGTCGAAGAAGCGGCGCACGGCCTTCATCTTGGTCTCGTAATCGTGGTCGTCGATGTTGGGACGCATCTTGATCTCCTTGATCTCGATGGTCTTCTGGCGCTTGCGCGCCTCGGCGGCCTTCTTCTGGCTCTGATATTTCATCTTGCCCAGATCGGCGATCTTGCACACGGGCGGCTGCGCCGACGGCACGATCTCCACCAGATCCAGGCCCGCTTCCTCGGCCATGGCCAGCGCCTGGCTGGTTGCGACGACGCCGTGATTCTTGCCTTCGGCGTCGATGAGCTGAACCTGCGGGACGCGAATCTCCTGGTTGGAACGCGGTCCTTCCTTCACAGGTGCAGCGGCTTTGAACGGTCTGCGAATGGTCGTAATCTCCTCGAATGGTTGAGTCCGGTGCGACGGCGCATGCACGCCGCGGCCATGCCGCGCGCATGCGGGCACAGTCAATAGCACAGCAGCGGAAAAGAATCACGGGCCTCGTGAAGACGAGCGTGCAGGATACGGCCTTTTCTTCGGGTGCACGGCCGTGCCATCACCCCATGACGGACCGAAGATAGGAGGCGACGCGCGCAATGTCCACCGACCCCGATTTCATCATCCCCGAGTTCATCACGGTCGCGGGCGAGCGCATCGCCGTGCGCCGCCGCGCGGGTGCTGCGCCCGGCGCGGTCTGGCTGGGCGGCTTCCGCTCCGACATGACGGGCACCAAGGCCGAGGCGCTCGACGGCTGGGCAGCGGCGAACGGCCGCGCCTTCGTCCGCCACGACTATTCCGGCCACGGCGAATCGGGCGGCGCGTTCCGCGACGGCACCATCTCGCGCTGGCTCGCGGAGAGCCTCGCCGTCTTCCGCCGGTTCACGACCGGGCCGCAGGTGCTCGTCGGCTCCTCGATGGGCGCGTGGATCGCGCTGCGCATGGTGCAGGAGCTGCACAAGGCGGGCGAGGGCGGGCGCGTCGCCGGCCTCCTGTTGCTCGCGCCGGCGCCGGACTTCACCGTCGAGCTGATGGAGCCGCTTCTCACCGAGGCACAGCGCCGCGACCTCGCCGAGAAAGGGTTCTTCGAGGAGCATTCGGAATACTCGCCCGAGCCCAACATCTACACCCGGGCGCTGTTCGAGGACGGGCGGCAGAACCGTGTCCTCGACGGCATCCTCGACACGCATTGCCCGGTCCACATCCTGCAGGGCATGGCCGATCCCGACGTGCCGCACGCCCATGCGCTCAAGCTCGCGGAGCATCTTCCGGCCGACGACGTGACGCTGTCGCTGATCCGCGACGGCGACCACCGCCTGTCGCGGCCGCAGGACATCGCCATGATGATCGCCGCGCTCGACGGGCTGATCGAGCGGGCCGAGGAAGCGCGGCGCGGCCTCGCGAATCCGTAGGCGGCCGCGCGTTTTTCGGGCCGCGGGTCTTGAACGGCCATAATCTCCTTCCCATGTCGAAACCGGCAGCCGCAACGGGGCTGCGCGATCTGGAAGGAACGGAAGACTATGACCAAGACCGCCCTCATCCGTCCCGCGTGGACGCCGGCCACCATTGCGCTGATGGTCGTGGGCTTCGTGGTGTTCTGGCCGCTCGGCCTCGCCATGCTCGCCTACATCCTGTGGGGCGATCGGCTGGACGAATTCAAAGGCGAGTGGGGCAAGGCCCGCAACGGCCTGTTCGGCTCCTGCCGCAGGCACGGCGGCTTCGCCCGCACCGGCAACATCGCATTCGACGAATGGCGCGAGAAGGAGCTCGAGCGTCTGGCCGAGGAGCGCCGCAAGCTCGACGAGATGCGCGAGGAGTTCGACGCCTATGCCCGCGAGCTGCGCCGCGCCAAGGACCAGCAGGAGTTCGACCGCTTCATGGCCGAGCGCTCCAAGTCGACGTCGGCCACCCGCAAGCCCAGGAAGGGCGAAGGCCTGCTCGACGACGTATGACGAGACCGCGCGACATCGCATGGCGGCGCCGGAGTTCTCCGGCGCCGCTTTTCGTTCGGCCGCCGGTTGCGCCGCATTCCCGGTGCCGCGAATCGGATAGGATGACCGCATGGCATTCGGCTTCTTCTCGCGACCGGCAAGGCCCCGGCCCGCCCCGCCCTCGGAGCGGGTCCATCACGTCGCCGGGCGCGAACTGCCGCTGCGCGTGGTGGAGAACGCGCGCGCCAAGCGGCTGACGCTCAGGATCGACGCCGGCGGGCAGGCCCTGCGCGTCACCGTGCCGCCCGGCCTGCGGCCGAGCGAGGTCGACCGCTTCCTCGACCGTCATCGCGACTGGCTGGAGCTGAAGCTCGCCCGCCTGCCGGACCGGCCGCAGGTGCGCGCCGGGGTCAAGATCCCGCTGCGCGGCACGCCACACCTGATCGTCCACCGGCCGGGGAAGCGCGGCACGGTCGCGGTGGCGTGCGAGGACGGCGCGCCCGCCCTCCACGTCCACGGCGAGGAGGCGCACCTGCCGCGCCGCCTTGCCGATTTCCTCAAGCGCGAGGCCAGGCGCGACATCGAGCCGCTGGTGGCGAAGCACACGGCCAGCGTCGGCCGGCGGGCGAAGGCGATCCGCTTCAAGGACACCTCGTCGCGCTGGGGCTCGTGCACGGCCGACGGGGCGCTGTCGTTCTCGTGGCGCATCATGATGGCGCCGCCGACGGTGATCGACTACCTCGTCGCGCACGAGGTGGCGCATCTGAGGGAGATGAACCACGGGCCGAAATTCTGGGCGCTGTGCCGCGAGCTCTGCCCGCGCACCGACGAGGCGCGCGCCTGGCTCAAGCGCAACGGCTCGGCCCTGCAGGCGATCCGGTTCGGGTAGGGATCAGAACGCCTTGAAGGTCAGCGTCGTCAGCGAACGGACGATGCCGGGCACGTTGGCGACGTTCTCGTTGATGAACTTGCCGATATCGACGCCGTCCTCGATGTAGATCTTCATCAGGAGGTCGTAGTCGCCGCTGGTCGAATAAAGCTCGGACGCGACCTCGCGGGCGAACAATTCGTCGGCGACCTCGTAGGTCTTGCCCGGTGTGCACTGAAGCTGCACGAAAACCGCTCTCATCGTTTTCCTCGTGTTCTTTCGGCCAGTGTCCGATTCTGCTTCTAGCCCGTCAACAGGGTGACCGTCAGCGCGTGGGCGGGATCGGCGAGCCCGTCGACGACGTTGAAATGGTGGCGGTCCGGCTCCTCGACGCGAAGCGTCGTCGCGCCGAGCCCGGTCCAGGCATTGGCGAGCAGCGCGTTCTGGCGCACGAATTCGGACCGTTCCGCCGCGCCGACCCAGCAGGCGAGCCGCGCGCCCGGCAGCGGCTCCAGGAGCGCCGGGCTCTCAGCCCGGGCCTCCGCCGCGTCGATGTTGAGGCTGGCGTTCATCTGCGTCCGCATCAGCGGCCGGAGGTCGTGCACGCCCGAGATCGACACCGTGTTGACGATGCGCGTCCGCACCGCCGCGGGCAGGGGGGAATCGGCGCAGATCATGCGCGTGGCGAGGTGGCCGCCGGCCGAATGGCCGGTCAGCCGCAGCGGGCCCTCGACCATGCCGGCGGCGGCCTCGACGGCGCGGCCCACCTCGCCGACGATGCCGGAAATGCGGATGTCCGGGCACAGCGTGTAGGACGGCATGGCCACGGCATGGCCGTGCGCCAGCGGGCCGGCGGCGAGGTGCGACAAGAAACTCTTGTCGAGCCTGAGCCAGAAGCCGCCATGGACGAAGACCACCAGCCCCTTCGGGATGTCGGTGGGCAGGAAGAGATCGAAGCGGTTGCGCGGGCCGTCGCCATAGGCAAGGTCGAGTTTCGCCCTGCCCTCGCCCGCCAGCCTGTCGCGGAAGGCGCGGGCCGGCTCGGCCCAGGCGTCGGGCCAGCGCTCGCCGCGGGCGATGTTGGCGCCGTTGGCGTAGGCGTCGTCCCAGTCGTCGATGCGGTGATACATCCCTTCGCTCCTCGCCCCTCGCCCGCCGTTTCTGTCGCGCGATGCCTCATCGCCCCGCGGCCGGCCGCTCCTTTCCATCGCGCGGGCGGGGTCGTCCTGTCCAGACCGTAAAATGTTTCAATCTTGAAATTTCATGCTTGAAACAATTCCGGTTCGGTGGAATCATTTCCGCAACGACAGAACGGGGCCCCGGACTGGAGAGCCCGGCGGGAACACCGACGAGCACCCTGAAGGGGACGCGGGAGATGAAGGTTGCAGTGCTGGGCGGCGGCCCCGCCGGCCTCTATTTCGCCATCTCGATGAAGCTGCGCGATCCGTCGCACGAGGTGGTCGTGTTCGAGCGCAACCGGCCCGACGACACCTTCGGCTGGGGCGTGGTGCTGTCGGACGAGACGCTCGACAACCTCGCCGCCAACGACGCGAGAAGCGCCGCCGCCATCCGCGCGCATTTCGCCTATTGGGACGACATCGCCGTGGTGCACAGGGGCGTGCGCACGCTCTCGACCGGGCACGGCTTCTGCGGCATCGGCCGCATGCGGCTGCTGCTCCTGCTGCAGGAGCGCGCCGGCGAGCTCGGCGTCGACCTGCGCTTCCGGACCGAGGCCGACGACCACGCCGCGCTGATGGCGCAATACGACCTCGTCGTCGCCGCCGACGGGCTGAACTCGAAGACGCGCACGGCGCTCGCCGAGCATTTCCGCCCCGACATCGACGTGCGCAAATGCAAGTTCGTCTGGCTCGGCACGCACCAGAAGTTCGACGACGCCTTCACCTTCATCTTCGAGAAGACCGAGCACGGCTGGGTCTGGGCGCACGCCTACCAGTTCGACGACGACACCGCGACCTTCATCGTCGAATGCAGCGGGGAGACGTGGGAGAAATCCGGCTTCGGTTCCATGAGCCGCGAGGAATCCATCGCCACGTGCGAGGCGATCTTCAGGGACCATCTCGGCGGCCATGCGCTGATGTCGAACGCCAACCACATCCGCGGCTCGGCCTGGATCAACTTCCCGCGCGTGCTGTGCGAGCGCTGGTCGTACCGGAACGTGGTGCTGATGGGCGACGCGGCGGCGACGGCGCATTTCTCCATCGGCTCGGGCTCCAAGCTCGCCATGGAAAGCGCCATCGCGCTCGCCGACTACCTCCATTCCGAGCCGACCATGCAGGCGGCCTTCGCGAAGTACGAGGACGCCCGGCGCACCGAGGTGCTGAAGCTGCAATCGGCGGCGCGCAACTCGCTCGAATGGTTCGAGGACGTCGAGCGCTATCTCGACCTCGACCCGGTCCAGTTCACCTATTCGCTGCTGACCCGCTCGCAGCGCATCAGCCACGAGAACCTGCGCCTGCGCGACGCGAGATGGCTCGGCGATGCGGAGGAATGGTTCCAGCGGCAGGCCGGCGCGCCTTCCGGCACCCGCCGCGCGCCAATGTTCGCGCCCTTCCGCCTGCGCGGGCTGGAGCTTGCCAACCGCGTCGCCGTGTCGCCGATGGCCCAGTACCGGGCCGTGGACGGCTGCCCGACGGACTGGCACTTCGTCCACTATGCCGAGCGCGCCAAGGGCGGCGCGGGGCTGATGTTCATCGAGATGACCTGCGTGTCGCCGCAAGGTCGCATCACGCCCGGCTGCACCGGCTTCTACAGGCCGGAGCACGAGGCGGCGTGGAGGCGCATCGTCGATTTCGTGCACGCCGAGACGCAGGCGAAGATCTGCGCCCAGATCGGCCATTCCGGGCCCAAGGGCTCGACCCAGCTCGGCTGGGAGGAGATGGACGCGCCCTTGAAGGAGGGCAACTGGCCGCTCGTCGCCGCCTCCGCCGTGCCGTGGTCGCCGGAGAACCAGACGCCGAAGGCGATGGACCGCGCCGACATGGACAGGGTGCGCGACGAGTTCGTGGCCGCGGCGCGGATGGCCGGGCGCTGCGGCTTCGACATGCTCGAGCTGCACATGGCGCACGGCTACCTGCTCTCCTCCTTCATCTCGCCGCTGACCAACCGGCGCGACGACGAATACGGCGGCAGCCTCGGGAACCGCATGCGCTATCCGCTCGAGATCTTCCATGCCGTGCGCGCCGTATGGCCGGACGACAAGCCGATCTCGGTGCGCATCTCGGCCAACGACTGGGTCGGCGACGAGGGCGTGACGCCGGAGGAGGCGGTGAAGATCGCGCGGATGTTGCAGGAGGCGTGCGTCGACATCTGCGACGTGTCGGCCGGCCAGACCTCGATCCGGGCGAAGCCGGTCTACGGCCGCATGTTCCAGACGCCATTCTCCGACCGCATCCGCAACGAGACCGGCATGGCGACGATCGCCGTCGGCAACATCTACGAGCCGGACCACGTCAACTCGATCCTGATGGCCGGCCGCGCCGACCTCGTCTGCCTCGCCCGGCCGCACCTCGCCGATCCCTACTGGACGCTGCATGCCGCGGCGACGCTCGGCGACCGCGGCGTCAGGTGGCCCGATCCTTACCTGCCAGGCCGCGACCAGCTCTATCGCCTCGCGGAGCGCGGGCCGGAACAGATGACGGGGAAGGTGTGATGGCGCTCTCCGGCCGACACGCGCTCGTCACCGGCGGCGGCACCGGCGTCGGGCGCGCCGTGGCGCTGGCGCTGGCCGCCGAGGGCACCGAGGTGACGGTGTGCGGCCGCCGCATCGAACCACTCATGAAAACGGCCGCACAAAGTCCGCGCATCCATGTGGTGGCAGCCGACGTGACCGACGAGGCTTCCGTCGCCGCGCTCTACAAGCAGGCGCAGGGCGCGCGCGGTGCGTTCGACATCGTCGTCGCCAATGCCGGCTGGGCGGAGAGCGCGCCGGCCAGCCGCACCACGCTCGACCTGTGGCAGCGCACGCTTGCGGTGAACCTGACGGGCGCGTTCCTCAGCGTCCGTCCGGCGATGGACACGATGCGCAAGGCCAGAGGGGGCCGCATCGTGTTCATCGCCTCCACCGCCGGCCTCAAGGGCTATGCCTATGTCGCGCCCTATGTGGCGGCGAAGCACGGCGTCGTCGGGCTGATGCGGGCGCTGGCGACCGAGTTCGCGCAGACCGGCGTGACGGTGAACGCGGTGTGCCCCGGCTTCGTCGAGACGGACATGCTGGAGGAATCCGTGGCGCGCATCGTCGCCGCCACCGGCCGCACCGAGGCCGAGGCGCGGGCGGCGCTCGCCGCGACCAACCCGCAGGGCCGCTTCATCCAGCCCGAGGAGGTGGCCGCCGCGGTGGTCTGGCTGTGCGGCGCGGCTGCCGGCTCGATCACCGGCCAGACGATCTCGATTTCCGGGGGCGAGACATGGTGAGCCTGCCGCTCGAACTGGTCGAGCCGAAGGCCGGGGGCAAGGAACGGCTCAGGCTGTGGATCAGGCTGCTGCGCGTGGTGCGCGTGGTCGAGGGCGAACTGCGCGAGCGGCTGAAGCGCGAGTTCGACTCGACGCTGCCGCGCTTCGACGTGCTCTCCGCGCTCTACCGCGAACGCGGCGGCATGCTGATGAGCGACCTGTCGCGCTTCCTGCTCGTCTCCAACGGCAACGTCACCGGCATCGTCGAGCGGCTGGTCGCCGACGGCCTCGTGCAGCGGGCGAGCCGCGAGGGCGACCGCCGCGCCTTCGTCGTGCGGCTGACTGAGGAGGGCGTCGCCCGCTTCGAGGCGATGGCGGCGGCGCATGAAGACTGGATAGCCGAGCTGCTCGGCGAGGTGAGCGAGACCGACGCGAAGGCGCTTTCGGCGATGCTGAAGGCGTTCCGCAGCAACTGGGAGGGCGAGCATTGAGCGCGACGACGGTGACGAGCATGGCCGGACTGAAGCCGCGGCATTTCCTGTGGTCGGTGAAGGACCGGATCGCGACCGTGCGGCTCGACCGCCCGGAGCGCAAGAACCCCCTCACCTTCGACTCCTATGCCGAGCTGCGCGACACCTTTCGCGCCCTCGCCTATGCCGGCGACGTCGACGTCGTCGTCTTCCTGCCGAACGGCGGCAATTTCTGCTCGGGCGGCGACGTGCACGACATCATCGGGCCGCTGGTCGAGATGGACATGAAGGGCCTGCTCGCCTTCACGCGCATGACCGGCGATCTCGTCAAGGCGATGCTTTCCTGCGGCAAGCCGATCGTCTCGGCCGTGGACGGCGTGGCGGTGGGCGCGGGCGCGATCATCACCATGGCCTCCGACATAAGGCTGGCGACGCCGGAGGCCAAGACCGCCTTCCTCTTCACGCGCGTCGGGCTGGCCGGCTGCGACATGGGCGCGTGCGCGATGCTGCCGCGCATGATCGGCCACAGCCGCGCGGCCGAGCTGCTCTATACCGGCCGCACCATGAGCGCGGCCGAGGGCGAGCGCTGGGGCTATTACAGCCGGCTGGTCGAGGCCGGGGCGCTGGAGGCGGAGGCGATGAAGCTCGCCGGCCAGCTCGCCGCCGGCCCGACCTTCGCCCACGGCATCACCAAGACCCAGCTCAACCAGGAATGGTCGATGGGGCTGGAGCAGGCCATCGAGGCCGAAGCCCAGGCGCAGGCGATCTGCATGCAGACGAAGGATTTCGAGCGCGCCTACCGCGCCTTCGTCGCCAAGGAACGTCCGGTGTTCGAGGGGAACTGATGGCCGACCGCTCCTTCCTCGACTGGCCGTTCTTCGAGGATCGCCACCGCGACCACGCCGAGCGGCTGGACGCGTGGTGCGGCGAGAACCTTCCGGCCGACCATTCGGACATCGACGCCGCCTGCCGGAGGCTGGTGGCAGCGCTGGGCCAAGGCGGCTGGCTCCTGCCCACCGCCATCGACCCCGACGACCCGCGCCCGCTCGACGTGCGCACCCTGTGCCTCACGCGCGAAGCGCTCGCCCGCCACGACGGGCTCGCCGATTTCGCCTTCGCCATGCAGGGGCTCGGCACCGGCGCGATCAGCCTGTTCGGCACGCCGGAGCAGAAGGAATGGCTGCGCAAGACCCGCGCCGGCAAGGCGATCTCGGCCTTCGCACTGTCGGAGCCGCGCTCGGGCTCGGACGTCGCCAACATGGAGATGACGGCTGTGCCGGACGGCGGCGACTACGTGCTGTCGGGCGAGAAGACTTGGATATCCAACGGCGGCATCGCCGACGTCTACACCGTCTTCGCCCGCACCGGCGAGGCGCCGGGCGCGCGCGGCATCTCGGCCTTCGTGGTGCCGGCCGACACGCCGGGCCTCGCTGTTGCCGAGCGGCTGGAGGTGGTGGCGCCGCATCCGCTCGCCCGCCTTTCCTTCGACGGCGTGCGCGTGCCCGCCTCGGCGGTGATCGGCAGGCCCGGCGAGGGCTTCCGCATCGCCATGTCGGTGCTCGACGTGTTCCGCCCGACCGTGGGCGCGGCCGCGCTCGGCTTCGCGCGGCGTGCGCTCGACGAGACCGTGTCGCGGGTGCGCGGCCGCGAGCTGTTCGGCGCGCCGCTGTTCGACCTGCAGATGGTGCAGGGCCACGTCGCCGACATGGCGCTCGACGTCGATGCCGCCGCGCTCCTGATCTACCGCGCCGCCTGGACCAAGGATGCGGGCGCCGCCCGCGTCACCCGCGAGGCGGCGATGGCCAAGCTCTACGCCACCGACCGGGCGCAGTCCGTCATCGACAAGGCCGTGCAGCTTCACGGCGGCGACGGCGTGCGGCGCGGCCATATCGTGGAAAGCCTCTACCGCGAAATCCGCGCGCTGCGCATCTATGAGGGCGCGTCGGACGTTCAGAAGGTGGTGATCGCCCGCCAGACCATGGGAGCAGGATGATGACCGCGACGACGACCCTGGGCCCCTCCGCGCATGTCGATACCTTCGCCCGCGACAACCTGCCGCCGCCCGGCCAGTGGCCGGACTTCCTGCTCGACGGCTTCGACTATCCCGAAACCCTGAACTGCGCCGTCGAGCTGACCGACCGCATGGTGGAGAAGGGCTTCGGCGACCGCACGGCGCTGATCGGCAACGGCCGCCGCCGCACCTACAAGGAGCTCGCCGACTGGACCAACCGGCTTGCCCGGGCGCTCGTCGAGAACTACGGCGTCAGGCCCGGCAACCGGGTGCTGATCCGCTCGCCCAACAACCCGGCCATGGTGGCCTGCTGGCTCGCCGCCACCAAGGCCGGCGCGGTGGTGGTCAACACCATGCCGATGCTGCGCGCCGGCGAGCTCGCCCAAATCGTCGACAAGGCGCAGATCGCGCTCGCGCTCTGCGACACGCGCATCAAGGACGAGCTGGTCGCCTGCGCCAAGGAAAGCCGCTTCCTGAAGCAGGTCGTCGGCTTCGACGGCACCGCCAACCACGACGCCGAGCTCGACCGCGTCGCGCTCGACAAGCCCGTCACCTTGGAGGCGGTGAGGACCGGACGCGACGACGTCTGCCTGCTCGGCTTCACCTCGGGCACCACCGGCGCGCCCAAGGCGACGATGCACTTCCACCGCGACATCCTCATCATCGCCGACGGCTACGCGAAGGAGGTGCTGGACGTGACGCCCGACGACGTCTTCGTCGGCTCGCCGCCGCTCGCCTTCACCTTCGGCCTCGGCGGGCTCGCCGTGTTCCCGCTGCGCTTCGGGGCCGCGGCGACGCTGCTCGAGAACGCCACCCCGCCCAACATGGTCGAGATCATCGAGAAGTACCGTGCGACCATCTCCTTCACCGCGCCGACCGCCTATCGCGCGATGATCAACGCGATGGACGAGGGTGCGGACCTGTCCTCGCTGAGGATCGCGGTGTCGGCCGGCGAGACGCTGCCCGCCCCGGTCTACGAGGAATGGGAGGCACGGACCGGCAAGCCGATCCTCGACGGCATCGGCGCGACCGAGATGCTGCACATCTTCATCACCAACCGCCTCGACGACCGCGCGCCGGGCGTCACCGGCCGGCCGGTCGCGGGCTACGAGGCGAAGGTGGTGGACGACCGCATGAACGAGGTGCCGCGGGGCACGGTCGGGCGGCTCGCCGTGCGCGGGCCGACGGGCTGCCGCTACCTCGCCGACGAGCGGCAGGCGAACTATGTCCGCGACGGCTGGAACCTGACGGGCGACAGCTTCGTCCAGCACGAGGACGGCCGCTTCCGCTTCGCCGCGCGCTCCGACGACATGATCCTGTCGGCCGGCTACAACATCGCCGGGCCGGAGGTGGAGGCGGCGCTGCTGTCGCACCCGCTCGTCGCCGAATGCGCCGTGATCGGCGCGCCGGACGAGGAGCGCGGCCAGATCGTCGAGGCGCATGTGGTGCTGGCCAACGGCACGGCGGCAAGTGCCGAGACGGCAAAGCTGTTGCAGGACCACGTCAAGGCGACGATCGCGCCCTACAAATATCCGCGCTCGGTCCGCTTCGTCGCGGCCCTGCCCAAGACGCAGACCGGCAAGATCCAGCGCTTCCGGCTTCGCGAGGAGCGCAAGCGATGAGCGACCCCGAGGATATGGGCGGCACCGGCGGCGCGGAGACCGATTTCCGCAACCGCATGGCCTATGGCGACTATCTGCATCTGGAGAAGATCCTCGACGCGCAGGAGCCGTTGTCGGCCTCGCCCGACGAGCTGCTGTTCATCATCCAGCACCAGACCTCGGAGCTGTGGATGAAGCTCGCCATCCACGAGGTATCGGGCGCGATGGCGGCGATCCGCGCCGACGACGTGCGCCCGGCCTTCAAGATGCTGACGCGGGTGGCGCGCATCTTCGAGCAGCTGAACAGCGCCTGGGACGTGCTGCGCACCATGACGCCCAGCGAATACACGCGCTTCCGCGGCGCGCTCGGCCAGTCGTCCGGCTTCCAGTCGTGGCAGTACCGCGCCATCGAGTTCCTGGCCGGCAACCGCAACCTCGCCATGCTCAAGCCGCACGAGCACCGGCCGGAGGTGATCGCCGGGCTCGAGGGCATCCTCGCGCGGCCGAGCCTCTACGACGAGGCGCTGCTTCTCCTCCACCGCAACGGCTTCGACATCGGCACCGACGCGGCGCGCAGCGACTGGCGGCAGCCGCGGCAGCCGAGCGACGCGGTGACGGCGGCCTGGCAGGCCGTCTACCGCGCGCCCGAAAGCCACTGGGCGCTCTACGAGCTGGCCGAGAAGCTGGTCGATTTCGAGGACTATTTCCGCCGCTGGCGCTTCAACCACGTCACCACGGTCGAGCGCATCATCGGGCTGAAGCGCGGCACCGGCGGCACGGCGGGCGTCGCCTATCTCCGGCGCATGCTGGAGGTCGAGCTGTTCCCGGAGCTGTGGAGGGTGAGGACGGAGCTGTAAAAATGCGGGCGCGCACTGGCGCTCGCGCGATTTTTTTCTCATCGTAGACGAGCCCCCGAGGGCTCCAGACAAATGGGAGTGAAGGAATGCGTAAACTGATTGCAGCGAGCGTGCTTGCGCTCGCCACGGGCATGAGCGGCGGGGCGTTTGCCGAGCCGGTGAAGGTCGGCCTCATCACCACCCTTTCGGGCGGCGGCGCCGGCCTCGGCATCGACGCCCGCGACGGCTTCCTGCTGGCGCTGAAGAACGCCGGCGACGACGCTGCCGAGATCGAGGTCGTCACCGAGGACGACGGCCAGAAGCCCGAGCTCGCGGTGCAGATCGCCGACAAGATGATCCAGTCCGACCAGGTCGACATCCTGACCGGCATCATCTGGTCGAACCTCGCCATGGCGGTGGTGCCGGGCGCGGTGGCGCAGGGCAAGTTCTACATCTCGGTCAATGCCGGCCCCTCGGCGCTCGCGGGCAGCCAGTGCCACGAGAACTATTTCAACGTCGCCTACCAGAACGACAACTTCCACGAGGCGATGGGCCAGTACGCCAGCGAGACGTACAAGAAGACCTTCATCCTGGCGCCCAACTATCCGGCGGGCACGGATTCGCTCACCGGCTTCAAGCGCTACTACAAGGGCGAGCTCGCCGGCGAGGTCTACACCCAGGTCGGCCAGACCGACTATGCGGCCGAGATCGCGCAGATCCGCGCCTCGGGCGCGGATTCGGTGTTCATCTTCCTGCCGGGCGGCATGGGCATCGCCTTCGTCAAGCAGTATGCGCAGTCGGGCGTCGACATCCCGCTGATCGGCCCCGGCTTCTCGTTCAGCCAGGACGTGCTGCCGGCGATCGGCGACGCCGCGCTCGGCGTGAAGGCGTCGAGCTCGTGGGCCAAGGACCTCGACAACGAGGCGTCGAAGACGTTCGTCGAGACCTTCCAGGCCGAATACGGCCGCCTGCCCTCGATCTACGCCGCACAGGCCTACGACACCGGCAACCTGATCGTCTCGGCCGCGGCGAAGGCCAGCGTCAAGGACGCCGACGCCTTCCGCGCGGCGCTGAAGGAGGCCGATTTCGACAGCGTGCGCGGAAAATTCTCCTTCAACACCAACAACCACCCGATCCAGGACATCTACGTGACCGAGGTGGTGAAGGAAGGCGACGTGCTGACCAACAAGATCGTCGGCACCGCCTTCACCGACCACGGCGACGCCTATGCCGAGCAGTGTGCGCTGAACTAGGCGACACACCCCTTCTCCCCGTTCACGGGGAGAAGGTGGCGGCAACCGGATGAGGGGCAGCGGAGACGTCGAAAGGGTTCCTGCCACGTCTGCGCCGCCCCTCACCCGGCCCTCCGGGCCACCCTCTCCCCGTGAACGGGGAGAGGGGGACGTCCGCGCCGCGATCCTTACACTCACAACAGAGCCCGAGCCCCACCCTTGCAGACCGCGCTCTTCATCGAACAGATCCTCAACGGGCTGCAGCTCGGGGTGATGCTATTCCTCATGGCCGCCGGGCTGACGCTGATCTTCGGCGTCATGGGGCTGATCAACCTCGCCCACGGCTCGCTCTACATGGTCGGCGCCTTCGCCTGCGCCGTCACGGCGGCCGCGACCGGCTCGTTCTGGCTCGGGCTCGCGGCGAGCCTGGCGGCGGCGGCCGCGGCCGGGGCGCTGGTCGAGATCCTCGTCATCCGCCGGCTCTACGAGCGCGACCATCTCGACCAGGTGCTGGCGACCTTCGCGCTGATCCTCATCTTCTCGGAAGGCACGCGCTGGATGTTCGGCTCGTTCCCGCTCTATCTCGACATCCCGCCGCTGCTGCAAGGCACGGTGTCGCTGCCGGGCGGCTCGCGCTACCAGCTCTACCGGCTGGCCATCATCGGCGTCGGCATCGCGGTCGCCGTCGCCCTGTTCCTGCTGATCTCGAAGACGCGGCTCGGCATGCGCATCCGGGCGGGCGAGAGCGACCGCGAGATGATCGGCGCGCTCGGCGTCGACATCCGCACGCTCTACACCGTCGTCTTCGCGCTCGGGGCGGCATTGGCCGGCCTCGCCGGGGCAATGGTCGGCGCGCTGCAATCCGTGCAGGTCGGCATGGGCGAGCCGGTGCTGATCCTCGCCTTCGTCGTCATCGTCATCGGCGGCATCGGCTCGATCAAGGGCGCGCTGATCGGCGCGGTGATCGTCGGCGTCACCGACACGATGGGCCGCTTCCTGCTGCCGCAGCTCTTCGGCCTCGTCATGCCGCCGTCGCAGGCCGGCCTCGTCGGCGGCGCGCTCGCCTCGATGCTGATCTACATCGTCATGGCCGCGGTGCTGGCGGTCAGGCCGCAGGGCCTGTTCCCGGCGGCGAAGGGGTGAGGCGATGACGATCTCGCGCGAAACCACGATCGGCATCGTCCTCGTCCTGATCCTGCTGGCGATCCCCTATGCCGCGCTCGAGCTCGGCATGCCGTTCTACGTCACGCTCGCCACGCGCATGGCGATCCTGGCGCTGGCGGCGGTGGGCCTGAACATCGCGCTCGGCCTCGGCGGGCTGGTGTCGTTCGGCCACGCCGCCTTCTTCGGCGTCGGCGGCTATGCGGCCGGCATCCTCGCAAGCCACGCCTTCGCCGGCCGGCCGCTCGATTTCGGCCTCTTCACCCTGCCCGGCACCAATGTGATGCCGGTCATCTGGCTGGTCGCGGTGGCGGTGGGCGGGCTGCTGGCGGCGGCGATCGGCGCGATCAGCCTGCGCACCTCGGGCGTCTACTTCATCATGATCACGCTCGCCTTCGCGCAGATGACCTATTATTTCGCCATCTCCTGGCCGGCCTATGGCGGCGAGGACGGGCTGTCGATCACGCTGCGCAACGCCTTTCCCGGCGTCAACACGCTGGTGCCGATCAACTTCTTCCTGATCGCCTGGGGCCTGCTCGTCGCGGCGCTGATGCTGTTCGCGGCGCTGAAGAACTCGCGCTTCGGCGCGGCGCTGCAGGCGGCGCGGCAGAACGAGGTGCGCGTCGCCACCGTCGGCATCGAGCCCTATCGCATCCGGCTCGCCGCCTTCGTCATCTCCGGCATGATCACCGCGCTCGCCGGCGCGCTCTACGCCGACCTGAACCGCTTCGTCAGCCCGTCGATGCTGTCGTGGCACATGTCGGGCGAGTTCATCGTGCTCATCATCCTCGGCGGCGTCGGCCGGCTCGCCGGGCCGGTCGCCGGCGCGATGCTGTTCGTGCTGTTCGAGTTCCTGCTCGGCGGGCTGACGGAGCGCTGGCAGTTCTTCCTCGGGTTGGTGCTGCTCGGCGTGGTGCTGTTCGCGCGCGGCGGACTGATCGGGCTCGTCGCCGGGAGGCCGCGCCATGGCTGAGCCTGTCCTGGCCGTCTCCGGCCTCACCAGGAGCTTCGGCGCGCTGAAGGCGACGGAGGACGTCTCGCTCGACCTGCGCGCGAACGAGATCCATGCGCTGA
>JALHFU010000052.1:0-21470 GCA_022838525.1 Hyphomicrobiales bacterium | reverse complement strand
CGCCAGCGCCGTCCCTCATCCGGCCGGCGCGATCTTCTCCCGTCCGCGGCAAGACAACCCCGCCCGCCGTCATCCCGGCCAAGGGCGCGAAGCGGCCGCTGAGCCGGGACCCATTGGCCGGACAATCGTCAGGCACGGCCCGGCCCTCGCGCCGGCGCGCTTCAGGACCGTCTCGCAAGCCTTGGACCCGGCCCCGCCGCTCAACGGATCCCGGCTCTCGCTTCGCTCGGCCGGGATGACGCGGGGGCGGCGTCGCGCCACAAGCGACTGCCCTTCGGAGACGACCCCGCCCGCCGTCGTCCCGGCCAAGGCCACGCAGCGGCCGCCGAGCCGGGACCCATTGGCCGCAGCATCGTCGGGCACGGCCGGTCCTCGCGTCGGCGCACTTCAGGACCGCATCGCAAGCCTAGAGCCCGGCCGTGCTGCTCAATGGGTCCCGGCTCTCCCTCGCTTCGCTCGGTCGGCCGGGATGACGGCGGGGGCGGCGGCGTGCCACATGCGATTGTCCGCCGTGGGCAGGGAGAGGGAAGCCGGCGAGCAGGCGAAGGGCGGGACGCCGCCCCCGCCGTCATCCCGGCCAAGGGCGCGAAGCGGCCGCCGAGCCGGGACCCATTGGCCGCACCATCGTCGAGCACGGCCCGGTCCTCGCGCCGGCGCGCTTCAGGATCGTCTCGCAAGCCTTGGACCCGGCCGTGCCGCTCAATGGGTCCCGGCTCTCGCTTCGCTCGGCCGGGATGACGCGGGTGGGGCGCGCCGCCACGGGCGATTGCCCTGCCGCGCTTGCGCGCTACAGCAGGTCGATCAGGAACGGGATCAGCGGCGCGTCGGCGGGCGGCATGGGGTAGTCGCGCAGCTTGTTCGGGCGCACCCATTTCAGCGCCTGGTGCTCGCGCGGCTGCGGGAAGCCCCAGAAGCGGCGGCACACATAGAGCGGCATCAGCAGGTTGAACGTCTCGTAGGCATGGCTGGCGAAGGTCAGCGGCGCGAGGCAGGCGGCCTTGGTCTCGATGCCGAGCTCCTCGGCGAGCTCGCGCACCACGGTCTCTTCCGGCGTCTCGCCCGGCTCGACCTTGCCGCCGGGGAACTCCCACAGCCCGGCGAGCTGCTTGCCCTCCGGCCGCTGCGCGATCAGCACCCGCCCGTCGGCATCGACCAGGGCGCAGGCCGCGACCAGAAGCAGCCTCTTCGGGGCCGGGCGGGGCGTGTGCGGTTCCTGCGCGTCGCTCATGCGTTCCCGGCCTCCGGCGGCTGGCGGTAGTGATAGCGGTAGACCTCGGCGAAGCCCATCGAGCGGTAGAGGCCGACGGCGCTCTCGTTGTCGGCCTCGACCTGCAGCCACGCCTCGCGCGCGCCGCGCCCGTGCGCCCATTTCAGCGCCGACAGCAGCGTGCGCCGGCCGTAGCCCTGGCCGCGGCGGCTCTCCTCGGTCGCCACCTCGAACAGGCCGGCGAGGTCGCCGTCGTGGACGCAGATCGCCGTCGAGATGGCGGTCGCGCCCTCCTCGAGCACGAACAGGCCGGCCTCGGGCTGGATCGTGTTGATGACCTCGGACAGGCCCGGCCGCAGCGCCGGGTCGAGGCTGCGGATGGCGATGGCCGCGCCGATGAAGCGGCCCATGTCCTTCAACGGGATCTGGTGCATGGCCTCGCGCACCATGTCGTCGCTGAGCCTGGCGCGCATGACGAGCGATTCCGCGAAGCGCGACCAGCCGAGCGCGTCGAGATGGTCGGAGATCGCGGGCGCGGCGAGCGGCGACATGCGGAAGGTGAGCGGCCTGCCGTAGGCGGCGAAGCGGCGCGCGGCGCGGGCGATGCGCTCGGTCAGGTTGGCGTCGTCGAACGGGTCGAGCGGGTTGACCGAGTTGAGCCGCTTGGCCGGGTGGCCGCCGGTGAGGCGCACCGCCCAGGCCCCGTCATAATGCACCGAAGTCGCCGGCCACGCGCGAAAGCCCGCCGCCTCGAAGCGCCGGACGGTTGCGAGATCCCGCGCGGGCCGCTTTCCTTTCGTCACGCGCCCATCCAGCTTCAGCTTCGGTAGTCGCCGTTGATGGCGACGTATTCCTTGGTCAGGTCGCAGGTCCACACCGTCGCCTTGCCGCGCCCGAGGCCGAGGTCGACGCGGATCGCGATCTCGTCGCGCTTCATGTAGGCCGAGGTCGCCGCCTCCGAATAGCCGGGGTCGCGCTCGCCCTCGTGCGCCACGCGGATGTCGCCGAACCAGATCGCCAGCCGGTCGCGGTCGGCGGGCTCGCCGGCCTTGCCGACGGCCATGACGACGCGGCCCCAGTTGGCGTCCTCGCCGGCGACCGCGGTCTTGACCAGCGGCGAGTTGGCGATGGAGAGCGCGATGCGCTTGGCCGAGCGGGCCGACTTCGCGCCCGTCACCGTCACCTCGACCTCCTTGCGCGCGCCCTCGCCGTCGCGCACCACCTGCAGCGCGAGGTTCTTGAGGATGCGGTTCAGCGCGCGGCGGAACTGCGCCAGCCGCGGGTCCTTCGGGTCGGCGATGCGCGGCGCGCCGCGCTTTTCGGCGGCGCCGGTGGCGAACAGGATCAGCGTGTCGCTGGTCGAGGTGTCGCTGTCGACCGTCACCGCGTTGAAGGTCTTTCCGACGCCCTTCGACAGCATGTCCTGCAGCACGGGCGCCTCGATCGGCGCGTCGGTGGCGACGAAGGACAGCATCGTCGCCATGTCGGGCGCGATCATGCCCGCGCCCTTGGCGATGCCGTTGATGGTCACCTCCGTCCCGCCCAGCGCCACCGTGGCGGTGGCGTATTTCGGGTAGGTGTCGGTGGTCATGATCGCCTTGCCGGCCTCGGCCCAGCGGCCGGGCTCGGCCGTGGCGACGAGGCCGTCGAGGAGATGCGCGAACCTGGCGGCGTCGAGCGGCTCGCCGATCACGCCGGTCGAGGCGAGGAAGACGTCGGTCTCGCTGCAGCCCGCGGCCTTCGCCGCCGCCTTCGCGGTCAGTTCCGTCGCCTCGCGGCCGCGCCTGCCGGTGAAGGCGTTGGCGTTGCCGGAGTTGACGACGAGGATGCGCGCCCGGCCGGCGGGAAGGTTCTGCCGGCAGAGATCGACCGGCGCCGAGGGGCACTTCGAACGGGTGAACACGCCGGCGACCGTCGTGCCCTCGTCGAACGCCATCACCAGAAGGTCGGTGCGGTTCTTGTATTTGATGCCGGCTTCGGCCGTGGCGATGCGCACGCCCTCGACGGGCGGCATCTTCGGGTGCTTCTTCGGCGCGAGCGGGGAGATGGTGTCCGACATCTGCTGGCCGCCGGCGTCTTACTGGTTGCCGTCTTCTTCGCCGGCCGGCTCGAGCGCCTCCTTCAGCGCCGGGTCGGAAATCTCGACCGCCGCGCCCTCGCGCAGCTCGCTCACCTTGGCGAAATAGGTCTCGCGCAGGAGCAGCGAGCGGAACTGGTCGGCGACCTGCTCGAACGCCGGCGGCTGCTGGACGCGCTTGTCCTCGACCTTGATGACGTGCCAGCCGAACTGCGTCTGCACCGGCTCCCTGGAATAGGTGCCGACATCCATCGCGAAGACGGCCTGCTCGAACTCGGGCACCATGCGGCCGGGGCCGAAATAGCCGAGGTCGCCGCCCTGCGCGGCGGCGCCGTCCTTCGACTTCTCCCTGGCGATAGCCTCGAAGTCGCCGCCGGCGTCGAGCTCCTTGATGATGGCCTCGGCCTCTTCCCTGGTCTCGACGATGATGTGGCGGGCGCGCACCTCGTTGGTCGGCGGCGTCTCGGCGACCTGCTTGTCGTAGCGGGCGCGCACGGCCTCGTCCGTCACCTGCTCCGCGATTTCCTTGTCGATATAGGCGCTGTGCAGCGCACGCTGGCGCAGGAGCGCCATGCGGCGCGCGAACTCGTCGCCGTCGGCGAGCCCCGCCTTCTCGGCCTCGGCGGCGAGCAGCCTGATCTCGATGATGGCCGACAGCGCGGCGGCGCGGCGCTGCTCCTCGGGAAGCTGCGCGAACTGCTGGTCGAGGTCGGCCATGGCGACCGCGAGGTCGGTCTCGGTGACCGGCTCGCCGTTCACCGTGGCCACCACCGCGTCCTGCTGCGCGAAGGCGAAGGGAGCCGAGAACGCGATCATGGCGGCGGCGGCGCCGATGCGCACAATCGACAGGCCGCGGAGGGGATGCTGCATGGAAAGGACTCCAGTAGGGGATTGCCGGGCTGGGATGAACCGCCTCAAACCGGCGCAAATGTGGCGATTTTCAGCGCGCTTACGGCAGGGCGAGCGGCGTTGACATCGCTTGTGCCCCCTCTTATCTGTCCTTCGGCTTGGCGTCCAGAAGCGATTTGCGGACGCCGTTTCCAGCTTTCCGGCCCGCGAAATGCGACGACGCGGCGGGCCAGGGCCGCAGCCAGGCCCGACGTTCCGTTCTGAAAGGACCATTCATGGTCAGCTTTGGCGCATTCGCCCGCAAGATTTTCGGCTCCTCCAACGACCGCCGCATCAAGGGCCTGCGCCCGCGTGTCGCGGCGATCAACGCGCTCGAGAACGACATGCAGGCGCTGTCCGACGAGGCCCTGCGGGCCAAGACGGACGAATTCCGCAAGGAGCTTGCCGAGGGCAAGTCGCTCGACGACCTGCTCGTTCCCGCCTTCGCCGCGGTGCGCGAGGCGGCGCGCCGCGCCATCGGGCTGCGGCCGTTCGACGTCCAGCTCGTCGGCGGCATGGTGCTGCACGGCGGCGGCATCGCCGAGATGCGCACCGGCGAGGGCAAGACGCTGGTGGCGACGCTTCCCGTCTATCTGAACGCGCTTTCCGGCAAGGGCGTGCACGTCGTCACCGTCAACGACTACCTCGCCCGGCGCGACGCCGAGTGGATGGGCCGCGTCTACAGCTTCCTCGGGCTGACGACCGGCATCATCGTCCACGGCCTCTCCGACGAGGAGCGCAAGGACGCCTACGCCTGCGACATCACCTACGCCACCAACAACGAGCTCGGCTTCGACTATCTGCGCGACAACATGAAGTACGACCGCGCGCAGATGGTGCAGCGGGGTCACAATTACGCGATCGTCGACGAGGTCGACTCGATCCTGATCGACGAGGCGCGCACGCCGCTCATCATCTCCGGTCCGCTCGAGGACCGCTCGGACCTCTACAACACCATCGACGCCTTCATCCCGATGCTGGAGCCCGCCGACTACGAGGTGGACGAGAAGCAGCGCACCGCGACCTTCACCGAGGAGGGCACCGAGAAGCTGGAGAACAGGCTGCGCGAGGCGGGCCTGCTCAAGGGCGACGGCCTCTACGACGTCGAGAACGTCGCCATCGTCCACCACGTCAACAACGCGCTCAAGGCGCACCGGCTGTTCCAGCGCGACAAGGACTACATCGTCAGGAACGGCGAGGTCGTCATCATCGACGAGTTCACCGGCCGCATGATGCCCGGCCGCCGCTTCTCGGAAGGGCTGCATCAGGCGCTCGAGGCCAAGGAGAAGGTGCAGATCCACCCGGAGAACCAGACGCTGGCCTCCATCACCTTCCAGAACTACTTCCGCATGTACGGCAAGCTCGCCGGCATGACCGGCACGGCGCTGACCGAGGCCGAGGAGTTCGGCAACATCTACGGGCTGGAGGTCTCCGAGATTCCGACCAACCTGCCCGTCAAGCGCATCGACGAGGACGACGAGGTCTACCGGACCGTCGAGGAGAAGTACAAGGCGATCGTCAAGGAAATCCGCGAGGCGCACGCCAAGGGCCAGCCGACGCTGGTCGGCACCACCTCGATCGAGAAGTCGGAATATCTGGCCGAGCGGCTTCGCGCCGAGGGCTTCAAGGACTTCCAGGTGCTGAACGCCCGCCACCACGAGCAGGAGGCGGCAATCGTGGCCCAAGCCGGACGCCCCGGCGCCATCACCATCGCCACCAACATGGCCGGCCGCGGCACCGACATCCAGCTCGGCGGCAACGCCGACATGCGCATCCGCCAGGAGCTGGGCGACATGCCGGCCGGCCCCGAGCGCGACGCGAAGGAGAAGGCGATCCGCGACGACGTGCAGCGGCTGAAGGAGCAGGCGCTCGCCGCCGGCGGCCTCTACGTGCTCGCCACCGAGCGCCACGAGTCGCGGCGCATCGACAACCAGCTTCGCGGCCGCTCCGGCCGCCAGGGCGACCCCGGCCGCTCCAAGTTCTTCCTGTCGCTGCAGGACGATCTGATGCGCATCTTCGGCTCCGAGCGCATGGATTCGATGCTGCAGAAGCTCGGCCTCAAGGAGGACGAGGCCATCATCCATCCCTGGATCAACAAGGCGCTGGAGAAGGCGCAGAAGAAGGTCGAGGCGCGCAACTTCGACATCCGCAAGAACCTGCTCAAGTTCGACGACGTGATGAACGACCAGCGCAAGGTGGTGTTCGAGCAGCGCATCGAGCTGATGGACGGCGAGAACCTCGGCGAGACCGTCGCCGAGATGCGGCAGGACGTGATCGACGACCTCGTCGCCAAGCACATCCCCGAGACGGCCTATGCCGAGCAATGGGACGTGGCCGGCCTCAAGGAAGGCGTGCGCTCCTATCTCAACCTCGACCTGCCGGTCGAGGAATGGGCCGCCGAGGAGGGCATCGACGAGGAGCAGATCCGCGAGCGCATCAGCGAGGCGGCGGAGGCCGCGGCCAGGGACCGCGCCGAGCGCTTCGGCCCCGACATCATGGCCTATGTCGAGAAGTCGATCGTGCTGCAGACGCTCGACCATCTGTGGCGCGAGCATCTGGTCAATCTCGACCACCTGCGCTCCGTGGTCGGCTTCCGCGGCTATGCCCAGCGCGACCCGCTCAACGAGTACAAGAGCGAGGCGTTCGAGCTGTTCCAGGCGATGCTCGGCAATCTCCGGCAGGCGGTCACGGCGCAGCTCATGCGCGTCGAGCTGGTGCGCGAGGCGGCCGACGCGCCGCCGCCGCAGGCCCCGGCGCAGGTGCGCGGCGAGCACATCGACGCCACCACCGGCGAGGACGATTTCGGCGAATCCGCCGTGGCGCTCGCCTCGGTCGAGACCCGTGTCGTGCCGGCCGCCGAGCGCGACCCGAACGACCCCTCGACCTGGGGCAAGATCGGCCGCAACGAGGCCTGCCCCTGCGGCTCCGGCAAGAAATACAAGCACTGCCACGGCGCCTTCGCCTGAGGCTTTGGCCCTCGTTTCCGGCCTGCGGTCCGCACACCGGCATTCGCACGCCCTGACACGGTGATCGAAGCGAGGCCGACGAATCGCCCGCAGCGTCATCGGCGGGTCTTGGGAAGCGCAGCATCCCCACCGCGTCATCCCGGCCGAGCGAAGCGAGAGCCGGGACCCATTGAGCAGCGCGGCCGGGTGAAGTGTTCGCGGGGGCATTGCCGACATGCGCCACGCTCGGAACCGGGCCGTGCCCGACGATGATCGGATCAATGGGTCCCGGCTCTGCGGTCGCTGCGCGCCCTTGGCCGGGATGACGGCGGGGGCGGCGAACCGGCCCGAACGCGTCCCCCTCTAGCGCGCCAGCATCTCCCGGATGGCGTCGAGGGCCTTTTCGGCGGCGGCGCGGCCGGCGGCGATGGCGTCCTGCGCGCGGTCGAAGTCCATCAGGTTGATGGCGGCGACCTCCGGCGCGATCAGCACGTGCGGCGGCTCGCCGGCCAGCCGCGACCGGGTGATCTTCTCCTGCATGATGTTGAGCGAGTTGACCAGCACGTCGAAATAGCCCGGCGACTGCGGCCCGCCCTTGACCAGATAGGGCAGGACGAGCTCCGCCGGATCGCGCAGCATCGCCGGCATCTGGGCGAGCATCTGCGTCACGCGCGCCGCGCGCGCATCCTCGCCGTTGCCGAGGCCGGCGCGCAGCTTGCTCCTGCGCCGGCCGAGCAGCCCCTCGCCGACGCTGACGGCGATGATGAAGTCCGCGCCCAGCGCCCGGCAGGTCGAGACCGGAACCTGGTTGACCAGCCCGCCGTCGACCAGCCACCTGTCGTCGAGCAGCACCGGGCTGAAGATGCCGGGCATCGAGATCGAGGCGCGGATCGCCGCGTCCGCCGGCCCCTGCTCCAGCCAGATCTCGCGGCCGTCGGCAAGGTCGGTCGCCACCGCCGCGAAGGCGACCGGGAAGGTCTCGATCGGCCGGTCGATGCCGAGCTGCTGCAGGAGCTGCTGGATGCGCTGGCCGTCGATGACGCCGCCCGTGGTCAGGCTGATGTCCAGGAGCGACATGATGGTGCGCCAGTCCACGGCTTCGGCCCATGTCCTCAGCGCGTCGAGCCTGCCGGCGGCATAGGCGCCGCCGACCAGCGCCCCCATCGAGGTGCCGGCGACGGCGACCGGCTCGATCCCGGCCTCGACGAGCGCCTCGACCACGCCGATATGCGACCAGCCGCGCGCCGCGCCGCCGCCCAGTGCCAGACCGACCCTGTAGTTCGCCATCGCTCGCCCGCCTCCTTGCGGCATCGCATGCTAGGGGCGCTGCGCCGCCGCAGGCAAGCCCGCCGGTTGCGGCCGGGCCTTCGCCACACCGATTCTTAAAGACTCTGCGCTACGGCTCGGGGGAGCGATCCCGACAAGCGGAGTGGAGTGCGTGCGTTTTTCCGCTGTATCGACGGCCGACCGGTTGCTGCCGGAGCCTCTGGCTGCGCGGATGCGCCCGCTCTTCGACCGGATCGACGGCCTGTTCTTCGCCGCCGACGAGCGCGGCCATGCCGGCCGCGCCTCGCTCGTCGCCTTCGCCATCCGCATCGCCAGCGCCGCCATCGCCCTCGTCAGCCAGGTGTTGATGGCGCGCTGGATGGGCGGCTTCGACTACGGCGTCTTCGTCCTCGTCTGGACGGTGATGATCATGGTCGGCGACATCTCCTGCCTCGGCTTCCAGACCTCGATCATCCGCTTCATCCCCGAATATCGCGAGCGTGGCCGGCCGGAGGAGCTGCGCGGCGCCATCCAGGCCGCGCGCGTCTTCGTGCTGGTGACGTCGAGCCTCGTCGCCGCGCTGGGCCTTGCCGGCGTGTGGCTGTTCTCGGACCAGATCGAGAGCTACTACGTGCTGCCGTTCTATCTCGGGCTCGCCTGCCTGCCGGTCATCGCGCTCTCCGACGTGCTCGAGGGCATGGCGCGGGCCAATGGCTGGTCGGTGCTGGCGCTGGCGCCCGTCTACATCCTGCGGCCACTGCTGATCCTGGCGCTGATGGGCGGGGCGATCCTCCTCGGCTATCCGCCGAGCGCGCAGGTCGCCGTGGTCTGCGCGCTCCTCGCCACGCTCGCCACCACGATCTATCAGGTCGCGGCGATCGTGCCGCCGGCCACCGCCGGGGTGAGGGGGGTGAAGCCCCGCTTCCACCTCCGGCACTGGGTGGCGGTGTCGCTGCCGATCTTCCTCGTCGACGGCTTCTTCTACCTCCACACCAATGCCGATATCCTGATGATCGGCTGGTTCATGCAGCCGGAGGACGTCGCCGTCTATTTCGCGGCGCTGAAGCTCCTGGCGCTGGTCCACTTCGTCTATTTCGCGGTCAAGGCCGGCGTCGCCCAGCGCTACGCGCAATACGCCCACGGCGGCGACCGCGAGCGGCTGGCGGGCTTCGCCCGCGAGACCGTGGCGTGGACGTTCTGGCCGTCGCTCGCCATGGCGGCGCTGATGCTCCTCGCCGGCAAGCCGATGCTGATGCTGTTCGGGCCGGGCTTCGAGGCCGGCTATCCGCTGCTGTTCCTGCTGCTCGCCGGCGTGGTGGCGCGCGCCGCGGTCGGGCCGGCCGAAAGCCTCCTGACCATGAGCGGCCACCAGAACGCCTGCGCCGGCGTGTTCGGCGTCACGCTCGCCGTCAATCTCGGGCTCAACCTGGTGCTGATCCCGCTCTGGGGCCTGTGGGGCGCGGCGACCGCCACGGCGGTGGCCATGTGCGTCGAGGCGCTGCTGCTCGCCGCGACCGTGCGCCGCCGGCTCGGAATCCTGATGTTCGTGCCGCTCGGCGGCGGGAAGAGACAAGAGGCTTTGCGATGACCGCGGTTCCGCTCGTGGAAGAGGAGGGCGGCGCGCCCTCCGTCTCGACCGACATCGGGGGCTTCGCCGACGGGCGGCAGGTGCGGCGCTCGCTCGCCATCTATCCGGCGTCGGCTGGCTTCGCGCTGGTGGAGGAGCTGGAGCACCTGAGCGCCCGCGCCATCGAGCCGAACGTGTTCTTCAACCCGCGCTTCCTCGCCCCGGCCATGCCGCGCCTCGACGACCGCGACGTGCGGCTCGCCGTCATCCGCGACGGCGACGGGGAGAGGAGCCGGCTGCGCCTTCTGGTGCCGTTCACGGTCGAGCGCCCGGCGCCGCCCTTCGGCGCGCCGGTGCTGCGCACCTGGTCGAGCCCGTTCGGGCCGCTCGGCACGCCGCTGGTCGACCGCGACGACCCGGCCGGCGTCGTCTCCGACTTCTTCGCGATGCTGGCGCGGCCGCATCTCAAGCTGCCCCGGGTCTTCGTCTTCCCCGAGGTGCGGCTCGACGGCCCCTTCGCCGCCCTCGTCGGCAGCCACGCCGAGGCGCACGCCCTGCCGCTGGCGCTCGCCGGCCGGGTGGCGCGGCCACACCTTCAGGGCCATGGCGACGGCGACGACTATCTGCGCGCCGCGCTCAGCGGCCATCATTTCCGCGAGTTCCGCCGCCTGAAGCGGCGGCTCTGCGAGCAGGGCCAGCTCGACTACACGGTGGCGCGCCAGCCCGAGGAGGTGCGGCTCGCCGTCGAGGCGTTCCTGGCGCTGGAGGCGTCGGGCTGGAAGGGCCGCGCCCGCACGGCCATGGCGGTCGACCGCTACCGCGCCGCCTTCGTGCGCGAGGCGGCGCAGCGGCTCGCCGAACGCGACCTGTGCCGGGTGCACCAGCTCTCGCTCGACGGCCGGGCCATCGCCAGCCTCGTGGTGTTCGTGGAATCGGGCGTCGCCTACACGTGGAAGACGGCCTATGACGAGGCCTTCGCCCGCTTCTCGCCCGGAACGCTGCTCGCGGTCGAGGCGACGCGGACGCTGCTCGACGACCCCAACATCGACATCGCCGATTCCTGCACCGTGCCCGACCACCCGGTGATGAGCCGGCTGTGGCAGGAGCGGCGGCCGCTCGGCACGCTGGTCGTCGGCCTCTCGCCCGATGCCGGCCGCCAGACGCGGCAGGCCGCCTCGCAGCTCGACCTCTACCGCCAGACCCGCAACGCCGTGCGCATCCTGCGCGGCCGGGTGAAGAAGGCATTCCGGCGGGGGTAGTACGCGCGATGCGTCTGGATTGATCCGGGTCGCTGGGGGAGCGCGCAGCATCCCCACCGCGTCATCCCGGCCGAGCGCAGCGAGAGCCGGGACCCATTGGGCAGCGCGGCCGGGTGGCGGGTTCGCGCGACAGCCTCGTCACGCGCCGGGATGAGAACCGGGCCGTGCTCGACGATGGTCCGGCCAATGGGTCCCGGCTCTGCGGGCGCTACGCGCCCTTGGCCGGGATGACGGCCGCGGCGGCGGCGAAGGTCAGGAAACCTCCGCCCGCGCCCGGTCGCGGAAGATGCGGCGGATGACCTTGCCGGTGGTGGTCAGCGGCATCGATTCCACGAACTCGACCTCGCGCGGATATTCGTGCGCCGACAGCCGCTCGCGCACCCACTGGCGGATCTCGTCGGCGAGCGTCGCGCTCGGGGCGACGCCGTCGCGCAGCACCACATAGGCCTTGACGATCTCGGTGCGCAGCGGGTCGGGCTTGCCCACGGCGGCGGCCAGCGCCACGGCCGGGTGGCCGGTCAGGCAGTCCTCGATCTCGCCCGGGCCGATGCGGTAGCCGGCCGAGGTGATGACGTCGTCGTCGCGGCCGAAGAAGTGGATGTAGCCGTCCGCGTCCTCGATGCCCTGGTCGCCGGTCGTCATCCAGTCGCCGATGAATTTCTTCGCGGTGGCGTCGGGGTTCTGCCAGTATTCGAGGAACATCACCGGGTCGGGCCGCCGCACCGCGATCTGCCCCGGCTCGCCGGCCTTCACCCGGCGCCCGTCCTCGTCGATCACCGCCACCGCGTGGCCCGGCACCGGCTTGCCGATGGCGCCGCCGCGGCTGACGCCGAGCGCGCCGCACGAGGCGAGCACGAGGTTGCACTCGGTCTGGCCGTAGAACTCGTTGATGGTCAGGCCGAGCTCGGCCCGCGCCCAGTCGTAGGTCTCGCGCCCGAGCGACTCGCCGCCCGAGCCGATGCTGCGCAAGCGAAGGTCGAAGCGTCTGGCGATCCCGGTCGCCGATTTCAGCATCCTGAGCGCCGTCGGCGGGATGAAGGCGTTCCTCACCTTCATCTTCTCCATCAGGGCGAGCGCCGCCTCCGGCTCGAAGCGCTCGGCGCGGCCGGCCACCACCGGCACGCCGAGATAGAGGCCGGGCAGCAGCACGTTGAGCAGGCCGCCCGCCCATGCCCAGTCGGCCGGCGTCCACAAGAGGTCGCCCGGCTGCGGCAGGAACTCGTGCGGCATCTGCACCCCCGGCAGATGGCCGAGAAGCACGCGATGGCCGTGCAGCGCGCCCTTGGGCGGGCCGGTGGTGCCGGAGGTGAAGATCATCAGCGCCGGGTCGTCCGGCCCGGTGTCCTCGGCCTCGAAGCGCGGCGGATGGTCGGCGACCAGCCTGTGGAAGTCGAGCGCGCCGGCGGCGGCGCCGTCGACGGAGACGAGCGTTTCGAGCTGCGGCAGCCGCGCGCGGATGCCCGCGAGCTTGGCGCGGCCGGCATCGTTCGTCACCACCGCCTTCACGCCGGCGGCGTTCAGCCGGTATTCCAGCGCCTCGACGCCGAACAGGAGCGCCAGCGGCACGGCGATGGCGCCGAGCTTGTAGATGGCGATGTGGGCGATGGCCGCCTCGAAGCATTGCGGCAGGAGCAGCGCCACCCGGTCGCCGCGCGAAACGCCCCCGGCGCGCAGCGCGTTGGCGAGCGCGTTGGAGCGGGCGGCAAGCTCGCCGTAGCTCAGGCGTTCCGGCTCGCCTTCCGTGCGGTGGGCGAGGAGCGCGGTGCGGTCGGGCTCCGTCGCGGCCCAGCGGTCGCTGACGGCGACGCCGATGTTGAAGCGCCCGGGAATCCGCCAGCGGAAATCGCGGTAGAGCGCCTCGTAGCTGTCGCGTCGTTCGAGCATGGCCGTCTGCCCCTCCAGCTTCAACGATGGCTCACCGCTTCTTCTTCGCGCGGCCGGCGAAGGGGTTTTCCGAGGCGCGCAGCGCGACGCGGATCGGCACGCCCGGCATGTCGAAGCTGTCGCGCAGGTTGTTGACCAGATAGCGCACGTAGGATTGCGGCATCGCCTCCGGCCGCGAGCACGACAGCACGAAGCCCGGCGGCCGCGTCTTGACCTGGGTGATGTACTTGATCTTCAGCCGACGGCCGGCGACGGCGGGGGGCGGGTGGTGGCCGAGGATGCCCTCCAGCCAGCGGTTGAGCTTGCCGGTGGAGACGCGGCGGTTCCAGACGCGGTGCGTCTCCTCCACCGCCTCCATCAGCCTGTCGAGGCCGCGGCCGGTCTCGGCCGAGACCGGCACGGCGCGGATGCCGCGCACCTGCGGCAGCAGCCGCGCGGTCTTCTCGCGCAGCTCGGCCAGCGTCTCCTGCGGGTTCTCGATCAGGTCCCACTTGTTGAAGGCGATGACCGGCGCGCGGCCCTCGCGCGCGATCAGGTCGGCGATCTGCAGGTCCTGCTTCTCGAAGGGGATGGTGGCGTCGAGCACCACGATCACCACCTCGGCGAAGCGCACGGCGCGCAGGCCGTCGGCGACGGAGAGCTTCTCCAGCTTCTCCTGCACGCGCGACTTGCGGCGCAGGCCCGCCGTGTCGAACAGCTTGATCCGGCGCCCGCGCCAGTCCCAGTCGACGGAGATCGAATCGCGGGTGATGCCGGCTTCCGGCCCGGTCAGCAGCCGCTCCTCGCCGATCAGCGCGTTGATCATGGTCGACTTGCCGGCATTGGGCCGGCCGACGACGGCGATGCGCAGCGGCTTCGTGGCGTCGTATTCGGGCACCTCTTCGGCGTCCGGGTCGTCGATGTCCTCGCCGACCAGCGGCTCGCCCGCGGCGGCGGCGATGGCCGCCTCCTCCTTCTCGTGCGCGAAGGCGCGCTCCTCGCCGAGTGCCGCGACGATGGCCTCGCGCAGGTCGGGCATGCCCTCGCCGTGCTCGGCCGAGATCGGCACCGGCTCGCCGAGGCCGAGCTCCCACGCCTCCAGCATGCCGGCCTGCGCGCCGCGCGCCTCGGCCTTGTTGGCGATCAGCACCACCGGCTTGCCGGTGCGCCGCACGAGGTCGCCGAAGGTGCGGTCGTCGGGCATGACGCCGACCTTGGAGTCGATCAGGAACAGGACGAGGTCGGCCTCGTCTATCGCCGTCTCGGTCTGGGCGCGCATGCGGCCCTCGAGCGAGGCGGAGGCGGCGTCCTCCAGCCCGGCGGTGTCGATGACGTCGAAGCGCAGGTCGTAGAGCTTCGCGGCATGGACGCGGCGGTCGCGCGTCACGCCCGGCGTGTCGTCCACCAGCGCCAGCTTGCGGCCGACGAGCCGGTTGAACAATGTCGACTTGCCGACATTGGGGCGGCCGACGATGGCGACCTTGAGGCCCATCAGCGCGGTCAGGACGATGCGCCCGAACCGCGGATCAGTTCGGACATCAGGGTGGCGCGCTGGCGGATGTTCTGCGGCGCGCCCTCGTCGTCGACGATCTGGTCGTAGAGCGCGGCGGCATCGGCCATGCGGCCTTCCTTCCAGGCGGCGAGCGCCAGCGCCTCGCGCGCCGAATGGCGCAGCGGGTTGGTCTCGCCGGTCAGCGTCTCGACGCGCTGGGCGACGTCGGCGTAGCTGCCGTGATCGACGAGGAGGAGCGCGGCGCGCAGCCTCGCCATCTCGCGGATCGCGGCGGGCACGGCGCCGTCGGCCGCGACGCGGTCGAAGCCGGCGACCGCGCCGGCATTGTCGCCCGCCTCGGCGAGAAGCGTGGCGTTGCGCATGCGCGCCAGCACCGGATAGGCGCCGTAGCCGCCGGCCTCGAGCTCGGCGAGCGCGGCGCGGGCCTCCTCGGTCCTGCCGTCGCGGGCAAGCTCCAGCGCGTGGAGATAGGCGTCGCCCGACCTGTCGGCGCGCGACTGGCTCCAGTAGTCCCAGCCGACCCAGGCGGCCGTCGCCAGCACGACGGCGACCGCCGCGGCGATGATCGCCGTGCCATAGCGGTCCCAGATCGCCTTCGCCTGGTCCTGGCGAAGCTCTTGGTCCACTTCACGAAAGAAACTGTCGTCCGACATCGTCCACCGGCGTTCGAGATTGGCGCGGACGCGAAGGCGCGCCCGTCGAGATTGGCAAGCGTTTTAGCCGAAAATCGGTCGCATGGAAGGGGTTTCGGGAAAAGAGCGGCTTTTGCCGGCTTTCCGGCCCGCCCGAAGCGGCGGAAAATCCGCCTTCCTCTCAGGCCGGCGATGCCGGAGGGCTACGTTCCGGCGCCGGCGCGAAGGATCTCAGATAGCTCGCCGTCAGCGCCACGATCTCCTCCAGGATCTTCTCCTGCATGCCGGTCTCGTTGCGCTGGATGAAGTCGAGCGTCGCGGTGACGTATTCGGCGATCAGCCGGGCGCGGATGTCGATGTCCTCGCGGCGGATCGCCGGGAACTTGGCGTGCAGCAGGTCGGCGACGAAACCCGCGGCGCGGGCGTTGCCCTCCTGGTCGATCTCCCACAGCGACGGCGAGGCGTGCATGGCCTGGCGCAGCGCGACCGAGCTCGCCTGTCCCTCGCGCAGCACGAACAGCTTGCGCATCACGTCGCCGTAGCCGTCGATCCAGTCGTCGCGCTCCTTCAGCGCGCCGAGCTCGCGCTCCAGCAGCTCCAGCCTTTCGTCGAGCCGCAGGCGGGCGAGGTGGGCGAGGACGTGGTGCTTGTTGGGGAAGTAGCTGTAGAGCGTGGCGATGTTGATGCCGGCGGCGGCGGCGATCGCCTGCATGGTCACGGCCTCGAAGCCGCCCTGCTCGAGAATCGCGACCGCGGCGGCGAGGATCTGGTCGACCGTGGCGCGCGAGCGCTCCTGCTTGGGCCGCCGCCGCTTCGGCGCGGAAAGGGGGTCCTTCTTGCGGGCAGGCGCCTTGCCCGCGGGGCGGCCGTCCTTCCTCTCCTGCTGCCCGCCGCTCGCCATTTTCCGCGTCCGTCTCCGTCGTCGCTTTCCGCCCGGCAGCAATAGCCTGCATGGGGCGCGGATGCCACCCGATCAAAAATGCAACTAAATACTTGCATTTTTGATCGGGCCGGACAATGATCGCCGAAATCCAGCCAGGGAGGATGCCATGAGGAATTTCGTCGCGACGACGTCGCTGGCACTCGTGCTGAGCACGGGCGCATTCGCGCAGGACTATCCGCAGATGTCGGTTCGCTATGCGAACTTCCTGCCGGAAGGCTTCACGACCTCGGTGATCGACCAGTTCGTCGCCGACGAGATCGCGAAGCGCACCGACGGCAAGGTCAGGTTCGAGATGTTCCACGGCGGCACGCTGGGCGGGCCGGCCGAGATGGTCGAGCTGGTCGGCGCCGGCGCGGTCGACATCGGCAACTTCCCGGTCGGCTACTTCTTCAGCCAGTTCCCGGTCTCGGGCCTCGCCGACTCGCTGCCCATCATCTTCCCGACGGCCGAGGCCGCCGCGCAGGTGCAGAAGGACGCCTACGAGGCGCTGGACGAGGTCAGGGCCGAGTTCGACGCCGCCAACCTCCACCCCTTCCTCTATCGCGGCCTGCCGCAATACCGGCTCCTGTGCACGAAGCCGGTGAAGTCGCTCGCCGATTTCAACGGCCTCAAGGTCCGCACCTACGGCACCTTCCATCCGATCGTCTTCACCACCTTCAACGCGGTGCCGGTGAACATCGAGCTCGGCGAGATGTATGAGGGCCTGCAGCGCGGCACGGTCGACTGCGCCTATCTCAACTACCAGACCGCCGCGCTCTATAACCTGTTCGAGGTGGCCAAATTCGCCAGCGACGCCGAGTTCGGCGCCACGCCGCTCTTCCTCACCTACGTCAACAAGGACGTGTGGGAAGCGTGGACGCCGGAGTTCCGCGCCCTGTTCGACGAGGTCGTGGCCGAGGCCGAGGCGAAGGCCGCATCCGAGATCAACGCCGCCGAGGAAAGCGGGCTGGAGACGCTGAAGGCCAACGGCGTCGCGGTCGTCGCCTTCGAGGATCAGGAGAAGATGGAGGAGGCGCTGCCCGACTTCCTCGACCTGTGGGTCGAGCATCTCGACAAGGCCGGGCACGGCGAGGCCGCGAAGAAGCACGCCGCCTTCGTCCGCGAGCGCTTGGCGGCCTATCAGCAGTAAGGCCGCTTCGGGGCTTTTCGGGCGGCATTCCGGGGAGGAGAACGGCATGCGCATGCACGCCGCGGAGACTGCGCTCGCAAGCGCGCTGATCGGCTGGGCGGCGCTCGGCCTGATGATGGTGGTGGGCACGGCCGACATCGTCGGCACCGCCTTCTTGCGGCGGCCGGTGGTCGGCGCCTTCGAGATGGCGGAATCGGCGCTCGCCGTCGTCATGTTCGTCGGCCTCGTCCACGTGCAGGCGCGGCAGAGCCACATCGTGGTCGATCTCGTGACGACGCGGCTGCGCGGGACGGCGCGGCGGCTCTCGGACTGCCTCGCGCTCCTCGGCACGCTGGTCGCGCTCTACCTCATCGCGCGCCAGACATGGCCGCTGATGCTCGACAGCTGGCGCATCCGCGAGGTCGCGGGCGGCGTCTTCAACTTCCCGATCTATCCGGTGAAGACGCTGGTCTGCCTCGGTGCGAGCATTGCCGCGCTCATCGCGGCTGGCCAGTTCGTCCGGTCGGTCATCCGGCTCTTCGCCGGGCGGGGGAGGGGGCAGGCATGAGCTCGATCGAGCTCGGCCTCGCGGCCATCGCCGTCACGCTGGTGCTGGCGCTCGCCGGCATCCCCATCGGCCCGGCGATGATCCTCGCCGCCTGCGGCGGCATGTGGCTCACCGTCGGCGAGCGCTTCATGTGGGTGACGCTCAAGACGCTGCCCTACGACTTCGCCTCGCAATACACCTTCGTCGTGGTGCCGATGTTCGTGCTGATGGGCGTGGTCGCGGCCCGCGCCGACATCATCCAGGACCTCTACCGCACCGCCTCGAAATGGATGGGCGGAACCCGCAGCGGCCTCTACGCCGCGACGGTGATCGCCTCGGCCGGCTTCTCGTCGATCTCCGGCTCGACGGTGGTCAACTCCGCCGTGTTCGGCAAGGTGGCGCTGCCCGAGATGCTGAAGCACGGCTGCCACAAGGGCTTCAGCGCCGCCTCCATCGCGGCGGCCGGCACGCTCGCCGGCCTGATCCCGCCGTCGCTCTCCTTCGTCATCTACGGCATCCTCACCGGCCAGTCGATCGGCCAGCTCTTCATGGCCGGCGTGTTTCCCGGCCTCCTGACCATGTGCGGCTATCTGGTCGCCATCCTGATCGTCGTCCGCTTCTATCCGGCCTATGCGCCGACGACGCTGACGCGCTATCCGCTCGGCGAGAAGATGCGCTCGCTCAAGGCGGTGTGGCCGATCCTCGTGCTGGCGACGCTGGTGCTCGGCGGCATCTATACCGGCACCATGCCGCCCTCGGCGGCCGGCGCGGTCGGTGCGGCCGGCGCGGTGCTGCTCGCCTTCGCCCGGCGCTCGCTCTCCGCGCGCGGCCTCGCCGATTCGCTGCAGGAGACGATGATCCTGACCGCGACGCTGTTCATCGTCGTGGTCGGCGGGCTGCTGCTCGGCCGCTTCTTCGTCATCAGCGGCTTCATCCGCGAGATCACGGCGATCCTCGTCGCCTTCGACCTCGGCGTCTACGGCTTCATCCTCCTGGTGATCGCGCTCTACCTCGTGCTCGGCATGTTCGTGGACCCGCTGTCGATGGTCGTCGTCACGCTGCCGGTCCTCTATCCGATCGCCCAGGCGCTCGACATCAACGGCATCTGGTTCGCCGTCATCGTCGTCAAGCTGGTCGAGATCGCGGCGGTGACGCCGCCCGTGGGGCTCAACCTCTTCGCGGTGATGGCCGCCTCCGACACCAAGATCTCGGCCGGCGAGATCTATCGCGGCATCCTGCCGCTGCTCGTCGCCGAGGTGTTCGTGCTCGCGCTGATCGTCGCCTTCCCGGCGATCTCCACCTGGCTGCCGGCGATGATGATCGGCAACTGACCCCGTTTCCCGTGCAATTCCGTTCGAGGCAAGAATGACTGAGGCCGACAAGAAGATCACCTTTTCCGAGCTGCCCGCCCTGATGGGCAAGACGGCCTACGTGTCCGACTGGATGGCCATCGACCGCGCGCATCTGTCGCTTTTCGCCACGGCGACCTATCTCGATCCGGCCCATGTCGACCTTTCGTTCAGCCGCAACAACGCCTTCGGCTCCGACCTGGTCGACGGCATGCTGCTCCTGTCGATGCTGGTCTACTGGAACTTCCGCTACTTCCCGCTCGAAGGCGAGAGGCTGTGGGGCCTGAACTACGGCTTCGAGAAGGTGCGCTTCGTCACCCCCGTCATGGTCGGCGACCGCGTGCGCGCCACCTGCACGGTCGCGGACATGAAGAAGCGCGGCGACGGCTGGCTCGGCACGCTCTCGGTCACGGTCGAGAAGGAAGGCGCGGACAAGCCCGCCATGACAGCGGAATGGCTGGTGCTGTTCCTGGAGGGGGCCAATGGCTGAGCCCTCGGCCGGCGCGGGCGCGGTGCCGCTGCTTGCGCGCATCTCGGACTATCCCGCCCACTGGGCCGAACGCACGCCGGAGGCGGCCGCCGTCTTCTTCGCGGGCGAGCGCTGGACCTTCCCCGAGCTCAGCGACCGGGTGGACCGCTATGCGCGCGCGCTCGTCGCCGCCGGCGTCGGCAAGGGCGACCGCGTCTCGGTGCTGTCGACGCCGCGGCCGGAATTCTTCGTCGCCTTCCTCGCCACCGCCTCCATCGGCGGCATCTGGGTCGGGCTCAACCCGCGCTACACGCCGGGCGAGATCGCCCGCGTGCTTTCCGACGCCGCGCCCTGCGTCGTGCTGGCGCTCGCCGCCTTCGAGGGCGAGGACCTTGCCGGCCGGCTGGCCGAGGCGGCGGCGCTGGCGAAGTTCGGCGGCCGGCTGGTCGCCTTCGGCGGCGCGCATGACGGCTTCGAGCCGCTCGACGCCTTCCTCGACGCCGGCAACGCCGTCGGCGACGCCGCGCTTGCCGCGCGCCGGGCTGAGGTGATGCCCGACGATCCGGTGCTGATCGTCTACACTTCCGGTTCCACCGGCGAGCCGAAGGGCGCGCTCCTCACCCATTTCGGCCTCTGCCACGGCTACAGCACCCAGACAGCGCATTTCGCGCTGGAGGGCGCGTGCATCGTCTGCAATCTGCCGGTCAACCACATCGGCTGCGTCGGCGACCTGTGCTGCGCGCCGCTCACCGGCGGCGGGGCGATCACCTTCATGGAGCGCTTCGACCCCGAGGGCATCCTCGCGGCCATCGACAGCGGCCAGGTCCACTGCATGCTCGGCGTGCCGACCATGCTGCAGATCATGACCGAGCTGCCGTCCTTCGCCACCGCGGATTTCTCGCGCGTGCGGCTGATCTGCTGGGGCGGCGCGGCGCTGCCGCGCAACGTGCTGGCCAAGCTGCGCGAGAAGGGCTGCCGCCTCGGCGTCACCTACGGCATGTCCGAGGTGCCGGGCTCGATCACCATGTCGGATGCGGACGCCGGCGACGAGGAGCTGACGCGGACCGTCGGCCGGCCGACGCCCGGGCTCGCCCTGCGCCTCGTCGCCGAGGACGGCCATGTCTGCGCCGCGGGCGAGGAGGGCGAGGTCCGGCTTCGCCATCCGAGCGTGCTCCACGCCTATTTCCGCCGCCCCGAGGCGACGCGGGAGGCGTTCGACGAGGACGGCTACCTGCGCACCGGCGACGTCGGCGTGCTCGACGCGAGCGGCAATCTCCGGCTCGTCGGCCGCAAGAAGGAGATGTTCAAGTCCGGCGGCTACAACGTCTATCCGCGCGAGATCGAGGTCTGCCTCGAGCAGCACCCCGACGTCGCGCTCGCCGCCGTGATCGGCGTCCCCGACCCGCTCTATCAGGAGGTGGGGCACGCCTACGTCATCCCGCGGCAGGGCGTGGCCCATGACGGGCTTTCCGAGGCGCTCGCCGCCTGGTGCCGCGAACGGCTCGCCAACTACAAGCGCCCGAAGCGCATCACCGCCAGCGACGAGCTGCCGCTGCTGCCGGTCGGCAAGGTCGACAAGGTCGAGCTCAAGCGCCGTCAGGCGGCGGCTGCCGTCTGACGACGATCTGAACCTTCGTACGCCATGGCGGAGTCGGAAGCCCCGAACCCGCAGGGTTCGCAAGGGCGACCGCCCGTCGCCGGTCGTCCGGCGCCCCCTCCGGAGCGAAGCGGCCGCAGGCCGCGACAGCGTGAGGAGAAGACGATGGTGCGGGTGGCCGGACTCGAACCGGCATGCCTTGCGGCGGCGGATTTTGAGTCCGCTGCGTCTACCAATTCC
>JALHFU010000265.1:0-3439 GCA_022838525.1 Hyphomicrobiales bacterium | reverse complement strand
GGCGTCGGACATGGGATGGCCTTCAGAACAAGAGCGTGACGGTCTCGGGCGCGCCCCGCCCGACGAGGGCGGAGAGCTGGAAGATGCGGATGTCGAGCGTGTCGCCGGGGCCGAGCGGCGCGCCCCAGTCGGCGGTCTGCTGGGCGGTGGTGTAGACCGCGCTGGTCGTGGTCGTGCTCAGCACCCGCTTCACGGCAGCGCCGTCGAGGATCTCCACCTCGTAGGCTTCCAGTTCCTCGGTGAGAGGCACCTCAAGCCCGCCCCAGCTGTCGGCCGCGAGCGCGCGGGACCGGCGTGTCCAGCGGATCGTCAGATCGCCGGGCGCGCGAGGCCTGCGCCACGGCTGCTCGACATGTGCGACGGAGAACGGTCGCAGTCCGATGCCATCGGGCGTGAAGGCCTGCGCGACATAGGTCTCGTCGCTCACCGGGCGGCTCGCGGGGCCGATGCGCCAGTTCCACGGAAGCCCGAGATCGGCCTCGGCGATCGGCAGGGACGCGAGGCTGTCGTCGAGCACCACCGCCCGCGCGCCCGCAGGCGCCGGGGTGCCCATGGCGCCCTCGGTGCCGCGCTGGCCGCGCAGGAGCCGGGTCAAGCGATACCGGCCGGGCGCGAGCAGGTCCGCCGCGCCTGCCTGCACGATCTCCCACTGGCCAGTGGCACTTTCCACTGCCAGCGCGTTGGCGCCGCCGAACAGCGTCAGGTCGGTCACGCTCTCCAGCGTTCCGGTCAGCAGATCGACCACCAGCGCATTGCCGAGGTCGAAGCGCGACGTCGGCCCCGCGTAAAAGTCCGAGACCAGAGCCCCGATCCGGGCGCGGCTGCCGAACGTGGTCAGCAGCTCAAAGCCATCGGTCGAGGGGCTGCGGAACACCGCCATCTCACCCGGCCAGGGAACCGCGTGCGCGGCGACCAGCGGCCGATGCGCGGGCTGGTCCTCGGTCAGCTGCGGCAGGTCCATCAGCACCGCGTCTGGCGCGCCGAACACCACGGCCCGCGTCAGCGAGGCCGCGCGGGGATCGCCGGGCGGCAGGTCGTAGGTCGCCCGGTCCTGGCACACCGCCTCGATCCCGCGCGCCTCGGCGTCGGCGATGGAGACGAGCCGCAGATCGACCAGCCGCCCGTCATGCGCCAGCCGGATCGCATCGGTCGGATCGAGCGCCAAGCGCGACGGCGGCAGACGGAACGCCGCCGTCTCGCGGCCGACCCACGCCTCCATCAGCGCGCGGCGGCAACGCCGCTCGGCTTCCTCGGGCGGCACCGCCATCGGGAAGCTCTCCGAGGCGATCCGGGTCGTGTCGACCGTGATCCGCCGCGCCTCGACGAGGGCCGCGTCGTAATCCTCGTCGGCGCGGGCGACCTGCCACTTCAGCGCCTGCGGCAGTTCGGTCTCCTGGCCGCGCGTCAGTTCCAGCACGTCGCCCTCTCGGGCCGCCACCAGATCGTCGGGCGCGAGGGTCGCGACAGAGGCCCGGCCACGCATGATGAAACGGATCACGCCCTCGGTCTCAACGGCGTCGAAGCCGAAGTGGCGCGACAGCGTGGTGATCGAGGCGCGCGGGCTTTCCAGCGCGGTGATGGCGTAGCCCTCGACCGCGCCCCAGAGGCCGCTGACGTCGATAAGGGACTCGGGCATGCCCGCCCGCAGGCAGAGATGGCCGACGAGTGCTGCCAGCGACACTGCGCCGAGCCGTCCGGTCAGCCAGTGCCCCAGCCGCCAGTTCGCGCCGTCCGTCCAGACGTCGGTCAGTGCGGGGAAGAACGGATAGGGCCGCGCGTCCCAGGTCCAGGCGGCGCATTCGGGGACATGCACCATCCGGCCGCCGTAGACAGACGACACGGGGTTGTTCGCCGGGGTGCCCCACCAGAGATAGGTCGCCTCCAGATAGGCGCGCTGGATCGCATCGTCGCGCCAGCCCCGCGAGAAATGCGGCGTGAAGCTCTCGGACGACTTCGGGTCGAAGAAGACGTTCGGCTGGTTGGTTCCCCGGTCGATGGCGGGACAGCCAAGCTCGGTGAACCAGATGGGCTTGGACTGCGGCATCCACGGCGTCGGCGTCCCGCTCTCCACCCCGCCGGGGCGGTCGTAGTGGGCGTTCGACCACCAGGCGCGCAGATCCTTGTAGCGGAACACCCACGGCTTGGCCGCCGCGCCATCCGTGATCGGCGTCCGCACCTGCGCAGTTCGGTCGGCGGTGCTGGCGTAGAACCAGTCAAAGCCTTCCCCGCCCGCGATGTTCCCCTGCAGGTAGGCCCGGTCGTAGATCGCGGGCCAGCCCTCGGCCGCGTCGGCATGCTCGAACCCGTCCCGCCAGTCGGAGAGCGGCATGTAGTTGTCGATCCCGACGAAATCGGTCTCCGGATCCGCCCAGAGCGGATCGAGGTGGAAGAACACGTCGCCCGATCCGTCGCCCGGTTGGTGGCCGAAATACTCGCTCCAGTCCGCGGCGTAGCCGATCTTCGTCCCGGACCCGAGGATCGAGCGCACATCCGCGAGGAGGTCCCGGTAGGCCTGCACGGCCGGATAGGTGGCCGCGCCCGAGCGGATCGTGGTCAGCCCCGGCATCTCGGTGCCGATCAGGAAGGCGTCCACGCCGCCCGCCGCCGCGCAGAGATGGGCGTAGTGCAGCACCATGCGGCGCAGGCCCCAATCGCCGGACGGCCCGGTCCAGGAGACCGACTGACCCGAGACGCTGAAGCTGGCGGGCGTGGCCGCACCGAATAGCGCCGCGACCTGGCTTGCGGCCGTGGCGGTCTTGTCCACGGTTCCGGCGAAGCCCGCAGCTGGAGAACAGGTGATCCGCCCCCGCCATGGAAAGACCGGCTGGCCGATCTCGGCGGCGTTGTCGGAATAGGGGTTCGGCAGCGTGTTGCCGGGCGGCACGTCCATCAGGATGAAGGGGTAGAAGGTGACGCGCAGCCCGCGCGCCTTCATCTCCTGGATCGCCTGCACCACAGCGAAGTCGGCGGGCGTGCCGCCATAGACCGGCCGATCCTGATCGTCGCGGCTGACGAGGAAGGCACCGGCGCGGCTGACACCGTTGACCGACCAGATGGCGGGTGTGGTCGACTTGGCCGACACCTCGACGCCCGGCCGCACCTTGCACGATCCCGCGCGCAGGTCGTCGCCGAACCACGCCACCACGAGGCTGACGCTCTCCACGGCCGGGGCCATCGCCTGCAGGCGGTCCAGCGCCTCCACCATGTCGGTGGAGTCGGCCAGCGCGTTCAGGTTCTCGGGCACCGTCGCGCCGCCATCGGTCTTGCGGATCGCCTGCGTCGCATAGGTGAACTCGCCCGAGGCAGGGATCATGGTGACGGCGCGCGTGAGCCCCTCGGCCGTGTCGGGATCGGCGAGCGGCCGGAACACCTCGAAGGACAGCTGCGGCAGGCGGTTGCCGTAGCTGGAGAGCGGCAGTTCCTCGAAGACGACATAGGC
>JALHFU010000051.1:0-17428 GCA_022838525.1 Hyphomicrobiales bacterium | reverse complement strand
GTCACCCGCGATCTCGTCATGGATTACGGCGACTTCACCATGACCGGCACGCTGGTCGATCTCGACCTGTTCGACATGCCGGAGAACTGCACGCAGTAGGCATTTTGCCGCGTATGGCAGCAACGGTTGCGTTTTGCGGCCATACCCTCTATATGCGCGCTCATTCCACACACGGGCATAGGGTCAGGCGTCCGGGAGAAATCCGGGCGGGACCTCCGGTGGCGGCGGGGCATCGCGCCCTTTCCGTCGATGGCCCGTGGAGGCAAACCGGAAAGGAAGAAACGAATGGCTCTGCCTGATTTCAGCATGCGCCAGCTTCTCGAGGCTGGCGTTCACTTCGGCCACCAGACCCACCGCTGGAACCCGAAGATGGCGCCCTTTATCTTCGGCGCCCGCAATAACATCCACATCATCGACCTGTCGCAGACCGTGCCGCTGTTGAACCAGGCGCTGAAGCAGGTGTCCGACACGGTCGCCCGCGGCGGCCGCGTGCTCTTCGTCGGCACCAAGCGCCAGGCTTCGGACATCGTCGCCGAGTCCGCCCGCCGCTCCGCGCAGTACTACGTGAACTCGCGCTGGCTCGGCGGCATGCTGACCAACTGGAAGACGATCTCCAACTCGATCTCGCGCCTGCGCAAGCTCGACGAGCTGCTCGCCGGCGAGGCCCAGGGCTTCACCAAGAAGGAGCGCCTGAACCTCGAGCGCGAGCGCGAGAAGCTCGACAAGGCGCTGGGCGGCATCAAGGACATGGGCTCCACGCCCGACCTGATGTTCGTGATCGACACCAACAAGGAGGCGATCGCCATCCAGGAGGCCAAGCGCCTCGGCATTCCGGTCGTCGCCGTCGTCGACTCGAACTGCGACCCGGACCGCGTCGATTTCCCGATCCCGGGCAACGATGACGCCGCGCGCGCCATCCAGCTCTACTGCGACCTCGTCTCCAAGGCCGCCATCGACGGCATCGCCCGCCAGCAGGGCGCGCTCGGCGTCGACATCGGCGCCTCGGAAGAAGCCCCGGTCGAGCCGGCGCTCGGCGAGGAAACCGGCGAGAACAAGGACGCCTGATCGTTCCGGTCACAATCATGTGGCCGTTATGACGGAAACAAAGCAGGCGCACCTGGAAATCCCACGGTGCGCCGCTCCTTTTGAAAGACGGATTTGAAGAGGCGACAATGAGCATTTCTGCAGCACAGGTCAAACAACTGCGCGACATGACCGGCGCGGGCATGATGGACTGCAAGGCCGCGCTTGCCGAGACCAACGGCGACATCGAGGCTGCCGTGGACTGGCTGCGCAAGAAAGGCATCGCCAAGGCCGACAAGAAGGCCGGCCGCACCGCGGCCGAGGGCCTCATCGGCGTCGCTTCCGACGGCACCAGCGCGGTCGTGGTCGAGGTCAACTCCGAGACCGACTTCGTCGCCCGCAACGACGCCTTCCAGGATCTGGTGCGCGCCGTGGCGCAGGCCGCGCTCGGCACCGACGGTTCGCGCGACGCGGTCGGCGCCGCCACCAATCCCGCCGCCGGCAAGTCGGTCGACGATTCGATCAAGGACGCCGTCGCCACCATCGGCGAGAACATGAGCCTGCGCCGCTCGGCCAAGCTGTCGGTGCCGGCCGGCGCCGTGGCGACCTACGTCCACAACGCGGTCGCGGACAGCCTCGGCAAGATCGGCGTGCTGGTCGCCATCGAGACCACCGGCGACGCCGAGGCCGCGCGCGCCTTCGCCCGCCAGGTGACGATGCACGTCGCCGCGACCAACCCGCTGGCGCTGACGGCCGAGGAGGTCGATCCGGCGGCCGTGGCCCGCGAGAAGGACATCTTCGCCGCGCAGGCCCGCGAGTCGGGCAAGCCCGAGAACATCATCGAGAAGATGGTCGAGGGCCGTCTGCGCAAGTTCTTCGAGGAGGTCGTCCTCCTGAAGCAGGCCTTCGTGCTCAACCCCGACCTGACCGTCGAGGCGGCGCTCAAGGCCGCCGAGAAGGACATCGGCGCCCCGGCGAAGATCACCGGCTTCGTGCGCTTCGCGCTGGGCGAGGGCGTCGAGAAGGAAGAGAGCGACTTCGCCGCCGAGGTGGCCGCCGCCGTCAAGGGCTGACCGGCGCTCCGCGCCGGCAAGGGAGTAAGGGAGTAGGGAGAAGACGACCCCACCGCCGCTTTCTTCTTTCTTCCCTTATTCCCCTGCTCCCCTATTCCCTTATCGAAGGGCGCCGCGTGACATCGCGGCGCCCTTCGTGTATCGCCTGCACGCGTCCCAAAGCTCGCGAGGAACCCCATGCCGTCGAAGCCCGCCTACCGCCGCGTCCTGCTGAAAGCCTCCGGCGAGGCGCTGATGGGCGAGCAGGGCTTCGGCATCGACGTGTCCGTGGCCGACCGCATCGCCGCCGACGTCGCCGAGGCGCGCGCGATGGGCGTCGAGGTCGGCATCGTCATCGGCGGCGGCAACATCTTCCGCGGCGTCGCCGTCGCCTCGTCAGGCGGCGACCGCGTGACCGGCGACCACATGGGCATGCTCGCCACCGTCATCAACTCGCTGGCGCTCAGGACCTCGCTCGTCAAGATCGGCGTCGATGCGGTGGTGCTCTCGGCCATCGCCATGCCGGAGCTGTGCGAGAGCTTCTCGCAGCGCCAGGCCACCGCCTACATGGATCAGGGCAAGGTGGTGATCTTCGCCGGCGGCACCGGCAACCCGTTCTTCACCACCGATTCCGCGGCCGCCCTGCGCGCGGCGGAGATCGGCGCCGACGCGCTGTTCAAGGGAACGCAGGTCGACGGCGTCTATTCGGCCGACCCCAAGCGCGACCCGACCGCCCGCCGCTACGACCGCATCACCCATGACGAGGTCATCCGCGACGGGCTGGCCATCATGGACACGGCAGCAATTGCACTTGCGCGCGAGAACAACATTCCGATAATCGTCTTCTCGATTCATGAGAAGGGCGGTTTCGGCGCTATTCTGCGGGGCGAGGGCCGCGGCACGGTCGTGAGCGACGCCTGACGCCTTCGCCGGGACGAAACGCGTAACGACAAGCGAGAAATGCCGGCCGGACCGGCAGCGGAGAATCGGATGAGCAGCACCGGAGTCGATTTCAAGGATCTGCAGCGGCGCATGGACGGCGCGATCGCCGCCTTCAAGCACGACATCGCCTCGCTGCGCACCGGCCGGGCCTCCGCCAACCTGCTCGATCCGATCCAGGTTCAGGCCTACGGCACGCCGATGCCGATCAACCAGGTCGCGACCGTGAGCGTGCCGGAGCCGCGCATGCTTTCCGTGTCGGTGTGGGACAAGCAGATGGTGGGCGCCGTGGACAAGGCGATCCGCGAGGCCAATCTCGGCTTCAACCCGATCGTCGACGGCACCACGCTGCGCATCCCGCTGCCGGAGCTGAACGAGCAGCGCCGCAAGGAGCTGGTCAAGATCGCCCACCAGTATGCCGAGCAGGCAAAGGTCGCCGCCCGCCATGTCCGCCGCGACGGCATGGAGCACGCCAAGAAGGCGGAGAAGGACGGCGACATCAGCCAGGACGAGTCGCGCGTCCAGCACGACAAGGTGCAGAAGCTGACGGACGAGACCATCGCCGCGATCGACAGCCTGCTGGCCGAGAAGGAAGCGGAGATCATGCAGGTTTGACTTCGGCGCTGCCGGGGATGGCCCGGCCGCACCGGCCAAGGTTCTCCTGAAAGGGGCCGCATCGTGAAGCCTGCCCATATCGCGATCATCATGGACGGCAATGGCCGCTGGGCCAAGGCGCGCGGCCTGCCGCGCGCCGCCGGCCACCGCGCCGGCGTCGAGGCCCTGCGCCGCACCGTGCGGGCGGCGGGCGATTTCGGCATCGAATGGCTCACGGTCTACGCCTTCTCCTCGGAGAACTGGTCGCGCCCCAAGGCCGAGGTCAGCGACCTGATGGGCCTCCTGAAGACCTTCATCCGCCGCGATCTGGCCGAGCTGCACCATGCCGGCGTGCGCGTGCGCATGATCGGCGCGCGCGACAGCCTCGCGCCGGACATTCGCGGCCTCGTCGAGGAAGCCGAGACGCTGACGGTCGCCAACAAGGGCCTGAACCTCGTCATCGCCTTCAACTATGGCGGTCGCGACGAGATCGCCCGCGCCGCGCGGCAGGTGGCGGAAGCCGCCGCCGCCGGCACGCTCGATCCGGCCGAGATCACGCCCGAGGCCTTCGCCCAGTTCCTCGACACCCGGCTCATTCCCGACCCCGACCTCATCATCCGCACCAGCGGCGAGCAGCGGCTGTCGAACTTCCTGCCGTGGCAGAGCGCCTATTCCGAGCTGGTGTTCATGCCCTGCTACTGGCCGGATTTCGGCCCGGCCGAGCTTGCCGAGGCCATCCGCTGCTTCTCGGAGCGCGAGCGCCGCTTCGGCGGCGTCGCCGCCCGCACGGCGGCGTCATGAGCGGCCTTGCCGGCGCCAGCAACCTGCAGCAGCGGGTGCTGTCGGGCATCGTGCTCATCGCCGTCGCGCTGACGCTCACCTGGGCCGGCGGCATCTGGTACCGGTTGCTTGCCGCCGCGATCTCGGGCGCCGTTCTCTACGAGTGGCTGTCCATGACCGCGCAGGGCGAGAAGCCGTCGAACCGCTGGCTGGCGATCGGCCTTCTCGCGGTTCTCCTGATCCTGCTCGTCAGCGGCGCGTCGATCTCGTTCCTGTCGATGGCGCTCGTCGGGGCGGTCATCGTCACCGGTGCGCATGCGGTCCGCTTCGAGGCCGGCTTCTGGCCGACGCTCGGCCTTGCCTATGCCGGGCTTCTCGGCGTCGCGCTGTCGGCGCTGCGCGGCGACGACGCGGCCGGCCTCTATGCCACGCTGTTCCTGTTCGCCGTGGTGTGGGCGACGGACATCCTCGCCTATTTCGTCGGCCGCGCGGTCGGCGGGCCCAGGCTCGCGCCGTCGATCTCGCCCGGCAAGACGTGGAGCGGCGCCGTCGGCGGCACGGTCTCGGCGCTGATAGCCGGGCTTGCCGTCGCCTCGTATTTCGGCTCGCCGCTCGGCTGGGCGGCGCTTGCCGTGCTCATCCTCGTGCTTTCCGTGGTGTCGCAGATCGGCGACCTGTTCGAATCCTCGATCAAGCGGCGCTTCGGCGCCAAGGATTCGAGCCAGCTCATTCCGGGCCACGGCGGCGTCATGGACCGGGTCGACGGGCTGGCGACGGCATCCTTCGCCCTTTTCCTGATCGGCGCGCTGCTCGCGGGGCCGGATGCGCCGGCAGGGGCCTTCTTCGGCCGTTGACAGGGAAGCGGCACGCCCCGATTGTGGGCCCGCGAATGAGGAGGTTCTTTCATGACGGAACGGCGCGACGTGGCGAGCTGGCGCATCATCCTCGCCTTTTTCCTCGACGCGATCACCGCCTTCTTCGTGGTCGGCCTGCTGGTCGGCGTTGTGTTCGGCGGCCTCACCGAGAACGGCTTCCAGCTCGAAGGCTGGAGGGCGCTGCTGGCCATCGCGCTGATCGTCGCCTATTTCGTCGTCTTCAACAGGTTCCTCGGCGGAACGATCTGGAAGCGTATCCTGCGCGCCGTGCGCTGACGGCATCCCGAAGCGCCGTCCCGTGACCTTCCGTTGCGAAGTTGGTCAGGTTCGGACACGGAATTGCCGGTATTGGGTTTGATGTCAGCGCATTGCCGGCGCCGAGGGACGGACAGGGATCACAGTGGCGGAATTCGCGAGCACCTTCTTCAGCTTCGACAACATCGTCTTCACGACGATCATTCCCTTCCTGTTCGTGCTGACGGTCGTCGTCTTCGTGCATGAGATGGGGCACTACCTCGTCGGCCGCTGGTGCGGCATCGGCGTGCGCGAGTTCTCCGTCGGCTTCGGGCCTGAGCTTCTCGGCTTCAACGACCGCCGCGGCACGCGCTGGAAGCTGTCGGCGATCCCGCTCGGCGGCTACGTCAAGTTCGTCGGCGACATGAGCGTGACCAGCGACCCCTCGGCTCAGGAGACCGAAAGGCTGAGCGCCGAGGAGCGCAAGGGCGCCTTCCATCTCCAGCCGGTGTGGAAGCGCGCCGCCACGGTGTTCGCGGGCCCCGCCTTCAATTTCCTTCTCACCATCGCCGTCTTCGCGGTGATGTTCTCGATCTACGGCCGCATGGTCTCCGAGCCGACCGTGGCCGAGGTCCGCCCTGACAGCCCCGCGGAAGCCGCCGGCTTCCTGCCAGGCGACCGCTTCGTTTCGGTCGACGGCACGCGGGTGCAGACCTTCGGCGACGTGCAGCGGCTGGTGTCCGGCCGGGCAGGGGACGCCATCGTCTTCGTCATGCTGCGCGGCGACGCCGAGGTGACGCTGACGGCGACGCCCGAGCTGGTCGAGCAGACGGACGCGCTCGGCAACGTCATCCGTGTCGGCATCATCGGCGTCGTCAACAACGAGGAGCTCGGCCAGCCGCGCCACATCGAGTACGGCGCCGGCGAATCGGTGGTCGAGGCGGTGAAGGAGACCGGCCACATCATCGCCCGCACCGGGCAGTTCCTGCAGCGCTTCGTCGCGGGGCGCGAGGACCGCTGCCAGCTCGGCGGGCCGGTGCGGATCGCCGACATGGCCGGCAGGGCCGCCGCGCTCGGCTTCGAATGGCTGGTGCAGCTCGTCGCCATCCTCTCGGTCGGCATCGGCTTCCTCAACCTTCTGCCGATCCCGCCGCTCGACGGCGGCCACCTCGTCTTCTACGGCATAGAGGCGGCGATGCGCCGGCCCGTCTCCGAGCGGGTGATGGACGCCATCTACCGGGTGGGCATGCTCGCGGTTCTCGCCTTCATGGCCTTCGTGTTCTGGAACGATCTGTTCGGGTGCTGACGATGCAGGGAAGTAAACGGCCTGTCACGCGCATTGACCATGCGTTTACCATGCTGCCACGCAGGCGTGACGGGAATGCCACGCCACAGGTTTTAGTAAACGCATGTTAACCCGGAGCCTTGCGTGTAGGGAAAATCCGGGTAATACGGTATGCGGACTGACCGCGCCGCCCGGTGTTCTCGCCGTGGGGACTACGAGAATAAAAAGGTTTCAAAGCCCAATGAAGGCAGCTTCCAGTTTCCTGAGCGCCGTATCGGCGGTTGCTCTTTCGGCCGGTTTCGTTGTTTCCGGTTCTGTCGCGCTGCAGCTCGCCACCGTCAGCGTGGCCGAGGCGGCAGTCGTCAGCAGGGTCGAGGTCCGCGGCAACCGCCGCGTCGATGCCGAGACGATCCGCAACAACGTCAACATCCGGCCGGGCCAGAACTTCTCTGCCGGCGACATCGACGAGGCCGTGAAGCGGCTGTTCGCGACGGGTCTGTTCTCGGATGTGCGCATCAACCAGGTCGGCTCGACCCTCGTCGTCAGCGTCGAGGAGTATTCGATCGTCAACCAGGTGCTGTTCCAGGGCAACAAGAAGATCAAGGACGCCGATCTGGTGCGCCAGATCCAGCTCCAGCCGCGCAACTCGTTCTCCGAATCGCTGCTCGCGGCCGATGCGGAGACGATCCGTCAGGCCTATGCGCGGATCGGCCGTGACGACGCCGTGGTCAACACGCAGGTCGTCGATCTCGGCGACAACCGCGTCAACGTCATCTTCGACATCCAGGAAGGCGGCCGCACCAAGATCGCCTCGATCGAGTTCGAGGGCAACAACGCCTATTCCGACGGCCGCCTGCGCGACGTGATTGCCACCAAGCGCTCGGGCCTGCTGTCCTTCCTGTCGCGCAACGACATCTATGACGAGGACCGTCTGCGCGCCGACGAGGAGCTGCTGCGCCGCTTCTACTACAATCACGGCTATGCCGATTTCCGCGTCGTGTCGTCCTATGGCGAGCTCGACGAGGCCAACAATTCGTACCGCATCGTCTTCACCGTCGACGAAGGCCGGCGCTACCGCTTCGGCTCCGTCGAGGTCGAGAGCACGGTTGCCGGCCTCGATTCGGAAAGCCTGCGCGGATCGCTGAAGACTCGCGAGGGCAACTACTACAGCGCCAAGTCGGTCGAGGATACGATCGTGGCGCTGTCGGAGCGGGCGGCCGGCCTCGGCTACGCCTTCGCGCAGGTGACCCCGCGCGGCGACCGCGATTTCGAGAACCAGACGATCTCGGTGGTCTACTCCATCGACCAGGGTCCGCGCGCCTATATCGAGCGCATCGAGATTCGCGGCAACGCGCGCACGCGCGACTACGTCATCCGCCGCGAGTTCGACCTCAGCGAGGGCGACGCCTTCAATCAGGTCCTCGTGCAGCGCGCGAAGCGCCGGCTCGAACGCCTTGATTACTTTACGAGCGTCAACATCGCGACCGCGCCGGGCTCCGAGCCGGATCAGGTCATCCTGGTCGTCGACGTCGTCGAGAAGTCGACGGGCGAGCTGTCCATCGGCGGCGGCTACACGACCGGCGGCCAGAACGCCGGCTTCTCGGTCGAGGGCTCGATTGCCGAGCGCAACTTCCTCGGCCGCGGCCAGGCAATCCGCTTCTCGGCCGGCGGCGGCGCGGATTCGCGCAACTACCAGCTGTCGTTCACCGAGCCGTACTTCCTCGGCCGCCGCATCAGCGCGGGCTTCGACATCTACCGCAACACCGCCGAGTACGACGACTACGAGACCCAGCTCACCGGCGGCACGGTGCGCTTCGGCCTGCCGATCACCCAGGCGCTGACGGCGCAGGTGGCGTACAACCTGACGCAGGAGAAGTACGAATATACCGACGACTGCGATGTCAATAGAGATGGTTATGTCGATCCGGGCGAATGCGCTTCTGTGGGTGGCGTGGCCGGTCCTGGTGATTATCAGCCTGCGCGCATCTCCCGCTATCTCCAGCAGGCGATCGAGGAGCAGAGCCCCTGGGTCAAGTCTTCGGTCAGCGGCACGCTGCTCTACAACACCATCGACAACATGCAGAGCCCGCGTGACGGCATCTATGCCAACCTGACGGTCGAGGTCGCGGGCCTCGGCGGCGATGCGCAGTGGGTCAAGGTTTCCGGTCGCGGCAACTACTACAAGACGCTGTCGGACGAGATGGATCTCGTCGGCCTGCTGTCGGTGGGCGGCGGCCATATCGAGAGCTTCGGCAGCGGCGGGCTGCGGGTGTTCGACCACTTCCAGGGCAACGACCGCATGATCCGCGGCTTCAAGCACAACGGCATCGGCCCGTTCGATCCCGATGCGACGGGGCGTGAGAGCCGGCACCTCGGCGGCACGACCTACTTCCACGGCTCGGCCGAGATGCAGTTCCCGCTGCCGGTCCTGTCGGAGGGTCTCGGTTTCCGCGGCGCCGTCTTCGCCGATGCGGCGACGCTGTATGGCAATGACCTGCGCGGACCCTGGTCGATCTCCGGCACCGACATGGAGTGGCGCGCGTCCGTCGGCGCCAGCATCATCTGGGCCTCGCCGTTCGGTCCGCTGCGCGTCGACTACGCCGTGCCGGTCGTCAAGGAAGACAGCGACCGGGTCCAGAACTTCAACTTCGGCGTCTCGACCCGCTTCTAACTATCGGGAAGCGCGCTTCCGGGCCCTCGCGGCCCGGAAGAGAAGGCTTGCATGAGCGATCCGGTATTCTTCGCACCGTCGCGTCGTTTCACCGCTGGCGAGATCGCCGCGTTGACCGGCGCGGAGCTTCGCACGCCCGAATTCGCCGACAACACCGTCACCGGCCTCGCTCCGGCCGACCGCGGCGGGAGCGGCACCCTCGTCTTCGTCGAGGGCAGGCGCAATGCCGGGCTGATCGCGGGCGTCGAGGCTTCGGCGCTGCTGTGCTCCGCCGATATCGCCGCCTCCGCCGGCAACGGCATCGCCGTCCTCGTCTCCTCCCACCCCCAGCGCGATTTCGCGACGGTGGGGCGGCTGATGTTTCCCGCCGCGTCCAGGCCCGGGCCGGTGACGGGCGAAACCGGCCTATCGCCGGCCGCGCACATTCATCCGCAGGCTCTGGTCGAGGCCGGCGCCATTGTCGAGGCCGGGGCGGTGATCGGTCCCGGTGCGCAGGTCGGCAGCGGCACGGTGATCGCGCCGAACGCCGTCATCGGCCCCTCCTGCCGCATCGGGCGCGACGGCTATGTCGGTCCCGGCGTGACCATCCAGCATGCGCTTCTCGGCAACCGCGTCATCGTTCATGCCGGCGCGCGCATCGGTCAGGACGGTTTCGGCTACGTCCTCGAACGCGCCGGCCTCGAGAAGATGCCGCAGCTCGCCCGCGTCGTCGTCCAGGACGATGTCGAGATCGGCGCGAACACCACCATCGACCGGGGCACGCTGTCCGATACGGTGATCGGCGAGGGGACCAAGATCGACAATCTCGTCCAGATCGCCCACAACGTGCGCATCGGGCGCTCCTGCGTCCTCGCCGCGCATTGCGGCCTCTCCGGCTCCGTGACGCTGGGCGACGGGGTGATGCTCGGCGGGCGCGTCGGCATCGCCGATCACCTGACCATCGGCAGCTTGGCGCAGGTCGCCGCCGCCGCCGGCGTGATGACGGACATCCCTGCCGGCGAGCGCTGGGGCGGCATGCCCGCCCAGCCGATGAAGGAAATGATGCGCGAGATCGCCCTGGTGCGGTCGATGGCGAGAGGCAAGAGGAAGGAACGCAGGGAAGATGGCTGACGCGAGCGCGACGACTCTGGAGAGCGTGGATATCCTCGGGCTTCTGCGGCTCCTGCCGCATCGCTATCCGTTCCTGCTGGTCGACCGCATCGTCGAGATCGACGGCGACAACTCGGCCGTCGGCATCAAGAACGTCACCGCCAACGAGCCGCATTTCCAGGGTCATTTCCCCGAGCAGCCGGTGATGCCGGGCGTGCTCATCGTCGAGGCGATGGCGCAGACGGCCGGCGCGATCTGCATCCGCTCCACCGGCGAGGACAGGCCGTCGCTCGTCTATTTCATGACCATCGACAACGCCAAGTTCCGCCGCCCGGTGGTGCCGGGCGACCGGCTGGAGATCCGCGTGCGCAAGCTCAAGCAGCGCGGCAATATCTGGCGCTTCGCCTGCGAGGCGACGGTCGAAGGCGCCAAGGCGGCGGAGGCCGAGATTTCCGCCATGATGGCGCCGAAGCCTGCGGCCTGAGAGGAGAGGCGATGAGCGGAACGGTCATCCATCCGAGCGCGGTCGTCGAGAAGGGCGCCGAGCTCGGCGCGAATGTCGAGATCGGACCTTTCTGCCTGGTCGGTCCCGAGGTCGTCCTGGGCGACGGCGTGCGGCTCGCCAACCACGTTTCCGTCACCGGTGCGACGACCGTCGGCGCGGGCACGCGGATCGAGGCCTTCGCCGCGCTCGGCGGGCCGCCGCAGGACAGGAAGCACAAGGGCGGCCGCACGACGCTCACCGTCGGCCGGAACTGCGACATCCGCGAATCCGTCACCATGCATCGCGGCACCGACTGCGGCCGCGGCGCGACCGTCGTCGGCGACAACGGCTTCTTCCTCGCTTACTCGCACGTCGCGCACGACTGCACCGTCGGCGACAACGTGACCCTGACCCATGGCGCGACGCTCGGCGGCCATTGCGAGATCGGCGACAATGTCATCATCGGCGGCCTCGCGGCGGTGCACCAGTTCGTGCGGATCGGGCATCACGCCTTCGTCGGCGGCATGGCCGCCGTGGTCGGCGACGTCATCCCCTACGGCATGGCGGTCGGCAACCGTGCCGAGCTGCGCGGCTTCAACGTCGTCGGCCTCAAGCGCTCGGGCATGAGCCGCGCCGAGCTGATGACGCTGCGTGCCGCCTATCGCGCGCTGTTCTCGCCGGAGCGCACCGTTGCCGAGAATGCGGAAGCCGTGCGCCGGGACTTCGCGGGGTCGCCGGCCGTGATCGACATTCTCGACTTCCTCACCGGCCGCGGAAAGCGGCATTTCACGGTGCCGGCGCTCGGCGAGCGCGGCGAAGCCGTCGGCGATGGCGGGGAGTGATCCAGCCCCCCGCGCCGGGCCGGCGCAGGAAGGTCGCATAGCCGTGATAGCCGGCGGCGGCGCGCTGCCGGTCTCCGTGGTCAGGACGCTGGTCGCGAAGGGGCAGCCGCCGCTGGTCGCCGTCGTCTCGGGCGAGGCGTCGGCCGCCGATTTCGCCGGCGCGGAGTGCTTTCCCGTTTCCGTCGAGGATGTCGGTCCCCTCATAGCCCGCCTGCGCGCCGAGGGTGTCAGCCGTGTCGTGATGGCCGGCAACATCGAGCGCCGGCCGCGCCTGTCGCGCATCAGATGGTCCCTGCCGCTGCTCTTCAGCCTGCCGCGCATCGCGGCCGGCCTGATGCGCGGCGACGACGCATTGCTGCGCACCGTCATCGGGGTGTTCGAGGCCAACGGCATGCGCGTGGTCGCGGTCGACGAGGTCGTGCCCGATCTGCTGACGCCCGAGGGCGTTCTGACGCACACGAAGCCGTCGGCCGCCGATAGGCGCGACGTCGAGGCCGCCGCCGCGGCGGCACGCGCCATAGGCAGGCTGGACATCGGCCAGGCGGCGATTGCCGTCGGCGGCCGTGCCATCGCCCTCGAGGGGATCGAGGGCACCGACGGCCTCCTCGCCCGCACCGCCGCGATGCGCGGCCACGGCCGGCTCGCCGGCAAGAGCGGCGGCGCGCTGGTCAAATGCTGCAAGCCGCAGCAGGACAGGCGCGCCGATCTGCCGGCCATCGGGCCGGACACCGTGGCCGCCGCCCGGGCGGCGGGCCTTGCCGGCATCGCGCTCGATGCCGGCCGCTCCTTCATCCTCGAATTCGAGCGCACCGTGGCGCTAGCGGATGAGGCCGGCCTGTTCGTCGTCGGGCTGAAGCCGGAGGAGGGGGCATGAGCGCGGAGCATCCGCTGCGGATCGCCATCGTCGCCGGCGAGGAATCGGGCGACCTGCTCGGGGCCGATCTGGTCGCCGCACTCGGCCGCATGACGGGCCGCCCGGTCAAGCTCGTCGGCGTCGGCGGGCGGCACCTGCGCGAGCACGGCCTCGAGCCGCTGTTCGACGGCGCCGAGATCGCGCTGATGGGCATCACCGCCGTGCTGCGCGACCTGCCGCGGCTGATGCGTCGCATCGGCCAGACCGCCGACGCCATCGCCGGGGCGAAGCCCGATTGCCTCGTCACCATCGACAGCCCGGATTTTTCCCTGCGCGTCGCGCGGAAGGTGCGGGCGGCGGCGCCCTCCGTGCCGATCGTCCACTATGTCTGCCCCAGCGTCTGGGCGTGGCGGCCGGGCCGCGCGCGCGACATGCGATCCTATGTCGACCGGGTGCTGTGCGTGCTGCCGTTCGAGCCGGAGGCGCTGTCGCGCCTCGACGGGCCGCAGGGCGTCCATGTCGGCCACAGGCTGGCCATGCATCCGGGCGTCCTCGCGGCGCGCGCGGCGCAGCAGGCGCGTCCCATCGCGGCGCGGACGGGACCGCGCAGGCTCGTCGTGCTGCCCGGCTCGCGGCGCAGCGAAGTGCGCCGGCTGCTCGAACCGTTCGGCGAAACCCTGTGCCTGCTCGCCCAGCGCGGCAACGAGTTCGCCGTGACCATCCCGACCGTGCCGCATGTCGCCGCGCTGGTCGAGGAGGCGGTGTCGTCATGGCCGGTGCGGCCGCGCGTCGCCCACGGCGAGGACGAGAAATGGACGGCCTTCGGCGAGGCGGACGCGGCGCTCGCGGCATCCGGCACGGTGTCGCTGGAGCTGGCGCTCGCGGGCGTGCCGATGATCTCGTGCTACCGGACCGACTGGATCTGGACGGCGATGATGCGCTTCATCACCGTCTGGTCGGCCTCGCTGCCGAACCTGATCGCCGATTGGCCGGTCGTTCCGGAAGCCTACAACGATTTCGTGCGCCCGCCCTATCTGGCGCGCCTCATCGAGAGGCTGTGGGCCGACACGCCGGCGCGGGCGGCGCAGATCGACGGGCTCGGCCAGGTCGCCGCGCGCATGGCGACCGAGCGGCCGGCCGGCGACCTCGCCGCCGAGGCTGTGCTGGACCTGATCGGCAGCAAAGCCTGACGGCTCCGGAGCGCCTTCGGTATATTCCCGACCGCCCGCGCTGCCCCTCATCCGGCTGCCGTCCCCTTCTCCCCGTGAACGGGGAGAAGGGGACTGGCCGCAACGCCGACGACGATCTTTCCCCATTCGCAGGGAGAGTGCGGGGCGCGAGCGCTCGAACGTCACGCTCCCTGGCATCGTCCATGCCTGCAGGAACGAAAAAGGGCGCCCGCGGCGCCCTTTCGCATTCCGGTTCGGCCCGTGCGGCTCAGCGCTTGGCGATCGGCACGTAGTCGCGCGGCGCGTAGCCGGTGTAGAGCTGGCGCGGGCGGCCGATCTTCTGGCTCGGGTCCTCGATCATCTCCTTCCACTGCGCGATCCAGCCCACGGTGCGGGCGAGCGCGAACAGCACGGTGAACATGGTGGTCGGGAAGCCGAGCGCCTTCAGCGTGATGCCGGAGTAGAAGTCGATGTTCGGGTAGAGCTTCTTCTCGATGAAGTATTCGTCGGTGAGCGCGATCTTCTCGAGCTCCATCGCCACGTCGAGCAGCGGGTCGTCCTTGATGCCGAGCTCGCCCAGCACCTCGTGCGTGGTCTGCTGCATGATCTTGGCGCGCGGGTCGTAGTTCTTGTAGACGCGGTGGCCGAAGCCCATCAGCCGGAACGGATCGTTCTTGTCCTTGGCACGGGCGATGAACTCGGGGATGCGGTCGACCGAGCCGATCTCGGCCAGCATGTTCAGCGCCGCCTCGTTGGCGCCGCCATGGGCCGGGCCCCACAGGCAGGCGATGCCGGCCGCGATGCAGGCGAACGGGTTGGCCCCCGACGAGCCGGCCAGGCGCACGGTCGAGGTCGAGGCGTTCTGCTCGTGGTCGGCGTGCAGGATGAAGATGCGCTCCATGGCGCGGGCGAGCACCGGGTTGACCTTGTACTCGTCGCACGGCACCGCGAAGCACATGTAGAGGAAGTTGGCCGCGTAGTTCAGGTCGTTCTTGGGGTACATGAACGGCTGGCCGATATAGTACTTGTAGGCCATGGCCGCGATGGTCGGCATCTTGGCGATCAGCCGGATCGACGCCACCATGCGCTGGTGCGGATCGGCGATGTCGATGGAGTCGTGGTAGAAGGCCGACAGCGCGCCGACCACGCCGCACATCACCGCCATCGGGTGCGCGTCGCGGCGGAAGCCGGTGAAGAACTTCGACATCTGCTCGTGCACCATGGTGTGGTGCGTGACGCGGAAGTCGAAGTCGTCCTTCTGCGCCTTGGTCGGCAGCTCGCCGTAGAGGAGGAGGTAGCAGACCTCGAGGAAGTCGCCGTGCTCGGCGAGCTGCTCGATCGGATAGCCGCGGTGCAGCAGCACGCCCTCGTCGCCGTCGATGTAGGTGATCTTCGATTCGCAGCTGGCGGTGGAGGTGAAGCCCGGATCGTAGGTGAATGCGCCGGTATCGCGGTAGAGGGTGGAGATGTCGATGACATCCGGCCCGACCGACCCTTTTCGGACCTTGAGTTCGTTGGTCTTGCCGCCGAATTCAAGCTTTGCGGTCGAATTGGTCATCACAATCACCTCCAATCTATGGCGCCCCGCCTGCGATGCTTATCGGTTATGTCCAATAACAATCGTTCCCCGACTGCGCGCTCTTGCTATCCGATTTGCGGGAGGCTGCCAAGGGAGTCGAGAGGCCGTTTCTCGCATTGCACCATGGCAGGGCGCCGGGGGCGACCACCCTGCTTCTAACCAGCGATCTGGTCGCTCAGCCGGGCGAGGCTTTCGTCGCGGCCGAGCACGGCGATGACGTCGAAAACGCCCGGGGAGGTCGAGCGGCCGGTGAGCGCGGCGCGCAGCGGCTGCGCCACCTTGCCGAGCTTCAGGCCGCTCTTCTCGGCGAAGGCGCGCACCGCGGCCTCGGTCGAGGCGGCCGACCATTCGGTGAGCGCCTCGAGCTCCGGCAGCAGGGCGGCGATGATGCCGCGCGCCTCGGCGTCGAGGATCTGCGCCGCCTTCTCGTCGAGCGCGAGCGGGCGCGACGCGAACAGGTACTGCGCGCTGTCGGCCAGCTCGACCAGCGTCTTGGCGCGCTCCTTGAGGCCGGGGAGCGCCGCCAGCAGCATCGCCTTCTGCTGCTCGGTCGGCTCCGCCGGGATCGCGCCGCGCTCCTCGATGAAGGGCAGGGTGGCGAGAAAGCGGTCGAGCAACGCCGCGTCGTCGCTCTTGCGCATGTAGAGGCCGTTCAGCGCCTCGAGCTTGGCGTAGTCGAAGCGCGCCGCGCCGCGGTTGACGTCCTCGATCTCGAACCAGCGCACCATGTCCTCGGTGGACATCACCTCGTCGTCGCCGTGGCTCCAGCCGAGGCGGGCGAGGTAGTTGCGCAGCGCCTCGGGCAGGTAGCCCATGGCGCGATAGGCCTCGACGCCGAGCGCGCCGTGGCGCTTCGACAGCTTGGCGCCGTCCGGACCGTGGATCAGCGGGATATGCGCCATCACCGGCACGTCCCAGCCCATGGCCTCGTAGATGACGGTCTGGCGCGCGGCATTGGTCAGGTGGTCGTCGCCGCGGATGATGTGGGTGACGCCCATGTCGTGGTCGTCGACCACCACGGCGTGCATGTAGGTCGGGTTGCCGTCCGAGCGCAGGATGATGAAGTCGTCGAGATCCTTGTTGGGGAAGCGCACGTCGCCCTGCACGCGGTCGCGCACCAGCGTCTCGCCCTCCTGCGGCGCCTTGATGCGGATCGCGGGCCTGACGCCGGCCGGCGCCTCCGACGGGTCGCGGTCGCGCCAGCGGCCGTCGTAGCGCGGCGGCCGGCCTTCGGCGCGCGCCTTCTCGCGCATCTCCTCGAGCTCCTGCGGCGTGGCGTAGCAACGATAGGCCTTGCCCATGCGCACCAGCTCCTCGGCCACCTCGCGGTGGCGCGCGGCGCGGGCGAACTGCGACACCGGCTCGCCGTCCCAGTCGAGGCCGAGCCATGTCAGGCCGTCGAGAATGGCGGCCGTGGCGGCCTCCGTCGAGCGCTCGCGGTCGGTGTCCTCGATGCGCAGCAGCATGACGCCGCCGGTATGCTTCGCGTAGAGCCAGTTGAACAGCGCGGTGCGCGCGCCGCCGATGTGCAGATAGCCCGTGGGCGAGGGGGCAAAGCGGGTGACGACCTTGTCGGGCATGGCTTCCTGCCTGTGAAACGGGAGAGTGCGGGCGGCGGCGCGCCCGGTGGTCTTTTGCTGGCGCTCATGTAGCATAGGCGCTTCAGCGTGCAAGCGGTTACGGCGGGGAGCCTGGCATGGACGCAGGCCAGACGCGCACCGCCACGACCTGGCTGACCGCAGCCAGACTGACCTGACTTACGCTCAATAGCCACATGGCACCCGCGCCTTGCAGTAAACGACGACGGCTGATTGCAGTGTTGGATCCTGACATGCCTCTCCCGAGCAAAAGAAATCTAAGCTGTGTAACAAGTAAACGACTAATTTGACCGGAAACTTTAGCGAAAGACGCATAATCTGTCATCTAATAAACGGTAAACATTCTTTTTATATTCACGGC
>JALHFU010000050.1:0-21754 GCA_022838525.1 Hyphomicrobiales bacterium | reverse complement strand
AACTATCCGATCCAGGGCGCGGGCTGGAAATCCGCCCCGGCGCTCGCCATGGGCAACGCCATGGTGTTCAAGCCGTCGGGCGTCGAGATCAGGCTCAACGAGTCCGGCATCTCGATCCAGGAGAACTAACCTCCCGGCCCGCAGCGCCGATCAGCAGGAAGACCGACCATGAAAGCCCAGCCGAAGGCATCGCACTACATCAACGGCCGCTTCGTGGACGACGAGCAGGGCGCACCCGTCGAGGTGATCTACCCGGCGACCGGCGAGGTGATCGCCCGGCTTCATGCCGCCACGCCCAACATCGTCGAGCTGGCGGTCGAAGCCGCGCGCGCCGCGCAGGACGGATGGGCGCGGCTGCGCCCGGCCGAGCGCGGCCGCATCCTGCGCCGCGCCGCCGACATCCTCCATGCCCGCAACGAGGAGCTCGCCCGGCTGGAGACGCTCGACACCGGCAAGCCGCTTCAGGAAACCACGGTCGCCGACCCGGCCTCCGCCGCCGAGGCGCTGGAGTTCTTCGGCGGCGTGGTCGCCGGGTTCCACGGCGACTATGTCGATTTCGGCGGCGGTCCCTTCGGCTATACGCGCCGCGAGCCGCTCGGCGTGTGCGTCGGCATCGGCGCATGGAACTATCCGATCCAGGGCGCGGGCTGGAAATCCGCCCCGGCGCTCGCCATGGGCAACGCCATGGTGTTCAAGCCGTCGGAGAACACGCCGCTCTCGGCGCTGGCACTCGCCGAGATCTACACCGAGGCCGGCCTGCCCGACGGCCTGTTCAACGTGGTGCAGGGCTTCGGCGACGTCGGCGCCGCGCTCGCCTCGCACCCGGAAGTGGCCAAGGTGTCGCTGACCGGCTCGGTGCCGACCGGCCGCAAGGTGCTGGCGCTCGCCGGCTCGCAGATGAAGCACGCCACCATGGAGCTCGGCGGCAAGTCGCCGCTCATCGTCTTCGACGACGCCGATGTCGAGAACGCCGTCGGCGGCGCGATGCTCGCCAACTTCTACTCGACCGGACAGGTCTGCTCCAACGGCACGCGCGTCTTCGTGCAGCGCGGCATCTACGAGCGCTTCATGGACCGGCTGACGCAGCGCACCGCGAAGATCAGGATCGGCGACCCGCTCGACCCGGCGACGCAGATGGGGCCGCTCGTCAGCAAGGCCCAGCACGAGAAGGTGACGGGCTATATCGGCATCGGCCGCGACGAGGGCGCCACGGTCCATTACGGCGGCGGCGTGCCGCAGTTGCAGGGCTTCGAGGACGGCTTCTTCGTCGAGCCGACCATCTTCACCGACGTGCGCGACGACATGCGCATCGCCCGCGAGGAAATCTTCGGCCCGGTGATGAGCGTTCTCTCCTTCACCGGGGAGGACGAGGTCGTCGAGCGCGCCAACGACACCGAGTTCGGCCTCTCGGCCGGCGTGTTCAGCCGCGATCTTTCGCGGGCCCACCGCGTGGTCGCGGAGCTGAAGGCGGGAAGCTGCTGGATCAACCACTACAACCTCGCACCGCTCGAGCTGCCCTTCGGCGGCTACAAGCAGTCGGGCATCGGCCGCGAGAACTCGCTGGCGGCGCTCGCCCACTACTCGCAGCTCAAGTCGGTCTATGTCGAGACCGGCAACGTGATCAGCCCCTATTGAAGTCCGCCCGCCGCCGCGCTGCGGCCCGCTTCGACTTCCGGCGGGAATTCGGCATTTTCGCTCGCCGCCGCACTTGCGGGCGATGAAACCGGACGCTATAAGCCCGCCCTGTCGGTCGCGGAGTGTAGCGCAGCCTGGTAGCGCACCTCGTTCGGGACGAGGGGGTCGCAGGTTCAAATCCTGCCACTCCGACCAACAAGTTCAGGGCTTCCCGAGCCCGAATCTTACCACATGTTTTGACCCGCCCCGGTACTGAACCGGCTCGCATTTCGGCACGCGAGCCCACTCAGTCGGGAACATGGCGTTGCACCCGGGCTGGCGAGCCCGGCAACGGTCCGCCCGAGCCGGATGGCGGTCCCGATCACGCTTACGCGGCGTGACACGACCACCAGCCATGAGCCAGCCGCCGCGCTCCGATTTGCGCGCCGTCATCAGCGGAAAACAGCAACAGCCTCGTCATCGTCCTCCTGTTCCCGGGCAAGGAGCGCCGGCAATGCCGCCCCGCGCCCGCGCTCACGCCGCCCTTGCCTGCCTCTCTCCCGCCATTCGCCACGAGATCGCCTCGGCGAGGTGGATGCGCCGGACCGGTCCTCCGCCTTCGAGATCGGCGAGCGTGCGCGCGACCCTGAGCACGCGATGATAGGCGCGCGCCGACAGCGCCAGCTTCTCGCCGGCTTCCCGCAGGAGCGCGGCGCCCGCCGCATCGGGGGCGGCGACCTCCTCGATCAGCGAGGCCGGGCAGAGCGCGTTGGTGCCGACGCCGTCGAGGCCGAGCGCCCGGTAGCGCGCGGCCTGGATGTCGCGGGCACGCGTCACGCGTGCGGCCACCGCGGCACTCGCCTCCGAGCGGGCGGGGCCGATCAGGTCGGCGGCCGACACTGCCGGCACGTCGATGCGCAGGTCGATGCGGTCGAGCATGGGGCCGGAGATGCGCGCCCGGTAATCCGCCTCGCAGCGCGGGCCGCGGGCGCAGCGGAAGCCCGGCTCTCCCGCCATGCCGCAACGGCAGGGGTTCATCGCCGCGACGAGCTGGAACCGCGCCGGAAAGGACACCCGGCCGTTGGCGCGGGCGATGGCGCATTCGCCGGTCTCCAGCGGCTGGCGCAGCGAATCGAGCACCTGCGGCGAGAATTCCGGCAGCTCGTCGAGGAACAGCACCCCGTGATGGGCGAGCGACGCCTCGCCGGGACGCACGCGCGAGCCGCCGCCGACCAGCGCCGCCATGGTCGCCGAATGATGCGGCGCGCGAAACGGCCGCCGGTCCGAAAGCCCGCCGCCGGCGATCTCGCCGGCCAGCGAGGCGACCATCGACACTTCGAGCAGTTCCCGCGGCGCGAGCTTCGGCAGGATCGAGGGCAGGCGCTGCGCCAGCATCGACTTGCCGGCGCCGGGCGGGCCGACCATCAGCAGGTTGTGGCCGCCGGCCGCCGCCACCTCCAGCGCGCGCTTGGCGCCCTCCTGCCCCTTGATGTCGGCAAGGTCGGGCAGGTTGTCCGGGGTTGCGTGCACCGCGGGCTCCGGCCGCGACAGCACCTGCACGCCGCGGAAATGGTTGGCGATGGCGATCAGGCTGCGCGGCGCGAGAATATCGATGCCCGATCCCGCCCATGCGGCCTCCGCCCCGACGGCGTGCGGACAGATCAGGCCCTTGCCGAGCGCGTTGGCGCCGATCGCCGCCGGCAGCGCTCCGGCCACCGGCGCGGTGGTGCCGTCGAGCGCGAGCTCGCCCAGCACGACATAGCCGGCAAGCGCATCGTGCGGGATCGCGCCCAGCGCCGCCATCAGGCCGAGGGCGATCGGCAGATCGTAATGGCTGCCCTCCTTCGGAAGGTCGGCCGGCGCGAGGTTCACCGTCACCCGCTTGGCCGGCATCGACAGGCCGGAGGCGTGGAGCGCCGCCTGGACGCGTTCGCGGCTCTCGATCACCGCCTTGTCGGCCAGCCCGACGATCTGCATCCCGACCTTGCCGGGCGCCACCATCACCTGCACGTCGACCGGAACGGCCTCGATGCCCTGGAATGCCACTGTCGTCACGCGTGCGATCACGGCTGCCCCCTGCCCTCGGCACCAGACCTTTTTCCTGCCGGCTCCCTCTCCCGGGGCCGACCCCGTCCGGAACCCTTGGCAGGCAGGTAAGCACGAATTTTTCGTTCCATCAAGAACATTTCAGGAACAAATAGCATGCTGAGGCTCGGGCAGGTTGTGCGGGGTTGCAAAAGCGGAACAGATGTTCGTGCGGAGGCGAAGAGGCGGAACATCCCTCCCCGGCGCCTTACGCGATGCCGCCGTGGCAGCCGTCGATCGCCGCGGTTGCGCCGACAACGCACTGGACAAGGGCGCGCGTTCGCGCAAAGACTGCGCCCCCGCACACGCACACGCCAGGAGGAAACCGATGCTCGGACTGATGCAGGATTGGCCGCTGCTTTGCCACAAGATACTCGATCACGCGGCGATCCAGCACGGCGGACGCGAGATCGTCTCGCGCTCGGTCGAAGGCCCGATCGTGCGCGTCACCTATGCCGAGGCGCGCAAGCGGGCTCTCAAGGTGGCACAGCTTCTCGAGCGCGGCGGCTATCGCGAGGGCGACCGCATCGCGACGCTGGCCTGGAACACGGCCAACCATCTCGAGGCCTGGTACGGCATCAACGGCATCGGCGCGATCTACCATACGCTGAACCCGCGCCTCTTCCCCGAGCAGATCGCGTGGATCATGAACCACGCCGAGGACCGGGCGCTGTTCGTCGACCTCACCTTCCTGCCGCTCGCGGAGAAGATCGTGCCGCAGGTGGCCTCGGTCCGGCAGGTCATCGTCTTCACCGACGCCGCCCACATGCCGCAGACGAGCCTTTCCAATGCGATCGCCTACGAGGAATGGCTGAAGGACGGCGACGGCGACTTCACCTGGAAGGCGCTCGACGAGAACGCCGCCTGCGGCATGTGCTACACCTCCGGCACCACCGGCGACCCCAAGGGCGTGCTCTACTCGCACCGTTCGAACGTGCTGCACGCCATGATCGCCAGCACGCCGAACGCGATGGGCATCTCGGCCCGCGACGTGGTGATGCCGGTCGTGCCGATGTTCCATGCCAATGCCTGGGGCCTCGCCCAGAGCGGCCCGATGGTCGGCGCCAAGCTGGTCATGCCCGGCGGGCGCATGGACGGCGAGGCGATCTGGGAGCTGCTCGACACCGAGAAGGTCACCTTCACCGCCGCGGTGCCGACGGTGTGGCTGATGCTGCTGCAGCATCTGGAGCAGACCGGCAAGACGCTGCCGCATCTGAAGCGCGTCGTCATCGGCGGCTCGGCCTGCCCGCGCGCCATGACCCAGAAGTTCCAGGACATCTACGACGTCGAGGTCGTCCACGCCTGGGGCATGACCGAGATGAGTCCGCTCGGCAGCCTGTGCACGATGAAGCCGGAATATGCCGGCCTCACCGGCGACGCCCGCCTCGACATCGAGCAGAAGCAGGGCTTCGCGCCGTTCGGCGTCGAGATGAAGGTCACGGACGACGACAATGTCGACCTGCCCTGGGACGGCAAGACGTTCGGCCGCCTCAAGGTGCGCGGCCCGTCGGTGGCGCGCGCCTATTACGGCGGTGCGGGCGCCGACCAGTTCGACGAGGAAGGCTGGTTCGACACGGGCGACGTCGCCCATATCGATCGGCACGGCTACATGCAGATCACCGACCGCGCCAAGGACGTCATCAAGTCGGGCGGCGAGTGGATCTCGACCATCGACCTCGAGAACCTCGCGGTCGGCCATCCCGACGTGGCCGAGGCGGCGGTCATCGGCGTCGCCCATCCCAAATGGGACGAGCGCCCGCTGCTGGTGATCGTGAAGAAGCCGGGCAAGGAGCCGACCAAGGACGACCTTCTCGGCTTCCTTGCCGGCAAGGTCGCGAAGTGGTGGATGCCGGACGACGTCGTCTTCGTGGACGAGATCCCGCACACCGCGACGGGCAAGATCCAGAAGACGACGCTGCGCGACCGGTTCCGCGACTACCGCCTGCCGACCCAATAGAGCATTCCCGCTCCGGGCGGCGCGCCGCCCGGGAACATCGAGGCATGGCAGCGGTCATGGCGGCATTTCAGGAGCGGCGCGTATCGCGGATGGCCGAGTGGGCGCGCACCGTCTCGGCCTTCTCGCTGGTGCTGTTCGTCACCGCCGGCGTCGGCCATCGCTACGGGCTGGTCGAGACCGTCGCCTTCCTGTGGACGCTTGCGCTGGTGGCGGCGCTGGCTCTCCTCGGTCTCGCGCTGGCGGCGGGCGGCTTCTCGCATCTGTGGCGCCACGGCGACAAGGCCGGCCGGGCGTCGCTCGCCGCCACGCTTCTGTCGCTCTTCGTGCTCATGCCCTATGCGGCGGGCACCTGGCTCTACATGCGGCTGCCCGCCCTGACGGACATCTCGACCGATCTCGAAGACCCGCCGCGGTTCACGATCACCGCGCGCGCCCGCACCGCCGGCATGAACCCCATCGCGCCGATCTCGAACGAGGCGGCCGCCCTTCAGATGCGCTTCTATCCGGACCTGACCGGGCGGCGGCTCGACGCGTCGGTCGATCGCGTGCTCGCCGCGCTCGCCCCGGTCATCGCGGCGCGCGGCTGGAAGGTGCGCGGCCCGCTGCCGACCACCAGCCCGGCGCCGGAAATCTCGATAGAGATGGAAGCGCCGACCATCCTGCTGCGGTTTCCCGCCGACGCCGTCGTGCGGCTGATCGACGAGGAGGTCTCGACCTTCGTCGACATGCGCATGGCCTCGCGCTACGCCTCGCACGACCTCGGCAACAATGCGCGCCGCATCGAGTCCTTCCTCGCCGGCCTCGCCGCCGAGCTGGAGCGCCAGTCGCTGGAGATCATCGACATCCCGCCGTCAGACGGGAATGAAGACGCCGTCGATTGAGGGTTCGCCCTCGACCGCGATGACGCCGCGGCCGACGAGGTCCTCGAGATGGGCGAGAACCGACAGGCCGGCGGCGCCGTGCAGCCGCGGGTCGACGTCGCGATAGATCGCGGCGACCATGTCCTTCACCGTGCGGTCGCCCGCCCTCAGCCGCTCGATGATCGCCCGCTCGCGCATCTTGCGGTGGGCCTTGAGCCCGCGCACGAAGGCGGCCGGCTGCACGACCGGGCCGCCATGGCCGGGCAGGTAGAGCGCATCCTCGCGCTCCAGCATCTTGTCGAGCGAGGCCATGTAGTCGGCCATCGCCCCGTCCGGCGGCGCGACGATGGAGGTCGACCACGCCATCACATGGTCGGCCGAGAACAGCACATCCGTGCCTTCGAGCGCGAAGACGAGATGGTTGGCGGCGTGGCCCGGCGTGTGGATCGCGCGCAGCGCCCAGCCGTCGCCCTCGACCAGTTCGCCGTCGGCCAGCGCCGCGTCCGGCGCGAAGGCGTCGTCGCCGCTGGCGTCGAGCGGGTTGATCTCGCCGATGCGCAGCGGCCGCGCCGGCCGGTGCGGTCCTTCCGCCAGCACGCGCGCCCCGGTCTCGGCGGCGAGCCGCGCGGCGAGCGGCGAGTGGTCGATATGGGTGTGCGAGACGAAGATGTGGCTCACCGGCCGGCCGGCGATGGCCGCCCGCAGGGCGCGCAGGTGATTCTCGTCGAGCGGGCCCGGGTCGATGACGGCGAGCGTGTCGGTACCGACGATATAGCTGTTGGTGCCGTGGAAGGTGAATGCGCTCGGATTGTTGACCGTGACGCGCGCGACGCCGGGGGCGACGGGCACGGCCTCGCCATAGGCGGGTTCGAATGCGGTGTCGAAGTCGATGGCCATGGGCGCTACCGTCGGCTGGGGAGGGAAAAACGGCGAAACGAGTTGCCGCTTATCATGGAAGGCCATATAGGGGAAACCATCGCTTTGCTGCCTTTTCCGATGGAGGAGCCCATGTCCGCAGCCGTCCTGTCCCGCCCGCTGGTGTCCCTTGCGTTGCCCGAGAAGGGCGTTGCCCGCTACGCCATGCTGGCGCTTCTGGCCATTTCGGGCACGCTGCTGCTCACCCTTGCCGCCAAGACCAAGGTGGTGCTCGGCCCGGTCGATCTCTATCTCGGCAACCTCGCCGTGCTGGCGATCGCCGCCGCCTTCGGCCTGCGCCTCGGCCTCGCAACCTTCCTCCTCTATCTCGCCGAGGGCGCGATGGGCTTCCCGGTGTTCCAGTCGACGCCGGAGAAGGGCATCGGCATCGCCTACATGATGGGCACGACGGGCGGCTACCTCTTCGGCATGATCCTCGCCACGGCCCTCGTCGGCTGGGCCGCCGACCGCGGCTGGGACCGCAACCCGGTCAAGCTCTTCTCGGTCATGGTCGTCGGCGTCGCGCTTATCCTCGCCTTCGGCTTCGCCTGGCTCGCCACCCTGATCGGCGCCGAGAAGGCGTGGCAGTTCGGCGTGGTGCCGTTCATCGTGCCCGACCTCGTCAAGGCTGCGCTCGCCGCCTCGGCTGTGCCGGCCGTGTGGGCGCTGTTCGCCCGCCGCTGAGCGCATCACCCGCCGCTTCCATGCGGCACGACATGAACGACAATCGCCGCGCATCGCACGATGCGCGGCGATTTTCCTTTCCGGATGCTTTCGGGGTCCGGACGCTCTCGGGGTAAAGCCGCCGCCGGCTCAGGCGGCTTCCGGGATCAGCCAGCCCGAGCGGATGCGCAGCCGCAGCGGCTCGCCCTGCCCGAAGCCGCCGGCAACCTGGGCATCGAAGCTCAGCGTCAGCGACGGGTCCGCATCCGGCACGGCCTCGACGCGCGTCGTGCCGCCCTTGTAGACCGCGCGCCGCACGGTCGCCTCGACGCCCGGCTCGCCGACACCCGCCGGCAGCACGTCGGAAGCCCGGCAGCAGATCACGGCGTTCGCGCGCGGGCGCTCGCCCGGCCGGCAGCGCACCACCGCCTCCTGCCCCAGCACCTCGACGCGGCAGTGCCCTGCCTCCTCCCCGCCCAGCACCCTCGCCGGCAGCACCATGCCCTGCGCGATGAAGGAGGCGACCATCGCGGTCGCCGGCTCGCGGTAGAGCGTGCGCGGGTCCGCGACCTGCACCAGCCGGCCGTGATCCATCACGGCGATGCGGTCGGCGAGCGCCATCGCCTCGGCCTGGTCGTGGGTGATGTAGACCATGGTGGTGCCGGTGCGGCGGTGGAAGGCGGCGAACTCCTCCTCCATGGCGGCGCGCAGGTGGACGTCGAGATTGGCGAGCGGCTCGTCGAACAGCACCAGCGAGGGCGCGGCGACGAGGCAGCGCGCCAGCGCCACACGCTGCCGCTGCCCGCCCGACAGGCTCGCCGGATAGCGCTCGCCGAAGCCCTGAAGGTTGACAAGCGTCAACGCCTCGGCCACCCGCCTTTGCGCCTCCTCGCGGGGCACCTTCGCCACCTTGAGCGCGTAGCCGACATTCTGCGCCACCGTCATGTGCGGCCACAGCGCGTAGTTCTGGAACACGATGCCGACGCGCCGCTCCTCCGGCGGCACGTTGACGTCGCCGCCCGCGACGGTGCGGCCGCCGATGGCGATCTCGCCCGCCGTCGGCCGCTCGAAGCCGGCGACGAGGCGCAGAAGCGTGGTCTTGCCGCAGCCCGACGGGCCGAGCACGGCGAGGAACTCGCCGTCCGCCACCTCGACCGTGACGTCCCTGACCGCGTCGAAGCCCGAGAAGGTCTTGGTGACGCCGGAAAGGTTCAGTCGCGCCATGGCAGCACTCCGCCCGGAAGGTGTCGCGCGAACAGGTTGGCCGCCAGCATCAGCGCGAAAGTCACGGCGACGGTGACGGCCGAGATCGCCGCGGCATATTTCGAATCGCCCGCCTGCTCGAAGGAGAACATCACCACGCCGATAGTCTCCGCGCCCGACGACCACAAGAGCGCCGACACGGTCAGCTCGCCGAAGGCGGTCATGAAGATCAGCAGGCCGCCGGCCATCGCCGCCGGCGCGACCAGCGGGAAGACGATGCCGCGCAGGCGCGCGAACAGGCCCGCGCCCGCCACCTGCGCCGCCTCCTCCAGCGCCCGGTCGATCTGGTGGAAGCCGCTGACGGTCGGCCGCACGGCCAGCACGAGGAAGCGCGCGAGATAGGCGTAGAGGATGATCCAGACCGTGTTGTAGAGGTGGATGCCCGTCAGCGGCAGCGGCTTGAGGAAGATGAGCAGCGCCGCGATGGCCAGCACCACGCCCGGCAGCGCATAGGGAAGCTCGATCGACAGGTTGACGAAGCGCACCCAGCGCTGCCTGCCCCACGCCACCAGATAGGCGATGGGCAGCGCGGCCAGCACCGCGAAGACGGCGGCCGACAGCGACAGGCCGAGGCTGTTGGCGAAGGCGCGCTGCGAGGCGGCGTGCTCGAACAGCACGAAGCGGTAGTTGGCGAGCGTCGCCGTCGCCGCCGAGAGCGGGATGCCGTAGCCCGGCACCAGCGACGACAGCATGAGGCCGACCATCGGCAGCACCAGGATCAACGCGATCAGCGCCCACATCGCCGCCTCGACGGGCAGGCGCGAGCGGCCGAGCGCATAGGGCTCGCTCGCCAGCGACGACGCGCCGATGCGGTAGTCGCGCCGCCGGCTCATGCGCTCCTGCGCGACGATGCCGGCCATGGCGATCATTCCGATCAGCACCGACAGGAACGCGGCCTCGCCGAGCACGGCCGGCCCGCCGCCCGCCAGCCGCTGGTAGATCAGCGTCGGCAACACGAGATAGTTGGCGGGAATGCCGAGGAAGGCCGGAATGCCGAAATTGCCGACGCAGGAGACGAAGGCGAGCGCGGCGGCGGCCATGATCGACGGCGTCATCAGCGGCACCACGATGGTGGCGAGCACGGTGAAGGGGCCTGCGCCCGCTGCGCGCGCCGCCTCGACCAGCTCGCGCGGCAGCCGGCGCAGCCCGGCCCGGACCAGCAGGAACACCAGCGGCGCATACTGGATGCCCAGCAGCAGCACGATGCCGCCCGGCGAATAGAGCGGGTTGCGGCTGCCGAGCGGCGGCGCGAGCCCGATCAGCTTGAGGAACGGGCTCGCCGGCCCGAACAGCTGCAGCCAAGCGAGCGCCGTCACCTGCGGCGCGATCATCAGCGGCATGACGAAGAACAGGATGAAGGGGCTGCGCCCGCGCATGTCGGTCAGCGTCACGACCAGCGCTACCAGCGTGCCGAGCGCGACCGCGAGCACCGTGCCGCCGATGCCCACCACCAGCGAGTTGACGGTCGCGACCCAAGTCGCGCGGCTCATGAGCCCCGCCCCGACGATGTCGAGCGAAAGCGCACCCGCCGGGGCGACGGTCTCGCGCAGCAGCCGCAGCATCGGCAGGAGCGAGAAGACGGCGATGGCCACGGCCACCGCCGTCGCCAGGGCCATCTCCTGGCCCCGGCCCCGTCTCAGCCCCGCCTGCACGACCAATGCGTCCCCGTCATGCCGTGCCCGGGTCTCAGCCGCCGAACAGCTCGGCGAACTTGGCCTTGTCGGCCTCGATGCGCTCGACGACGGCCTCGATGTCGACGGGCAGGAGCTTCACCTCGACGCCCTCCGGCAGCCAGTCGGGCCGGCCGGCGCTTGCCTTCGCCGGCAGGTAGCCCATGTCGCGCGCGAGCTTCTGGCCCTCATCCGACAGGATGAAGTCGACGAAGCGCTTGCCGTCCTCGACGTTCTTCGCCGTGGAGAGGATGGCGACCGGCTCGGTCACGGCGGTCACGCCCTCGGACGGAAACACGAACTCGACCGGCGAGCCCTGCGCCTTGGCGTTGAGCGCCATGAAGTCGACGAGGATGCCGTAGGGCTTCTCGCCGCCGGCCACCGCCTTCAGCACCGCGCCGTTGCCGCGCACGGTAATGGCGTCGTTGGCCTTGAGCCCGGTGTAGAAGTCCCAGCCCAGCGACGGATCGAGCGCCACGCCCGACATCATGTAGGCGGCCGCGCCCGAATAGAGCGGGCTCGGCATCACCACGCCGTCCTTGTATTCGGGCTTGACGAGATCGGCCCAGCTCTCGGGCTTCTCGGCCGCGGCGGTGTTGTAGGCGATGCCCGTGGTGATCAGCTTCGAGCCGAAATAGGTGCGCTCGGCGTCGTAGGAATCCTGCGCCAGCCCCTCGACGTCGGCTTCGGGATAGGCGAGCAGCCGGTTGTCCTTCTTCAGCAGTTCCATGGTCACGGCATCGGCGATCAGCAGCACGTCGGGCTGCGGCGCGCCGGCCGCGAACTCGGCGGCGAGCTTGGTCAGGAGATCGCTGGTGCCCGAGCGGAAGATCTCGACCTCGACGCCGGGATTGGCCGCCTTGAAGGCCTCGACGGTGCGCGTGGCGTCGGCTTCCGGCTGCGAGGTGTAGAGCGTGATCGTGCCCGCATCGGCCGCGCCGGCCGAGAGCGCCAGCGCCAGCACCGCACCGCCGGCCGCAAGCCTGTTGAAAATCGTCCTCATGGTGCCTCCTCGTTGCATCCCTGTCCGGCGGTCGCCGCGCCCGCGGCCCGCCGGCTTCTCCCTGCATCGCCTACATGACCGCTGGATGACAGGTCGCGATCCGTCTTCCTAGCCCCAGACGAGACGGTCCTGCCGCGCCCTCAGCTCGGCGATCTTCGAGCCCGGCGCGGGCGCGGCATTGGCGTAGGTGATGAGGTCGCCCTTCGCGATGGGCGCGGTGACGGTCCCGCCCTGCAGCAGGCCGCAGGGAACGGCGCGCGCGGCGCGCGCCTCCCCGGCCGTCATGATCCAGGCGCGGTAGCAATACTCGCCGATGGCGTCGAGCCGGTCGCCGGGCGCGAGATCCTTCTTGGCGACGGCGCAGACGTCGGCGACGGGCTTGGCCAGCGGCACCATGTCGGCCTTGCCGTGCAGCACGACGCGGGCGCAGGTCAGCGGCACCTCGAGCGAGGTCAGGTGATAGGGGCGGTGGAAGGTGAAGTACGGCCCCTTGCCCATCTTCAGGTCCTCCATGCGCTCCGAGATGCGCGGATGCGACATATCGGCGACCACAAACACGCCGGGCGCCACGCCCTTGCCGATGGTGTAATCCACCACGCCGACACGCGAGAGCACGCCGCCGTCCCGTTCCGGCACCAGCACCTTCGACAGTTCCGGCAGCGTCGCGGCCGGCCCGTGCATGCCGGCCCTGTCCGGCACCAGCCCGGTGGCATTGGCGATGGCGGCCATCTCGACCATGGTCTTGGAGCCGTCGACGAACTCGACCAGCATGCGCACGTTCATGTTGCGCCGCGCCGCCTCCTCCTCGTAGTCGGGCGGGGTGGCGTCGACGTTCAGCGGGTTGTTCTTGCCCTTGCCGGCGGCGACGATGGGGTGGCCCATGGCCGAGACGAACTCGATCAGTTCCATGCAGGCCGAGGGCTCGTCGCCGGCGCCGAGCGAATAGACCACGCCCAGCCGGTCGGCCTCGCTCTTGAGATAGGCGCCGATGGTCACGTCCGCCTCGACGTTCATCATCACCAGATGCTTGCCGTTCTCCATTGCCCGGAGGCCGATCTCCGCGCCGACGGCCGGCACGCCGGTCGCGTCGATCACCACGTCGATCAGGCCGCTGCCGATGACGAGGCCGGCATCGCCGGTGACGGCGATCCTGCCCGCCTCCATCGCCGCGTCGAGCGCCGGGGCGGCATCCGCCTCGCGTGCATGGCCCGCCTCGCCATAGGCGATCTCGGCGGCCTTGAGGGCGCGTTCGGGGTCGCGCTCGACGATCGCGCCGACCTCGATACCCTGCATGTGGGCGACGCGGGTGACGATGTCGGTGCCCATCTCGCCGCAGCCGATCAGGCCGATGCGGATCGGCTTGCCGGAACGGGCGCGCTCCTGAAGATCGCGGGCAAGCCCGATGGGGGCGACATTGACGCTCATGGCAGGGTCCTTCGGCAGCAGTCCGATACCATCCCTAATGAAGATCGGTTCCCGCGATCAAGGCGAATATCGGCGATGCCCGCATTTCTGCGGCCTGCTCCGGCGTTCCCGGCAGCCGGGCGCCTGCCGCGCGGGACGGGAGCCCGGACGGCCGCCCTTCGCGCGATGCGGCTGCTATTGCTGCACGTCGTCGAGGCCGACGGCGCCGCCCTCGTTCTCCAGCGTGGCGATCCGCTTGGCTTCCGAGGCGGTGAACTTCAGCCGCACGCCCACGCCGCCGCCGTTCTCGGGTATGAAGACCACGCCCGCCCCTTCCAGCGCGTCGGCGATCGCCTTCATCGTCCCGTCGTCCGGCTTGTCCAGCTTGCGCTCGAAATGCTCGATCACCGTGGCGTCGACCCTGGACAGCTTCGCCAGCATCTCGCGGGTGAGTTCCGCCAGTGCGCGGCCGGCACGGCATTGGGCTCCTGTGATCATCGCGTCTCTCCCCTGTTCTGCCCTACGCTGCGACAGTCTGCGGCTCGTCGTCCCCGGAGGCTCCGTTCGCCGCGCCGAGCCGGATCGAGGCCTTGATCGGCAGGTGGTCGGAGGCGACCCGCGCCAGCGGGCTGTCGTGGAGCTCGACGCCGCAGATCAGGTCGTGCGGCTTGCCCAGCACCCGGTCGAGCGCCAGAAGCGGAAAGCGCGAGGGAAAGCTGGGCAGCGTCGCATGGAGCGGGCCGAAGTCGGGGGCGAGCCCGCTCAGCGCCGAACGCCGGCCGACCCGCCATTCGTTCAGGTCGCCCATCAGCAGCGTCGGCCGGCCGTCATGCGCCTCGGCGACGGAAAGCAGCGTCTCGATCTGCTTGGCGCGGGAGTTGCGCAGGAGGCCGAGATGGGCGGCGATGATGCGCAAGGGCCCCGCGGTCAGCGTCAGGTCGATGACCACCGCGCCGCGCGGCTCCACGCCCGGCAGCGCAAGCTGCCGCGCGGAGGTGACGGTTCCCTCGCGGAACAGGATCAGGTTGCCGTGCCAGCCATGCTGCCCGTCGGGGCCGCTGACCGGCACGGGGACGAGGTCGCATTCATGCGCCAGCCGGTCGAGGTCGAGCAGACTCTCGCGCTCGCCGAAGCGGCCGCTCGCCTCCTGCAGGGCGACCACGTCGGCATTCATCTCGCGGATGACGGCAATGGTGCGGGCGGGATCGAAGCGCCGGTCGAAGCCGATGCCCTTGTGCACGTTGTAGGAGGCGATCAGCGTGTCGCCGCCGTCGGGCATGAAGGAGAGCGCGACATCGGGCTTCAGCCCGCGCAGGAGCGCCGGGAAACGGGAAGAGACCTTCCCCTCCGTCTTCGCCGTCCGGCCTTTCCTGCGAAGCATACGCTCCCTCCTCCGATGTTCCTTTCACCCAATATAGGAAGCCGGACGATTCGCGCCATGCCGCAAGCCGGGCGGGGCCGGTTTCCCGTCAGGCGGCCTCCGCGCTGAGGCCGAGCAGCGCGCGCAGCCCGGGACGATTGTTGGTCGCATCCGCCAGCGTGTAGCGGTCGAGCACGGCGAGATAGGCTTCCAGCGCCTCGCCGAAAATGCCCTTGAGCCGGCAGATCGGCGAGATCGAGCAGGCGCCGCCGCCGTCCTGCATGCACTCGACCAGCGAGAAATCCTCCTCGGTCCAGCGCACCAGCTCGCCGAGCCTGATCTCGTGCGGCTCCCTCGCGAGCCGGATGCCGCCGGAGCGGCCGCGCATGGTGGAGATCACGCCGAGCCGGCGCAGGCGCAGCGCCACCTTGAGCAGATGGTTGCGGGACAGGCGATAGGCATCGGCCACGTCGCTGACGGTGCATGTGCCGTCGGGACGGCTGGCGAGAAAGATCAACATGCGAAGCGCGTAGTCGGTGTGCTGCGTCATACGCATTTTCGTCTCCGGAGGGGCAGTGGGCAGGCCGGATGCGGCACGGAATCCCAACTCGATATCATCTGGGGCCTGCAAGCGCACCTGAAAATCATGGATTCCGCGCTCCCGGAGTCAATATGCCGCGTTCGGCCACATCATGGCACAATCAGGAGTTGTGTAGACAGCTTACAGCTTCGCCATTCCCTTCTGCTTCCATTGCCGGCATGAGCAGACAGGTCCCGACATCATGCCGCCGCAACGTCGCCGCCGAGATCTCGGGCTCAACGGCGGTGGAGTTCGCCATCCTCGCCCCGCTCTACCTTCTCCTGATCCTCGGCATGACCGCCTACGGTATCTATTTCGGGGCGGCCCATTCCGTCCAGCAGCTTTCCTCGGACGCGGCGCGCACCGCCGTCGCCGGCCTCGACGCACAGGAGCGGCGCGACCTCGCGCTGCGCTTCATCGAGAACAATGCCCAAGGCTACATCTTCATCGATCCGGCGCGGCTCGCCGTCGAGGTCGGCGACAGCGCCGCGGATGCGAGCCAGTTCGACGTGACCATCAGCTACGACGCCAGCAAGCTGCCGATCTGGAGCCTGTGGGACGCCCTGCCCATGCCCGACCAGACGATCCGGCGGCGCGCGACGATCAGGATGGGAGGCATCTGATGCGTCCTCTTCGCCCGGCCCTGCAGTTTTTCCGGCGCGACCGGCGCGGCCAGTTCGCGATGATGAGCGCGATCATGATGCCGGTCGCCATCGTCCTTGCCGCCGTCGCGGTCGACACCGGCTCGCTCTATCTCGAGAAGCGCCGTGCGCAGGGGCTCGCCGACCTCGCGGCGATCACCGCGGCGGCGAACCTCGCCAATGCCGAGGAGGCGGTGCGCCTCGTCTTCCAGGACAACGGCATCGACACCGTCGCCATCGGCACGCTGCGCGAGGACCGGCGCATCGCATGGCGCCCCGGCACCGACGTCGCCTCGACCGAGGACCAGGCGGTCATCGCCCTCGGCGAATATGTCGGCTCGCCGGCGCTCGACCCGCAGGAGAGGTTCACGCCGGGTTCGGGGGCCAATCCCGGCCGGGTCAACGCGGTCAAGGTCACGTACCGGACCATCGGCTCGCGCCATTTCGGCGCAGCACTGATCCCGCCGCCGCAGATCGTCGTCGAGGGCACCGCGGCCACGACCGTCAGCGCCGCCTTCTCCGTCGGATCGCGGCTGCTGGAGCTCAGGGACGGCATCGCCAACAAGCTGCTCTCGGGGCTCACCGGCTCCAGCGTCGCGCTGTCGCTGATGGACTACAACGCGCTGCTCGGCGCCGACGTCTCGCTGCTGTCCTTCATCGACGCGCTCGCGGTCGAGCTCGACCTGACCGCCGCGAGCTACAGCGAGGTCCTCGACGCCGAGGTGACGGTCGGCCAGATCGCCGGCGCCATCGCGCGGATCGACGGCATCGGCCCGAAGGCCGAGACGGCGGCACGCAAGCTCAGCCTGCAGGCGGGCGGCACCAAGGCGCCCTCCTTTCCGCTCTCCCGCCTGATCGGCCTCGACCGGCAGGTGGCGCGGGCGGAGATCCATCAGGTCGGGGCCGAGGTCGACGTGATGGAGCTCCTGACCATGGGCGCGGTGCTTGCCGGCAAGGGCAAGCAGGTGGCGCTCGACCTCGAGGCGACCGTACCGGGCCTGCTCGCCGTTTCGGTCGACCTCGCCATCGGCGAGCCGCCGCAGCAGTCGCCGTGGTTCACCATCGGCTCCGGCGGCGAGGTGGTGCGCACCGCGCAGACGCGCCTGCGGGTCGTCGCCGAGATCGCCAACAACGCGCTCCTGACCAACCTTCTCGGCGCGCGCATCCGCATCCCGCTCTATCTCGAGCTCGCCTATGCCGAGGCGCGGCTGAAGAGCATTTCCTGCCCGACCGGCCGGCCGGACAGCGTCCAGGTCAGGATCGCGGCGCGGCCCGGCATCGCCAATCTCTACCTCGCCGAGGTCGACCCGAAGCGGATCGTCAACTTCGCCAATCCCGCGCCGCGCTCCCCGGCACGGCTCGTCCAGCTGCCGCTGGTGAGCGTCACCGGGCAGGCGCAGGCAGACCTGACCTTCACCGCCGGCGACATCGCGGCCGGCCGGATCAAGCAGGTCTCGACCGGCACGATCCTGACCTCGCTGACCGCGTCGCTCTTCTCCAGCCTGTCGCTGCAGGTGAAGGTGGAGCTCGGCCTGCTCGGCATTCCGCTCCTCATCCTGCCGCCCAACGTCACCGGCCTTCTCGGCCAGACCGTCGGTGCCGCGGCCCCTGCCCTCGACCTGGTGCTGAACGAGTTGCTGCGGCTGCTCGGCCTGTCGCTCGGGCAGGCGGACGTGCGCGTCCACGGCGCGACCTGCGGCCGCGCCGTGCTGGTGCAGTAGGGCGGGATGCCCCGTGCTCTAGGCGGGCGACGCGCCGGCCGCGAAGCGCGGGAAGAGCACGTTGTTCTCGAGGTGGATATGCTCCATCAGGTCCTCGACGAGCTGCTCGGTGCCGACATAGAGCGCCTGCCACGGCCCTGCCCGTCATGCTCGGCGCGCAGGTCGGCGATCGACCGGCCCAGCGCGCCGTCGCCCTTGTCCAGCATGGCCGGGAACAGCTCGGCCTCCTCCTTGTGCATATGTGTCTCCAGCTCCGCGGCCATGCGGCGCAGCGCCTCGGAAAGCCCGGCCGGAACGCGCGGGTGCTCGCGGTGCACCGCCTCGACCTTGCGCGACAGCGCGATCAGCTCCGGCAGCGCCCGCCTGTGCGCCTCGTGATAGCAGGTCTGGATGTGCTCGATCAGCGCGCCGCTGTCCATCGCGGCCGGAGCCTCCGCGGCCTCGACCGCGATCCCGGCCAGCGCCCGCTCCAGTTCCGCCTGATCGACGCCGCGCCGCGCGGCGGCGGCCGCCAGATCGAGATCGCCGTTGCAGCAGAAATCGATCCTGAACCGGCGGAAGACCGCGGTCGCGCCGGGCAGGCTCGCGGCGATGTCGCCGACGGTGCGCCCCCGCAGCGCGGCGGCCGGATTGTCCTCAGTCATGCTCATGCTCCATGTCGATGATGTCGCCGAAGGAACCGCGTCCGCGACGCCGCCCCCGTGAATGGACAGGTTCGGTTAAAAATGGTATTTTCTTTACCAGTTTATAGTCGCGCCAACAGGCATTGTAAATGCCGGTCAGGGAGAGGCCATGCGCCTTGCCGCCTTCACCGACTACGGATTGCGGACGCTGATGCTTCTGGCCGACGCGCCGGAAACGGCCACGACCACGGCCCATCTCGCCCGCAGGCTGGACATTCCCTACAACCATCTCGCCAAGGTGGTGCAGGATCTGGCGCGCGGCGGCTACATCGCCACCCAGCGCGGCGCGGGCGGCGGCATGAAGCTGTCGCGGCCGCCCGGGGCGATCCGTCTCGGCGAGGTGGTGCGGTTCCTCGAGCAGCGGCATGCGATGGTCGAGTGCTTCCGGCCGGACGGCGGCGCCTGCCGGCTGACGCCGGGCTGCCGCTTCCGCTCGAAGCTCGCCGCCGCGCGTGAAGCCTTCCTCGGCGAGCTCGACAAGAGCAGCATCGCCGACTGCGCCCATCCCGGCCCGGAAGTCGCCGCGCCGTAGATCACTCCCCTCCGGCGGGAGCCGGCGAGCCGGTCAGGTGATGACGCTCGGCGCCGTCCGCCCGGTGCGCTGCGAGATATCGGCGATGCGCTCGGCCGCGTCGATCAGGCCGGCCAGCGCCTCCTGCGTGTCGAGGCCGTGCCTGGCCGGGTCCGGCTGGTAGCATTCGAGATAGACACGCAGCGTCGCGCCGGTGGTGCCGGTGCCCGACAGGCGGAAGACGATGCGCGAGCCGCCGGCGAAGAGGATGCGCACGCCCTGCCCGGTGCTGACCGAGCCGTCGACCGGGTCGTGATAGGAGAAATCGTCCGCCGCCTCGACCGCAAGGCTGGCGAAACCCGTGCCGGGCAGTTGCGGCAGCTTTTCGCGCAATGCCGCCATCAGCCCGTCGGCGACCTCCGCATCCAGCCCCTCGTAGTCGTGGCGCGAATAATAGTTGCGCCCGTACTCGGCCCAGTGCCGCCGGGCGATCTCCTTCACGCTCTCGCCGCGCGCCGCGAGGATGTTGAGCCACAGCAGGACGGCCCACAGCCCGTCCTTCTCCCGCACATGGTCGGAGCCGGTGCCGGCGCTTTCCTCGCCGCAGATGGTGGCGAGTCCGGCATCGAGCAGGTTGCCGAAGAACTTCCAGCCCGTCGGCGTCTCGTAGAGCGGAATGCCGAGCTTTTCCGCCACCCTGTCGGCCGCGCCACTGGTCGGCATCGAGCGCGCGATGCCCTTGAGGCCGTCGCGATAGCCCGGCGCCAGATGCGCGTTCGCCGCCAACATCGCCAGCGAATCCGACGGCGTGACGAAGATGCCGCGCCCGAGGATCAGGTTGCGGTCGCCGTCGCCGTCGGATGCCGCGCCGAAGTCCGGCGCTTCCGGCGACATCATCAGCTCGTAGAGCTCGCGCGCGTGGACGAGGTTGGGGTCGGGATGATGGCCGCCGAAATCGGGAAGCGGCGTGGCGTTGCGCGCCGTGCCGGCCGGCGCCCCCAGCCGCCGCTCCAGTATCTCGACGGCATAGGGTCCGGTCACGGCGTGCATGGCGTCGAACACCATGGTGAAGCCGCCGCTAAACAGCGCACGGATCGCGTCGAAATCGAACAGGCTTTCCATCAGCGCGGCATAGTCGGCGACCGGGTCCACCACCTCGACGATCATGTCGCCGGCGGTGGTCGTGCCGGGCGTGTCGACGTCGACCTCGGGAATGTCGGCGATGGCATAGCGGTCGATCACCCCGCTGCGGGCGAAGATCGCCTCCGTCAGCTTCTCCGGCGCCGGGCCGCCGTTGCCGACATTGTACTTGATGCCGAAATCCTCCTCCGGCCCGCCGGGGTTGTGGCTGGCCGACAGGACGATGCCGCCGAAGGCGCGGTTCTTGCGGATGAGGTGCGAGGCCGCCGGCGTCGACAGGATGCCGCCCTGGCCGACGATGACGCGGCCGAACCCGTTGGCGCTCGCCATCCTGATCGCGATCTGGATCGCCTCGCGGTTGAAATAGCGGCCGTCGCCGCCGATCACCAGCGTCTCGCCGTGAAACCCGGCGACCGAATCGAAGATCGACTGGATGAAGTTCTCGACATAGTTCTTCTGCCGGAACACCCGGACCTTCTTGCGCAGGCCCGACGTGCCGGGCTTCTGGTCCGCATAAGGCGTCGTCTCGACGATTGAGATCATGTCTCGGTGCCCTCCTGGCCCGGCAGGCGAACGGGATAGCCGGGCTTAAGTTCCATGGCCGCAGCAGATGGCGGCCCGCATGCGCGCCCTCTTCATGCCGCGCCCGCCCGCCGCCGCCAAGAGGCGAAATGCGCGCGCCGTGCCGCGGCTCATCGCGGGCTCCCGCCCTCGGCGATGAAGTGCGGGTTGGCGAAGGGCTCGTCGCCCGGCGCGGTGCCCGCGCCGTAGACGAACGGCCTGCCGTCGAGCCCCCGGGTCACTCCGCCGGCCGCCCGCAGCACCGCGTCGCCCGCGGCCGTGTCCCACTGCATCGTGCGCCCCATGCGCGGGTAGAGATCGGCGCAGCCCGCGGCCAGCAGGCAGAATTTCAGCGACGATCCGATGGACATGCGCTCCACCGGCCCGAGCCCGGCGATGTAGGCTTCCGTCTCCGGCGTGCCGTGCGAGCGGCTGACGACGAGGACGGGCGGGCTGGCCGGCGCACGCACGGCGATCCTGCGCCTTGAGCGCGGCGAATGGCCCGCATCCGTCTCCACCGCCTCGGCAACGCCAGGCCGGCCGAGATAGAGCCGGTGGCAGGCCGGCGCGTAGACCGCGCCGACGACGGGCACGCCCGCGCGGACGAGCGCGACGTTGACGGTGAAGTCGTCGCCGCCGCGGACGAACTCGCGGGTGCCGTCGAGCGGATCGACGAGAAAGAACACCTCCCCCGCCTCGCGCGGCGCGAGGCCGGCGGACGCCTCCTCCTCGGCGACGATCGGCACGCCGGGAAACCGTTGCCGCAACCCGGAAAGCAGGATCGCCTCGGCCTCGCGGTCGGCCCTCGTCACCGGCGAGGCGTCGGCCTTCTCCTCCGCCGCTATGCCCGCGGCCGCGATCTCCATGATCCGCGCGCCCGCCCTCAGCACGAGCGGTTCGATGAAGGAAAGGACGGCGGCATCGTCGGGAGAGGCGGTCATGTTCCGGCGATAGCCCGCCCCGCGCCCCGCGGCAATAGGCATGCCCACCGGACCGCCCCTTCACCGGCTACCGTCGCCGGCAAGTTCCGCTTTACCTCGCCGGCCGTGCGGGGTAAGGAACCGCCGTCGCTCTTGGGGCGTAGCCAAGCGGTAAGGCAGCGGTTTTTGGTACCGCCATTCCC
>JALHFU010000264.1:0-3458 GCA_022838525.1 Hyphomicrobiales bacterium | reverse complement strand
CGGGCAGGACCTGGCACACCTGCGCCGACTGCGGCGCCGGCACCATCACGTTCGACCACGACCTCACCGCCTCCACCACGACCACGACCACGACGAGGAGGACCACATGAGCGCAACCCGCGGCGAGCCCGTGACCTGCGCGTTTATTGAAGGGGGAACAGGGCCGGGGACCCTTCGCTCCAGACATTCCTACGTAGGCAGGCTGAACCGATCCAGAAGTGGGAGGACCCCGTGAGCGACAGAATCCCACCCGCACCGCGTGGCAGCGGCACCGAGGGCCGGAAGTTGTGGCGCTCCATCCTGCAGGAGTACGACCTCGCCGAACACGAGGTGGCGCTCCTGGTGCGCGCCTGCCGCGTCGCTGACACCTGCGCCGCGCTGCAGGAGGTGGTCGACCGGGACGGCCCGCTCACCACGACCCGACTCGGCGAGGTCAAGGCGAGCGCCGCCGTCGTGGAGTTGCGGCAGCAGAGCATTGTGCTGGCCCGCCTGATCGTGGCACTCAGAGTCCCACTCGGGGACCAGGAGGACGGCGCGCAGGCCCGGCTGCAGCGGCGCGGCGCACGCGGTGTGTACTCGATCGGGAGGGCATCGTGAGGCGCCGGCGGCAGGGCAAGGGCACGACGGTCACGGCCCGGCAGCTCGTGGCAGCCGTGACCGCGGCCGGGCTGGACGATGCCGGCACCGACGAGTTGAACGCGTACCTGGGCCAGCTGGGCAACTACAACGTGCTGCACTGGCTGCGCGCCCGGTGCGTCATCAAGGCCACCGACTACGGCCACGGCCCTCGCCCTGGGTACTGCTGGGACGACGGCCGGCCGGGCGGCAACGAGGTGGGCGATCCGCCCCGATGACCCGCGACATGCTCGCCCACTGGCCCGGCTGCAGCCGCGCCCTCGTGCACGGTCGACGACACCCTGACGGCACCCGCACCGTCTGCTGCTTCACCTGCGGCGCCCTCGTCAAGTTCAGCCCGAACGGGCGCGTCCTCGCCCGACACACCCCCGACACACCGCCCATGTGGGCACCCGCCCGCCGCATCCAAGGAGGAGAGACACCGTGAAGCACCGACCCCGCTACACCCCCCGCCACCGCCACGAGGTGCCCAGCTTCTGGCACTTCTTCGTGATCGAGTTCCGCGCCAACCTACACCCGTGGAGGACCGCATGAGCACCGCCAGAAGTCACTCCCGCGCCCGCGCCCGCCAGCGGCGCCGGACCCGCGCGCAGGCTGCCGCCCGCGCCCGCGCCGCCCTCGCCCGTGACGCACGCCGGGGTGACGCACGGTGACGGCGCCCCGCGATACAATGGGAGGGCCGCGGCTGGTGACCCGCCCCGGCACCCCCTCCGGGCTGGTGATCCGCCCAAGCATCGCGGTTGAGGAATCCTCCCGCACCCCCCTGCCCGGAGATGATCCCGTGACCGACTTCGCCGCATGGCTCGAACGGTGCCGCGTTGAGCGTGCCCTATGGGCGCTCGACCGCCGTACCGCGGGCCGCGAGCTGACGCGATCCGAGCGGCGCCTACGCGCGCACTACCTCCGGGTACTCGAACCCGCCGCCGAGAGCGGCACTGAGACTCCAGAGAGAGAGCAACCCCGATGAGTACCACCTTCACCCCCGATGCCAGGCTGACGGCCCGGCTCGCAGAGATCCGCGCCGACATGGAGCGGCTGCACACCCGCGCCGGCCAGCGTGCCCTCACCCCCGCCGAGGACCAGGAATGGACCCAGCTCGAGCGGGACGCCGCCGAGGTCGAGGACGTGATCCGGCGCCACGAGCGGCTGGACCGCGTGGAAGAGTCCCGCGCGAAGTGGGGCACCGTGCGCGTGAGCCTGTCCGACGACGGCGCGCGGGTACGGCCCGAGGACGTGGAGCGGATGGACGCCCGTCAGGTGCGGGACACCGCCCTCCGCTCGCTCGAACGGGACGCCGCCCACCTCACCGACTCGCAGCGCACCCACGTTGACACCCTGCTCCGGTCGGAGACCAGCCCGAACCTGGACACCGGCGCCCTCGCGCGGCACATCGCCCTCACCAGTGGGCCGGACTACCGCGCCGCCTTCCGCAAGATCACCGCCAACCAGATGGGCAACATCATCACCCTCTCCGAGTCGGAGGCGGCCGCCGTCGCCGCGGTGCAGCGCGCCTCGATGGCGGAGGGCAGCGGCAGCACGGGCGGTTACGCGGTGCCGTCGTTCCTCGATCCGACCATCGTCGTGAACGCGCAGGGCAGCGCGAACCCGCTGCGCCGGCTCGCCCGGAACGAGACCATCACCGCCAACAAGTGGCACGGGGTCGCGACCTCCGGCGTCACCTGGACGTTCACCCCCGAGGGGACCGCCTCGACGGACGCCAGCCCCACCCTCACCCAGCCCACCGTGGACATTCACACCGCCCGCGCGTGGGTCACCTACTCCATTGAGTTGCAGCAGGATGCGGTTGAGCTCGACGCGCAGCTGCTGCGCATCCTCGCCACCGGCTGGGATGACACCCTCGCCGGAGTGCTCGCCACCGGCAGCGGCAGCGGCGCCCCCAAGGGCATCCTCACCGCCTTGGACGCGATCGCCGGCAGTGAAGTGCAGATCACTGCGCCCGGCTCTCTCGCCCCCGGCGATATCGGCAAGGTGTGGGTGGCGCTGCCCGACCGCGCCCGCGACAACGCGTCGTGGCTCATGTCGGAGTCCGTGCGTGAGGCTGTCGGCGCGTGGGGCGACGAGTACGGCAACCGCACCGTTGACCTGGGCGGCCGGCTCGCCCAGCTCCGCGGCCGGCCGGTGTACTCCGCTGAGGACTTCCCCGCCCTGGAGACCACCACGGGCAGCGCGAACCAGATGGTGTGCGGTGACTTCCGCGGCTACCTCATCGCCCAGCGTGCCGGCATGACCATCGAACCCGTGCAGACCGTGGTCGACGGCAGCGGCTTCCCCACCGGGCAGCGCGGCTTGTTCGCATGGGCACGCATCGGCGCCGACGTGATCGACGCCGGACTCCTGCGCCTGCTCCAGCAGTGACCTTGGGCGGCCGCGTGAACCTCACCCGCCCCCGGATGGCCGACGGGCCGCAGGATGGACCGGGGGAGCACGGGACTGGATGGCAGGAGAGCGCATCCTTGGCGCTGTGACCCTGCCAGCGCGGCCGCCCCACCAGCCGGCGCCCCTCGCCTCCACACGCGGGGGGCGCCGTCGTCGTGTTCCGGTGTCGGTTCCGTGCTCCGTGTGGAAAATTGCGCCGGGTAGAAATGGTCGGTTGCGCGGTCAGTGTCAGGCCGTCGCTGTAGAAGAAGTCGCACCACCCTCCGCACGCCCCGGCCCGATGGTGCCCGTGAGCATGCGCAGGATGCCCCCAGGACGGGCCGACAGGCTGAGGTGGCGTCCTCGTGCCACCAGCGCGCCACGGGCCGCAGAGACGGCGCTGCCCCCGCACCGTCGAGGCGCAGGGAGCGGTCTACGTCTTGGGC
>JALHFU010000263.1:0-3465 GCA_022838525.1 Hyphomicrobiales bacterium | reverse complement strand
CGGGTCGCCTTCATCTTCGACGAGATCAACTTCGACGTCGACCAGATCGTCGGCGTCAAGAACATCAAGATCACCGATATCGACGAGCTGGCCGCCGTGGCGATGGAAGCCTACGACCCGGACTTCCGCGACAAGGTGAAGCCGGGCGACATCCTGGTCGGCAACCACAATTTCGGCTACGGCCACCCGCACTACCCGCCCATGCGCGCGATGCGCCATCTCGGCATCGCCGGCGTGGTCTGCGAGTCGTTCTCGCCCGGCTACTGGCGCGGCGAGATCAGCATGGGCTTCCCGCAGGCGACATGCCCCGGAATCCTCGGGCTGGTGGAGCGCTGGGACGAGATCGAGGTGGACTACGACGCCAACGAGGTCCGCAACCTGACACGGGGAACGTCGCTGCCGATCGAGCCGCTGTCGCTGGCCGACCGGGCGATGCTCGAGGCCGGCGGCCTCATCGGCTACATCAAGCAGAGCGATGCCCCCGCCACCGGCGGCCATGGGCAGGAAACAGGGAGTTCGACATGATGCATCGCGGCGCAAGCGCAGAGTTCCGGGAGCGGGTGCTGGCCCAGAAGACGGTGTGGATGGGCGGCGCCTACGACGCCTTCTCCGCCAGGATGATCGAGCGCGCCGGCTTCGAGGGCATCATGACCAGCGGCTTCGGCGTGTCGGCGTCGCTGCTCGGCATGCCCGACGCCGAGCTCTACACGCTAACCGAGAATGTCGGCGTCGTCCGCAACGTCGTCAACGCGGTCGACGTGCCGGTGGTGGCCGACATCGACACCGCCTACGGCAACGCCATCAACGCCATGCGCGCGATCCGCGAGTTCGAGAATGCGGGTGCCGCGGCCGTGATCATGGAGGACCAGGTCGCGCCCAAGCGCTGCCCGATCTGCGTCGCGGGCGTCGAGACCATCCCGATGGAGGAGGCCGCGAAGAAGATCGAGGCCGCCGTCGAGGCGCGCCGCAATCCCCACATGCTCATCGTCGCCCGCACCGACGCCGCCACGGTGCCCGAGGCGATCGCCCGCGCCAAGGCCTATGTGGCGGCGGGCGCCGATGTCGTGCAGCCGATCAGCAACACCTTCCGCAACCTCGATGCGCTGAAGTCGCTGCGGCAGGAGGCGGGCGTCCCGCTCTCGCTGCAGGTCCTCGGCTGGCTGGAGCAGGAGCTTGCCCCCGCCGACATCGAGAGCGTGGCCGGCCTCGCCACCTTCCCCCTCGTCCCGCTGATGAGCGTGGCGCAGGTGCTTCAGGACAACCTCGCCCAGCTCGTCAGGGACAAGCACTCGCGCAACCTGCCGCACAAGCGCATGGTGCATCACGACTTCGTCGAGCTGATCGGCTTCGAGGAGATCGAGAAGCTGCAGCTCAAATATCTGGAGAACGGCCCCGGCCGCAACGCGGCCTGAACCGCCGGGCGCATCCGAACGAAAGGGCGGTCCGACGACCGCCCTTTTCGCATTCCGTTCGGTGCCGTCGCCTGCGCTTCCCGCGCGGCGGCCATGCCGGTCAGGAAAGATACGCCTTCATCACCTCGGGGCTTTCCCGAAGCATCTCGGCCGTGCCCTCGATGACGATCTCGCCGCGCCGCATGACGTAGCCGTAGTCGCAGACCGAGAGCGCGATCGCCGCGTTCTGCTCGACGAGCAGGATCGACTGGCCCTGCCTGTGCAGCGCCACGATGGCGTCGAACACGAGGTCGACGATCGACGGCGCCAGCCCCATGGACGGCTCGTCGAGGACCAGGACCTGCGGCTGCGTCATCAGCGCCCGGCCGATGGCGAGCATCTGCTGCTCGCCGCCGGAAAGCAGGCCCGCCTTCTGCTGGCGCCGCTCCTTGAGGCGCGGGAAAAGCTCGTAGACGCGCTCGAGCTGGCCGCCATTGCCGCCGCGCCCGGCAAAGCCGCTCAGGTCGAGATTCTCCTCGACGGTCAGCGGCGCGACGACCATGCGCCCTTCCGGCACCAGGGCGAGGCCCTGACGCACGACCTGATGGACGCGCAGACGCGAAATCTCGCGGTCCTGAAGGGTGATCGAACCTTCGACGGGCCGGTGGAGTCCGGCGATGCTGCGCAGGGTGGTCGACTTGCCGGCGCCGTTGGAGCCGAGGACCACGCAGAGCGACCCCGGCGCGACCTTGAGGCTGACGCCCCTCACGGCGCGGATCGCGCCGTAGCTAGCCGACAGGTTGGTTACGTGCAGCATCGTTCTTCCGTCCGAAATAGGCAGCCTGCACCTCGGGATCGTCGATGCAGCTGCGCGGCGTGCCCTCTGCGAGGAGCTTGCCGAAGTTCATCACCGTGCAGCTGTCACAGAACTCCGTGACCAGCCCCATATTGTGCTCGACCATCAGGATGGTGAGACCGCCGTCGCGCAGCTCGTGCACCAGCCGGCCGATCGCCTGGCTCTCGGCGTGGTTCATGCCGGCCGTCGGCTCGTCGAGAAGCAGGAGCGCCGGGTCGGAGCCCAGAGCGCGCGCGATCTCGATGCGCCGCTGCTCGCCGTAGGAAAGCGTCTCGGCGAGCACGTCGGCCTTGTCGGCCATGCCGACGCGGGCGAGGAGCGCCAGCGACTTCGCCCGCGCGTCCTCCCAGTCCCGCCGCGCCTTCGGCAGGCCCGCGAAGGAGGCGAACAGGCTCGACCCGCGGCGCAGGTAGCAGCCGGTCAGCACCTGCTCCAGCGCCGACATGCCGCTGAACAGGCGCACGTTCTGATAGGTGCGGCTGATGCCGAGCGCCGCGATGTCGTGCGGCGCCCGCGTCTCGAGATGGTTGCCCTCGAACAGGATTTCCCCGTCGGTCGGATGGAAGAGGCCGGTGATCAGGTTGATCACCGTCGTCTTGCCGGCGCCGTTCGGGCCGATCAGGCCGTGGACCGAGCCCTTGCGGACCGAGGTCGACAGCCCGCCGACGGCGGCGACGCCGCCGAAGTGCTTGACGACGCCGCGCAGTTCCAGGAGCGTCTGCGCCTCATGCATCGGCCTGCTCCTTGCGGCGCGCCTTGCGCAGCTTGAGCACGCGCGGATCGATGAGCCCGCGCGGCAGCAGGATCATGATGACGAGGAGCACGACGCCCTTCGCCACGTCCTGGATCTCGGGGACCACCGCCTGCATCGTCGTCGGCAGCGCCGTGAACACGAAGGCGCCGACGATCGGCCCGAACCAGTGGAACGAGCCGCCCAGCACGGTCGAGGCGATCATGGTGAAGGCGAGCGCGAGGAAGTAGGTGTCGGCCGAGATAAACTGAAGCGTCGTCGCCAGCGCCGCGCCGCCGATCCCGCCCACCGCGCCGCTGATGAGGAAGGCGATGAACTGGATGCGATAGGTGCTGATGCCCATGGTGGAGGCGACGGCCGGGTCCTCGCGCACGGCGCGCGACACCAGCCCGTACCAGGAGTTGTGCATGCGGTAGAACACGAATGCCGTGATCGACAGCGCGATGAACAGCTCCAGCACGCTGACG
>JALHFU010000262.1:0-3498 GCA_022838525.1 Hyphomicrobiales bacterium | reverse complement strand
GTCGGAGAGCGCGCTGCCCTCGCGCAGGAACTCGGGGTTGGACGCCACCGAGACATCGAGGCCGGGGCGGGCGGCGCGGATGATGCGCTCGACCGCGTCGCCCGTGCCGGGCGGCACGGTCGATTTGGTCGCCACGACGATGCGGGCGTGGGCCTTGAGCGCGATCTCCTCGGCCACGGCGTGGACGGCGGACAGGTCCGCGCCGCCGCCGCGCGCCGGCGGCGTGCCGACCGCGATCATCACCAGATCGACGTCGGGGCCGAGGAAGGGCAGGCAGCGGGCGAAGGAGAGCCGCCCCGCCTGCCGGTTGCGCGCGATCAGCTCCTCGAGGCCGGGCTCGTAGATCGGGCAATGCCCGGCCTCCAGCTCGGCGACCCTCGCCGGATTGGCGTCGACGCAGACGACCTCGTTGCCGAGCTCGGCGAAGCAGGCGCCGCTGACCAGACCGACATAACCGCACCCCACGACGATGACGCGCATGACAGGCTCCCCCGTTCCGTTCCTCAACCGTAGACCAGCACCGGCGCGGAGCGGCGGACGGGCTGTCGGCCGCCCGCCAGCCGGGCCGAGAATTCGTCGATCGTGGCCGCGAGGCCGAAGGCGAGCGGCGTCAGCGGCTGCCAGCCCAGCAGCTCGCGGGCCCGCGAGATGTCGGGGCGGCGGCGGCGGGGATCGTCGACCGGCAGGCCGAGATGGACGATGCGGGAGGAGGAGCCGGTCATCGCCAGCACCTGCCCGGCGAGGGCGAGGACCTGGTATTCCTCGGGGTTGCCGAGATTGACCGGGTGGTCCAGCGCCTCGTCGGAGCGGATGGCGCGGACGAAGCCCTCGATCAGGTCGTCGACATAGCAGAAGGAGCGCGTCTGGGTGCCGTCGCCGTAGATGGTCAGCGGCTCGCCCTTCAGCGCCTGCACGACGAAGTTGGAGACGACGCGCCCGTCGTCGAACTGCATGCGCGGCCCGTAGGTGTTGAAGATGCGCACGATGCGGGCGCGCAGCCCGGTCTGGTGGGCGAAGTCGGTGATGAGCGTCTCGGCGAAGCGCTTGCCCTCATCGTAGCAGGAGCGCGGCCCGACCGAATTGACGTTGCCCCAGTAGCGTTCGGGCTGGGGGTGGACCTCGGGATCGCCGTAGATCTCCGAGGTCGAGGCATGGAGCAAGCGCGCATCGTCGCGGCGGGCGCGGTGCAGCACGTTGAGCGTGCCGAGCGAGCAGATCAGCGCCGTCTTCACCGCGTCGCGCTGGTAGTGGACCGGCGAGGCCGGGCAGGCGAGGTTGTAGATCTCGTCGAAGCGCGGCAGACCGTCGGGCAGGGGATGCAGGATGTCGTGCTCGAGGAGCCGGAAGCGCGCGTCGCCGAGGAGATGCGCGACGTTGGCGCGGCGGCCGGTGTCGAAATTGTCGAGGCAGACGACGCGGTGGCCCTCGCCGATCAGGCGCTCGCACAGATGCGAGCCGAGGAAGCCGGCCCCGCCCGTGACGAGCGCCGTCATCGCCGCTCCGGGCGCACCGGCAGTGCCGTGGGATTGTCTGTTTCGCGTGCGCACCGGATTCTCCTTCGTTGCCTGTCGCGCCGGAACGTCGACCTTTCGGATCAACCTCCGGCGCCGCCTGCTTCGGGCTTTGCCGTGAGGCGGCTGCTGCGGGCGGCGGCGGCCGGCATCGGCCAGCCTCCCTCGGGCGGCTCGGCCACGGCCATGTGGTTCTGGTGGTAGACGGGCAGCAGCCCGGCCTGGTAGTTGACCGTCTGCACCTCCTTGCCGTCCATCAGGCGCAGGTCGCCGGCGCGGACCGTCAGGCCGTTGACCTCGATCGAGCGGACGAACAGGTTGCGGTCGCGGCCCCAGCCCTCTTCCTTGAACCTGTCGTTGACGAGGACGATGCGCACCGGCGCGTCGGGCCTGAAGTCCCTGTCGGCAATCCGGAACTCGAAGCGTTCGAGATATTCGTCCGGGGCGGGACTGAAGAACAGACGGCCTTCCGTGACGGTGTCGATCGCCTTCGCAAGCTCTCCGCGGCCGATCACCTTGTCGCCGAGGCGTATTTCGAACGCCGGCTGGCCCTCATATGCTTCGCCTGCGGCGAGGAAGGATATCCGGGATTCTGCATGGGCGGCGGATGCCGCAAGCAGAGACGCGGCGCACGCGCAGACCAGGCGTGACTTTATATTTATCGCGTACATCTTTGAAACCCTTTCCTTTTGACCGGGTTATCAGAAGCATTCCAAATGTTACTCGCAGTTGAAATATGATGTGAAGATTGCGTTTTATGATTAGTACGTTTTGCATGATCTAATCTTTTGGGATTAGTTGCCTGCCGGGACGGCGGCGCTATCATGGCGCGCGGTATCGATTGCCGACGCATGGATGTCCCGATGGAGCGACGCCGTTTCCTGCAAGTGCTGGCCGCCGCCTCGTTCGAGTCGTGGCTGGCGGCCTGCGCCGGCGACGACAAGCAGGCCGGCGAGCCGTTCGAGGAGGAGAAGGAGACCCAGCCGCTGGCGCAGGCGGCGCGGGCGAGCGGGCGCGAGTTCGGGGCCGCGGTCAACACCACCATGCTGCGCTCCCGCTCGCACGGCTACCGCACGGCGCTGAAGGAGTGTTCCTCGGTGACGCCGGAATGGTCGTTCAAGTGGGACCGGATGTGCCCGCGGCCCGGCCGCTACGATTTCGACGACGCCGACAGGATCGCCCGCTTCGCGCGCAGCGAACGCAAGCGCATGCGCGGCCACACGCTGTTGTGGCATCTCGGCATGCCCGCCTGGGCCGACGCGCTCTTGGCCGAGACGCGCGAATGGGGCCATGTGCGCAGCTATTTCCAGGCCGTGATGCCACGCTATGCCGACGTCATCGACGAGTGGGACGTGGTCAACGAGCCGATCGACCCGGCCGGTGACGGCAACGGCCTGCGGCGCAACCAGTTCCTGCGCGCCTTCGGCCCCGACTACATCGACTGGGCGTTCTGGACGGCGCGGGAGACCGCGCCCGGGGCGCGGCTGTTCCTCAACGAGTACGGGCTGGAATATGCCTCGTCCGAGGAGGGCCGCCGCCGCCTCGCCCTCCTCAGGCTGGTGGAGGGGCTGAAGAAGCGCGGCGTGCCGGTGCACGGCGTCGGCCTTCAGGCCCATCTCGACCTGCGCAAGGGCCGGATCTACACCGACGGCGTCTACGGGCTGCTGCGCGACCTGTCGGGCTTCGGCCTCCGCATCGCGATCACCGAGCTCGACGTGCGCGAGCAGGACCGCAAGATGGCGCTCAAGGCGCGCGACGCCGCGGTCGCCGACGAGGTCCGGCGCTATCTCGACGTCGTCCTCGATTTCGCCGCGGTGAAGTCGGTCTCGACATGGGGCCTGAGCGACCGCGATTCCTGGCTCGCCTACAAGGAGGGCGGCCGTCCCGACAATCGCGGCCTGCCTTACGACCGCGAATGGCGGCGCAAGCCGATGCGGACGGCGATCGAGACCGCGTTCCGCAACGGGCGGCCGTTCTCGTGAGCGCG
>JALHFU010000049.1:0-17816 GCA_022838525.1 Hyphomicrobiales bacterium | reverse complement strand
AGCCCGCAGTCGGGATTCACCCACAACTGCTCTGCGCCCAGCACGGTCAGAGCGTCCGCCAGGTGCCCGTATATCTCATCGACGGAGGGCACGCGCGGGCTGTGGATATCATATACGCCCGGCCCGATCTCGTTCGGGTATTTGTAGCTCCTGAAGGCGTCGAGCAGTTCCATCTGCGAGCGCGAGGTCTCGATGGAAATGACGTCGGCGTCCATCGCCGCGATCGCGTCGATGATGTCGTTGAACTCCGAATAGCACATGTGGGTGTGGATCTGGGTGGCGTCCGCCACGCCCGACGCCGTCAGCCGGAACGATTCGACCGCCCAGTCGAGATAGGTCTTCCATTCCGACCGGCGCAGCGGCAGGCCCTCGCGAAGGGCGGCCTCGTCGATCTGGATCATCGTCGCGCCCGCGCTTTCGAGATCGCGCACCTCGTCGCGGATGGCCAGCGCGATCTGGCGGCTGACCGCCGCGCGGGGGAGGTCGTCGCGCACGAACGACCAGTTGAGGATCGTCACCGGCCCGGTCAGCATGCCCTTGACCGGCCTTCCGGTCAGCGACTGGGCGTATTTCCACCACGAAACCGTCATCGGGCGCGGGCGCGAGACGTCGCCATAGATGATCGGCGGCCGGACATAGCGCGAGCCGTAGCTCTGCACCCAGGCGTGCTTCGTGAACACGAAGCCCGAAAGCTGCTCGCCGAAATACTGCACCATGTCGTTGCGCTCGAACTCGCCATGGACGAGCACGTCGAGGCCGATCTCCTCCTGCCAGCGGATCGCGGCCTCGGTTTCCTTCCGCAGGAACGCCTCGTAGTCGAGATGGCTTATGTCGCCCCTTGCGTGGGCGGCGCGCGCCTTGCGCACCTCGGCGGTCTGCGGGAACGAGCCGATGGTGGTGGTCGGGAAGGCGGGCAGACCGAGCTTCTCGCGCTGCACCTTGCTGCGGGCGGCGAAATCGCCGCTGCGCCGCTTCATGGCGTCGTCGACGCCGGCGAGGCGGCCTTCCACCAGCGGATCGTGCACCTTGGGCGAGGCGGCGCGGGCGGCCGCCGCCTCGGAAGACGCCTTGAGCCGGGCAAGCACGGCGCTGCGGCCTTCCGACAATGCGCGCGCCAGAACGACCAGCTCGTCGGTCTTCTGCGCGGCGAAGGCGAGCCACGATTTCACGTCGGCGTCGAGCGCCGTCTCCAGCTCGAGGTCGATCGGCACATGCAGCATCGAGCAGGACGGGGCGATCTCGATCCGGTCGAGCGGCCAGCCGGCGACGACCGGCTTGATGCGGTCGAGGATCGCCGGCAGGTCGGCGCGCCACACGTTGCGGCCGTCGATCAGGCCGAGCGACAGGACGAGTTCCTTCGGCGCGAGCCGGCCGACGGCCTCCAACTGTTCCGGCGCGCGCACGAGATCGACATGCAGCCCCGCCACCGGCAGCGCCAGCGCCGTGTCGAGATTGTCGCCGAGCGCGCCGAAATAGGTGGCGAGCATGATCTTCAGCTCGGGAGCGGCCTTCGCCAGCCTGTCGTAAGCGAAGCGGAAGGCGTCGCGCTCGTTGGGGATCAGGTCCAGCACCAGCGCCGGCTCGTCGATCTGCACCCAGTCGGCGCCCGCGAGCTTCAGCCGGCGCAGGAGCTCTTCATAGACCGGCAGCAGCCGCGGCAAGAGCGCCAGCGGGTCGAAGCCCTCCTCCTGCGACTTGCCGAGCTTGAGCAGCGTCACCGGGCCAAGGATCACCGGCCGCGTGTGGACGCCGAGCGCCTTCGCCTCCAGAAACTCGTCGACCGGCTTGGCGGAAGTCAGCGCGAAAGCCTGATCCGAGGAAAACTGCGGCACCATGTAGTGATAGTTGGTGTCGAACCACTTGGTCATCTCCAGCGCCGGAACGCCGTGGCCGTGATGGGGATCGGCGCAGCCGTGGTCGCAGCCGCCTGTCCCGAATCCCGCATGGGCGTCACCCTGGCTGCCGCGCGCCATGGCGAAATAGATGTCGAGCGGCACCTCGCCGCCGGTCCAGCCATAGGCGGCCGGAATCGCGCCGACCATCACCGCCGTGTCCAGCACGTGGTCATAGAGGGAGAAGTCGTTCGACGGAATCCGCGTGACGCCGCGGTCGCGCTGCTCCGTCCAGCTGGCGGCGCGCAGCCGTCTGGCGGTGTCGAGAAGCTCGGCGGCCGCGGACTTGCCGGCCCAGTAGGATTCGAGCGCGAACTTCAGCTCGCGGCGGCGGCCGATGCGCGGCAGCCCGAGCGTCGCTATGGGAACTTTCTGCGGAAGTGACATTGCCATACCCCGATTGTGGGGGCGGGTATGGCGAGGGCCTGCATCGGGCGGCCGGTGCCACCGGATGCGCGGCCATCGGGACACCCCGCCCGTGGACGTTTCTCGCCGTGGCAGGTCTCCTGGCTCGCGGGTCGTCGCCTGCATCCGTCTTCCCGGGGCGCGAAAGGCCCCAGTGACATCGGTGGATCTCGGCTCGCCGCATACAGTTGCGGGGGCAGCGCCGGCCTTGCCGCCTTGCGGGCGACGCACCGGCTTCCCTCTTCGCTCCGCCGCGCGGGAATGCGCGCCGGAGACCACGACGGCCGGACTCTACGCGCAATCGGACGGTTGTCAATATCATATAAAGAAATGTTTATGTCTTTAATTCTCGAGCCGGCGAATGGCTTTGCCCGGCTGCCGGCTCCCTTCCGCGGTCGACGGGAAAGCAGGCGGGAAAGCCGGCGGAAAGATTGTCGCGGGCGTGAAGGTTGCTTGATCTGCGACAAACTGGAGTTCTATATGCAAGTTTATAAGGAGCAGACCCCGGCGCTCGCCGCGGGCTGTGCGTCTTCCGGAGCTTGCCATGTCGAGAATTCCATCCCCGGGTCGAACCCTCGTCACCCGCCGGGCGGCCCTTGCCGCCGCCGGCGCGGCCGCCGCCTTGCTTGCGCTGCCAGCCTTCGTGCGGCAGGCCGCGGCGGCTAAGCTGCCGTCGCTGACGCTCTACGGCCCCCCGGCCGGCCCCAGCGTCACGCTGGCGCATGCGGTGGCCTCGGGCGCGTTCTCGGAGATCGCCGACAAGGCGGAATTCAAGGTCTGGCGCAACCCGGACGAAATGCGCGCCGGCCTCACCTCCGGCACCATGCAGGCGCTGATCCTGCCGGTGCAGGTCGCCGCCAACCTCTACAATCGCGGCATGGGCGTGCGCCTGTTGAACGTCCTGACGACGGGCCTGCTTTATGTGATCTCGACCGATCCCACCCTGTCGAGCATCCCGGCGTTGAAGGGCAGGACGCTTGCCGTGCCGTTCCGCAACGACATGCCCGACCTCGTGCTTGCGCGGCTCCTCGCCCATCACGGCATGGTGCCCGGAACCGACATCGCGCTCGAGAGCGCGGGTTCGCCCATCGAGGCGATCCAGCTGCTGATGGCGGGCCGCGTCGATGCGGTGCTGTCGACCGAGCCGGCCGTGTCGGCGGCGATCCTGCGCGGTGCGGCCGGCGGCAAGGCGGTGCGTCGCGTCATCGACGTCCAGAAGGCGTGGGCCGAGGCGACGGGCGGCTCGCCGGTGCTGCCGCAGGCCGGCATGGCGCTGACCGTCCCCTTCATGGAGGCCAATCCGGGCATTGCCGACGCCCTGCAGGAGATCGCCGAGAAGGCGACCGAATCGGCCAACGCCAACCCGGCGCGCGCCGCCGCCGACGCCACCGCCGCGCTGGAGATGCCGGCGGCGATCCTCGTCGCCTCGCTCGCCACCTCCAACCTCGTCGCCCGGCGCGCCAGCGCAGCAAGGCCGGACATCGAGGCCATGCTCGCGACGTTGTCGGAAGCCGATCCCGCCATCGTCGGCGGCAAGCTGCCCGACGACGGCTTCTACCTCTAGGGGCGGGCCATGACGGCGGCGGCGTGGACGGGCAGGCTCGGGCGCACGGGACGGTTCCTGTGGTCGGCCTGGTCCGGCCTTGCCGCCCTGTCGCTGCTCGCCGCGCTCTGGCAGGTCGGCCACGAGGTCTACGGCGATTTCATCCTGCCGGCACCGCTCGACACGCTGCGGGCGATGGGCGCGATCCTGTCCGACCCGAAATCCTGGGACATCGCGGTGCTCACCAGCCGCCGCGCGGTCGAGGGCTTCGTCGTCTCCGCGCTCGCCGGCGCGGCGGTCGGGCTGGCGGCCGGCTATTCGCCGGCCACCATGCGCGCGGCGCGGCCGCTCGTCACCGTGCTGCTCGGCGTGCCGCCGATCGCCTGGATCGTGCTCGCGATGATCTGGTTCGGCTCGACCGACGGCACCGTCGTCGTCACCATCCTGATCGCGTCGTCGCCGCTGGTCTTCGTCGGGGTGGCGGAGGGCGTGACCACGCGCGACCGCGGCCTCGACGACATGGCGCGCGCCTTCGGCGCCGGCCCGGTGAAGCGGCTGACCACGCTCGGCCTGCGCCATGTCGCGGCGCATCTCTTTCCCGCGCTCGCCATCTCGCTCGGCACCGCCTTCAAGGTGGCGGTGATGGCCGAGCTTCTCGCCAATGTCGGCGGCATCGGCGGCGAGCTCGCCCGCGCCCGCGCCAATCTCGACGTGGCGGCCGCGCTCGGCTGGGTCATGATCTCGGTCGCGGCCCTCATCGCCTTCGAATACGGCATCGTCCACCCGGTCCGCTCGGAGTTCGAGCGCTGGCGGGCCGCGGCCGTGCCGTGGGGGGTGAAGCGATGAGCGTGCTGACGCTTTCCGGCATCGGCCATTCCTATTTCGGCCGCACGGTGCTCGATGGCATCGACCTTTCCGTCGGCCGCGGCGAGGTCGTGGCGCTGGTCGGGCCGTCGGGATGCGGCAAGAGCACGCTCGTCCACATCGCCGCCGGCGTCATCGATGCGCGCCGCGGCATGGTTACGCGCGACTATCGCCGCCACGGCATGGTGTTCCAGGCGCCGCGCCTGCTGCCGTGGGCGACCGCGCTCGGCAACATCGCCTATCCGCTGCGCATCTCGGGCGCCGGGCGCGCGGAGCGCATGGCGAGGGCGCGCGAGGCGGCGAGCCGCGTCGCCTTCGACCATGCCGACCTCGACAAATATCCGGTCGAGCTCTCCGGCGGCATGCAGCAGCGCGTGGCCATCGCCCGCGCGCTCGTCGTCGACCCGGACTTCGTCTTCTTCGACGAGCCGTTCACGGCGCTCGACGCCGCGCTCAAGCGGCGCATGCAGGATCTCGTCATCGACGCCTCGCGCGCGGCGCATTTCGCGGCGCTGTTCGTCACCCACGACCTGATCGAGGCGGCGCGCATCGCGCACCGCATCCTCATGCTCGACGTCGCGGGCAGGGGGGTGGCCGGCGAGCGCCGGCTCGCGGGCGAGCCGGGCGAGCGTGAGGACCGCGCCGTGTTCGAGACGGTGCAGTCCTTCCTGAAGGACGACCCGCTGTTCCGCCACATCCACGACGTCGACGAGCGGAAGGTGGCCTGACCGTGCTCGTCCCGCCGCCGCGACCGGCCCCGCCGCTCCACGCCGTCCTCGCCGACGAGGGCTTCCGCCTGTTCTTCCCGCTGACCGCGCTCTACGCGGCGCTGTGGCCGTTCCAGTGGGTGCTGGTCTTCGGCCTCGACCTGCCCTTCGCCCGCACCACCGCGCCCGGCCTGTGGCATGCGCACGAGATGATCTTCGGCGCATTCGGCGCTGCACTTCTCGGCTTCATCACCACCGCCATTCCCGAATGGACCGACACCGAGCGCCTGCGCGGCCGGCCGCTCTACGTGCTCGCCGGGCTGTGGGGTGCGGGCCGTCTCGTCGGCTTCCTCGGCGCGGATGCGCTCAACCTTCCCGGCGCGCTGGCCGACATCGGCTGGCTGTCGCTGCTCGCCGCCTATGTCGTGTGGGCGTCGTGGGTCAAGCGCACCGACCGGCTGCTTGCCTTTCTCTATTGGATCACGGCGCTGCTCGCCTGCCTCGTCGGCGTGCGCTACGGCTTTCACATCGGCGACCACGAGCTGGCCCAGTGGTGGCTGCGCCTTGCCGGCTTCGTCTTCCTCGGCCTGCTCGGCGTGGCGCTCGCGCGCATCACGGTCCCTGTCACCAACCAGGTTCTCGACCCGACGGAGGAGACGTCGCCCTTCCGGCCGCATCCGGGCCGCGTCACGCTCGCGCCCGGCCTGACGGCGCTGCTGATCGCGGGCGAGCTTGTCGGCTTCTCGGCCGAAGTGACGGGCTTCCTCGCCATTGCCGCGGGCGCGGCCTTCATGGACCGCGCCGGCGAGGCCTTCGTCGGGCGCGAGGCGTTCCGCACCGAGATCATGGCGCTCGCCGGCTCGGCGATCTTCGCCGGCGCCGGGCTGATCCTTCTCGGCGCGGCGCGCCTCGGGGCGCCGGTGGCCGAGGTCACGGCGCTGCATGTGTCGCTGATGGGCGGGCTCGGCATGAGCGTGCTGATGGTGCTGTCCATCGCCGGGCTGCTGCATTCGGGCCGCCCCCTCGGCTTTCCGCGCGCCACGCGCCTCGCCTTCGCCGTGCTGGTCGTCGCGGTGGCGCTCCGCGTCCTGCCCGATCTTGAGGCAATTCCGCATCCGCCCGGGCCGCTCTATGCCGGTGCGGCTATTTTTTGGGCAGCGGCGTTCCTGCTGTGGCTGCGCGACTACTGGCCCTTCGTCAGCTCGCTGGAGCGGCCCTGAGGCGTCGATTCCGGCGTTTCGCGCAGCGAAAGAACCCGAAGGCCGCCTCCGGCGAAATATCTGTGCGCAAATGTCGCAAAAAATTAGGTCAGCATTGCTGACTTCTTATTGCGCAACCGCCGCACCTATTTTATGCAGAGTGCCGTTTTCCACTTCAAACCTCACGGAGCCATGATGTCAGAAGACAGCCTTCTCGACGATGCGCTCGTCCGTCTGGACGAGGCCGCAGCCCATCTCAGCATCGACCCTGATGTGATCGAGAAGCTGAAATACGCCCGCGAGACCACCAAGGTGCGCCTGATGATCCGCATGGACGACGGCTCGCGGAAGTCCTTCCTGGCGTGGCGCTGCCGCTACGACGACACGCGCGGCCCGACCAAGGGCGGCATCCGCTTCCACCCCGACGCGACCGCCGACGAGGTCGAGACGCTCGCCTTCTGGATGACCTTCAAGTGCGCCGTGATGAACCTGCCCTATGGCGGCGGCAAGGGCGCCGTGCAGGTCGATCCGCGCCAGCTCTCCAAGGCCGAGATCGAGCGGCTGTCGCGCGCCTACATCCAGGCCTTCGCCCGCACTGTCGGCCCCGACCGCGACATCCCGGCGCCCGACGTCTACACCAACTCGATGATCATGGGCTGGATGGCCGACGAATACGCGCAGATCGTCGGCCAGGCGGAGCCCGCCGTCATCACCGGCAAGCCGATCGCGCTCGGCGGCTCGCTCGGCCGCGGCGACGCGACGGCGCGCGGCGGCTACTACCTCGTGCGCCATCTCGCCAGCGACCTCGGCCTCGGCCAGACGCTGCGCGTCGCGGTGCAGGGCTTCGGCAATGCCGGCCAGCACATCGCGCGCCTGCTTGCCGGCGACGGCCACAAGATCGTCGCGGTCACGGATTCGCAGGGCGGCGTCCAGGCGGAAGGCGGCCTCGACGTCAACCTCCTGCTCGACGCCAAGGAGCAAGGGCATTCCGTCGCCGCGACGGCCGGCAAGAGCGGGCACGAGTTCCTCTCCGGCGATGCGCTCGTCGGCGTGGATTGCGACCTCCTGGTGCCGTCGGCGCTGGAGAACATGATCCACGAGGACAATGCCGGCGACGTCAAGGCCAAGCTCGTCCTCGAGCTCGCCAACGGCCCGGTGACGCCGGAAGCCGACCAGATCCTGGCCAGGAAGGACGTCGTCGTCCTGCCCGACATCCTGGCCAATGCCGGCGGCGTCACGGTGTCGTATTTCGAGTGGGTGCAGAACAAGCAGGGCTACTACTGGACCGAGCGCGAGATCCACGAGCGGCTGCAGGAGATCATGGAGCGCGAAGGCCGCGCCATCTGGAACATCTCCAAGAACAAGGGCATCAGCGTCCGCACGGCCGCCTATGTCCATGCGCTCGGCCGCCTCGCCGAGGCGATCGAGGCCCACGGCACCCAGAGCTTCTTCACGAGCTGAAACGCGGCTTTCCGCCGCGACGGCTGAAAGAGCAGCGCCCCCGCCGCTTCGGTGCGGCGGGGGCGTCTTCGCGTCAGGAGAAGGTCAGCGCCGCGTCGGCCTCGCCTTCCTTGATCCGGGTCGGCAGACCGATGCGGTTCAGGAGGTCGAGGAACGGCCGCGGCGGCAGGTCCTCGACATTGGCCATCTTCTTCACGTCCCACTCGCCGGTGGCGATCAGCATCGCGGCGGCGACCGCCGGCACGCCGGCCGTGTAGGAGATGCCCTGCGAGCCGACCTCCTCGTAGGCTTCCTTGTGGTCGGCGACGTTGTAGATGAAGACCTCGCGCTCCTTGCCGTCCTTCACGCCCTTGACCAGATCGCCGATGCAGGTCTTGCCGGTGTAGTCCGGCGCGAGCGAGCCGGGATCGGGCAGCACGGCCTTCACCACCTTCAGCGGCACCACCTCCAGCCCCTCGGCCGTCTTGACCGGCTGCTCGGAGAGCAGGCCGAGATTCTTCAGAACGGTGAAGACGTTGATGTAGTGGTCGCCGAAGCCCATCCAGAAGCGCACGTTCGGCACGCCGAGCTGCTGCGACAGCGAGTGCACCTCGTCGTGGCCGGTCATGTAGGCCTTCTGCCTGCCGACGACGGGCAGGTCCCATTCCTTGCCGATCTCGAACATCTTGTTGGAGACCCACTTGCCGTCCTGCCACGACCACACCTGGCCGGTGAACTCGCGGAAATTGATCTCGGGATCGAAATTGGTCGCGAACCAGCGGCCGTGGCTGCCGGCGTTGATGTCGACGATGTCGATGGAATCGACGCGGTCGAAATACTCGTCATGGGCGAGCTTGGCATAGGCGTTGACCACGCCGGGGTCGAAGCCCGCGCCGAGGATGGCGGTCACGCCGGCCTTCTCGACCTCGTCGCGCCGCTTCCATTCGTAATTGGCGTACCACGGCGGCGTCTCGCAGATCTTGAGCGGGTCTTCGTGGATCGCGGTGTCGATATAGGCCGCGCCCGTGGCGATGCAGGCCGACAGGACGGACATGTTGAGAAAGGCCGAGCCGACATTGATGACGATCCGGGCGCCCGTCTTCTCGATCAGCGCCTTCGTCGCCTCCACATCCATCGCGTCGAGCGCATGGGCCTCGATTTTGCCATCCACCTTGAGGGCATTCTTCTCGCGGACGGATGCAACGATCGCCTCGCACTTCGCAAGCGTGCGCGAGGCGATGTGGATGTCGCCGAGCACATCGTTGTTCTGTGCGCATTTGTGCGCGACGACCTGCGCCACGCCGCCGGCGCCGATGATGAGGACATTTTTCTTCATTGCGGCACGGAGCCTCCTTTCAGTTTCGGGTTTGCCCTGCGAAGCCTCACGAGAGGCTTGCCTCGTAATCCGCGAAGGTGAACTCGCGGACCGTCCTGACCGAGCCGTCCGGCTCGCGGATCGCGATCGACGGCATCTGCACGCCGTTGAACCAGTTCTTCTTGACCATCGTGTAACCGGCCGCGTCCTGGATGGAGATGCGGTCGCCGGCCTTGAGCGCCGCGGGGAAGCGGAAGGTGCCGAACACGTCGCCCGCCAGGCACGACTTGCCGCAGACCATGAATTCGTGCGGCCCGGCATTGGGCTCGACCTTGGCGCTCTCGCGGTAGATCAGGAGGTCGAGCATGTGCGCCTCGATGGACGAATCGACGATGGCGAGGTGCTTGCCGTTGTAGAGCGTGTCGAGCACCGTCACCTCGAGCGTCGTGCTCTTGGTGATCGCGGCTTCGCCCGGCTCCAGATAGACCTGCACGCCGAAGCGCCCGGAAAACCGCTTCAGCCGCTCGCAGAAGGCGTCGACCGGATAGTCCTCGCCGGTGAAGTGGATGCCGCCGCCGAGGCTGACCCATCCGACGCGGGAAAGAAGCGCGCCGAACCTGGCCTCGATGACGTCGAGCATGCGGGAGAACAGCTCGAAGTCGGCGTTCTCGCAGTTGTTGTGGATCATGAAGCCGCTGATGCGGTCGAGCACCGGCTCGACCCGCGCCGCGTCCCACTCGCCCAGCCGGCTGAACGGCCGCGCCGGATCGGCGAGGTCGAAGGAGGACGACGAGATGCCGGGGTTGAGCCTCAGGCCCTGGGCGATGTCGACCCGGTCGGCGAAGCGGTCGAGCTGGCCGAGCGAGTTGAAGATGATCTTGTCGGCGTGGGAAGCCGCCTCGTCGATCTCGTGGTCGGCCCAGGCGACGCTGTAGGCATGCGTCTCGCCGCCGAACTTCTCGCGCCCGAGCCTGACCTCGTAGAGCGAGGACGAGGTGGTGCCGTCCATATACTGCCGCATCAGGTCGAACACCGACCACGTCGCGAAGCATTTGAGCGCGAGCAGCGCCTTGGCACCCGACTGCCGGCGCACGCGGGCGACGATCTCCATGTTGCGCGTCAGCTTGTCTTTGTCGATCAGGTAGTAGGGCGTCTGGATCATCGGCTCTGCTCGCTCGGGAGGGCAAAATGGCTCCGGCCCGCGAGCCGCCCCTGCCGGGGCTTCCCGCGGTGCCGGGCCCTGCATTGATCTATGCTTTCGTGACGGGGTGACGACCGAGCCGCGCCAGGGCGTCCTCGGCCAGCGTGCGGGTCAGCTCGGCGGCGCCCATCTCGCGGCCGAGCCGGGCGGCCTGGCCGGCCCACAGCGACATGAAATCGCCGGAGCCGGTCTTCTCGCTTGCCGCGCGCAGCGGCGCGAGCGCGCCGCCGGCGAGCGGAAAGGCCGGCGCGTCGTCGGTGAGCGGCCCGGCCTCGCGCATGATGCGGTTGACGATGCCGCGCGCCGGCCGGCCGGTGAAGACGTTGGTCAGCGCGGTCTCGCCGGCCCGCTCGCTGCGCAGGGCTTCGCGGTGCGGCGTGGCGATGCGCGCCTCGGGCGTGTAGAGATAGGCGGTGCCGATCTGCGCCGCGGCCGCGCCCAGCGCGAAGGCGGCGGCGATGCCGCGCGCGTCCGCGATGCCGCCGGCCGCGATCACCGGCACCGTCACCGCATCGACCACCTGCGGCACCAGCGCGAAGGTGCCGATCTGGGTCGCCATGTCGTCGGACAGGAAATTGCCGCGGTGGCCGCCGGCCTCCGCCCCCTGGGCGATGATCGCGTCGCAGCCGTGCTCCTCCAGCCACACCGCCTCGGCAACCGTGGTCGCCGAGGAGACGACCGTCGCGCCGGTGGCTTTCACCCGGTCGAGCAGCGCCTTTTCCGGCAGGCCGAAATGGAAGCTCACCACCGGCGGCCGCAATTCCTCGACGAGCTCGCACAGCGCCGCGTCGAACGGCGTGCGGTTGGAGGCGGGGACCGGCGCGTCCGGGTCGAGGCCGAGCTCGATATAGTAGGGGCGCAGCCTGTCGCGCCAGCGCGCCTCGCGCGCCGCGTCGAAGGCGGGCGGGGTGTGGCAGAAGAAGTTGACGCTGAACGGCTTGTCCGTGCGCTGGCGGATGATGCCCATCTCGGCCCGCAGCCGCTCCTCGTCCATCAGCGCGCAGGGCAGCGAGCCGAGGCCGCCCGCCTCGCTGACCGCGATCACCATGTCGGAGAAGACCGGCCCCGCCATCGGGGCCTGGATGATCGGATGCTCGATGCCGAGAAGGTCCTGTATCCGCCGGTCGGGCCACTTGTCGAACAACATGGGCCGTTACTCCCTATGATAGCGGCCCTGAACCGCCCCCTGGGGACCGGACATGAAGCGGTCGGCTTCTTCCCGGCGTGAAGCACACGATGACGGCGGCGACCCAGCGGACGCCGCAAGCGTCGGAATAGGCGAGACGGGGCCGCATGTCGAGACCGAATTGCCACTGACGCGCGGCGGAACGCCGCCTCCCTTCCTTCCGGGGGAGCCGGAGGCCGTGCTTGACAATCCGCGCCATTTGGCGATGCTGACCCCATGATGCGTTCGCGAGCCACCTTCACGCTTTTCATGGGTTCCTCCCCGCGAGGATAGCCCCGGCTCGGATCGTGTGTCCCGAGACCGGGGCATACATCGCCGACGCGGATCAGCCACACGCAGACATCCATGCAGGTCCGCCCGGCGGGGCGGCATGTCTTCCTTTCCCAGGCCGTCGCGGCAGCGCCGGATGAGAGCAGCCTCGATCCGGCGTCAGCCAGCCGGGACACAACAGCCAAGAGCTTCGTCATGAGCAAACCCAGCATCGTCGTGAACAAGTCCGATCATGTCCGCCTCCTCCAGCTCGCCAACGGCCTGCTCGACCGCAAGCCCGAGATGGCCGAAGAGCTGCTGATGGAGCTGGAGCGCGCGCGCGTCGTCGAGAAGGGCGCGGCCCTTCAGGGCACCGTGCAGATGGGCACGACCGTCGAATACACCACCGACGACGGACAGACCCGCCGGGTCACGCTCGTCTATCCCGCCGACGCCGACATCTCGCAGGGCAAGGTCTCGATCCTGACGCCGATCGGCACCGCGCTGCTCGGCCTCAAGGCCGGCCAGTCCATCGACTGGGTGGCCAATGACGGCCGCACGCACCGGCTGACCATCGTCTCCGTCGCCGCCCCGGAGGCGCAGGCGGAGCAATGACCGTCGCCGCGCCGCGCAGCACCCGCATCGCCGACCGGCGTGGCCGCGCGGCCGCGCTGCGGCCGGTCGCCGGCGCGCGCCGCCGCTTCCTCAACCATGCCGGCTGCCTGATGGCAGGCTCCTGACCCCTGGCCGGGGCGCAGGCTCCGGGCCAGGGGATGTCCAGACGACCAAGACGGACTGGCGTCGGAACGGCAATGCCGTTCCTGCGGGAGATTTGCCATGGTGACGGAGCCTCGATTCCTGTTGACGACCAAGGATCACGCGATCCTTCAGGCGCTGCACGAGCAGCAGCGCGGGCCGCACGGCCCGTTCCAGCAGCTTCTCGGCCGCAAGCTGCGGTCGAGCGCCATCGCCTTCAGCGGCGACATCCCGCCGGGCGTCGTCACGCTCGGCAGCCGCATCACCTATCGCGTCGACGGGCGGCTCCTCGGCCCGCACGTCCTCGTCCAGAGCGAGGCGGCCGGCCTTCCCGACTTCGCCGTCTCGATCCACACGCTGCGCGGGCTGGCGCTACTCGGCCTCGCCGAGCGCGGCGCGCTGACGCTCGATCTCGGCAACGGCGCCGTCGAGGAGCTTCAGGTCGAGGACGTGCTGTCGCAGCCGGAGGCCGAGGCGCGGCTGCGCGACGCGGCCAGGACCCGGCCGGGCGTCGGCGGCGAGGGCACTATCGTCAGCTTCCGCCAGAAGGTCGCGCATCTCGCGCCGTACCCCTCCGATCCGGACGACGACGATCCCGGCCCGCGCGCCGCGTGACCGTGCCTCCTCGCGATCATTCGGGCATCAGCACCATGAAAGAACGACACTGGACCGGTCTCGTCAGGCCGGAAAATCTCGACATCCATCGGCAGGGCAACGCCGCCACCGTCGTGGTCGAGCCGCTGGAGCGCGGCTTCGGCGTCACCCTCGGCAACGCGCTGCGGCGCGCGATGCTGTCGTCGCTGCCGGGCTGGTCGGTCGTCGCCGCGCGGATCGACGGCGCCTCGCAGTCCCACGACCGCATCGCCGGCGTGCGGGAAAGCCTCGGCGAGGTGCTGCTCAACCTCAAGGGGATCGCCACGCGCGGCGAGGCGGAGGGGCTGGTCCACGCCACCGTCTGCGCCGCGGGCGGCGGGCCGGTGACGGCCGCCGGCATCCGCCTCCCGGACGGCCTCGACCTCGTCGATCCCGATCACCGCATCTGCACGCCGGAGGAGGCGGCGACGTTCCGCGCCGACCTCGTCTTCGCCTTCGGGCGGGGATACGTGCCCGCCGCCGCCCATGCGGCGAGCATGGTGCCCGAGGGCTTCATGGCCCTCGACAGCCTGTTCTCGCCGGTCCGGCAGGTGTCGTGGACGGTGGAGACGACGCGCCTCGGCCAGGTGCTCGACTACGACCGCCTCGTGCTCCTCGTCGAGACCGACGGCACGGTCGGCTGCGACGAGGCGCTGGGCTTCGCGGCGCGCGCCTTGCACGGCCAGCTCGCCGCCTTCGTCAATTTCGAGGATGCGCCGCCGCGGCCGGTTCCCGTCGAGCGCGATCCGCTCGGCTTCAGCCCGGTTCTGCTTCGCCCGGTCGAGGAGCTGGAGCTTTCCGTGCGCGCCTCCAACTGCATGCGCCACGAGAACGTCCTCCATATCGGCGACCTCGTCACCCGCAGCGAGGCGCAGCTGCTGCGCGTGCCGAACTTCGGCCGCAAGTCGCTGAACGAGATCAAGGCCGCACTCGCCGGGCTCGGCCTGTCGCTCGGCATGCAGGTGCCCGGCTGGCCGCCCGAGAATGTCGAGGCGCTGGCGCGGCGCTATGCTAATATCCTGTAGGCGACGGCGTCGCAAATGGAACATGATTCCAATATCGCCACGAAAGTTGGAATGGAATAGCTCTACTCCCGCCGGCAAAACCATCATGGTCTAGCCGCGATCCGGACCGCCCGGCGGGAGGGGTCCGTGCCATCGAATTGCCAACCGAATTCCCTCGCCGGCCGGCGCGGCATGCCTCGTGCCCGCCGCCGGTAACGGCGGGAAAGATCACAGAACCCCTTAGGGAGCAGACAGACATGACCGACAGGCAGCTTCATCCCGAGACGCTGGCGCTTCACGCGGGCTGGCGCGCCGACCCGGCGACGGGTGCGGTGGCGGTGCCGATCTACCAGACCACCTCCTACCAGTTCAACGACACCGACCATGCCGCGAACCTGTTCGCGCTCAAGGAATTCGGCAACATCTACACCCGCATCATGAACCCGACCGTCGACGTGCTGGAAAAGCGCGTCGCCGCGCTCGAGGGCGGCGTCGGCGCGCTGGCCGTGTCCTCGGGGCAGGCCGCCTCGGCGCTGGCGCTGCAGAACCTGGCGCGGGCCGGCGACAACGTCGTCTCCTCGACCGACCTCTACGGCGGCACGTGGAACCTGTTCGCCAACACGCTCAAGGATCAGGGCATCGAGGTCCGCTTCGTCGACCCGGCCGACCCGGAGGCCTTCCGCCGCGCCACCGACGAGCGCACCCGCGCCTACTATGCCGAGACGCTGCCGAACCCGAAGCTGACCGTCTTCCCCATCGCCGAGGTCGCCGCGATCGGCCGCGAATACGGCATTCCGCTCATCGTCGACAACACCGCCGCCCCGCTCATCGCCAAGCCGTTCGAGCACGGCGCGGCCGTGGTGGTCTACTCGACCACCAAATATATCGGCGGCCACGGCACCTCGATCGGCGGCCTGATCGTCGACGGCGGCAATTTCGACTGGGCCGCGCATCCCGAGCGCCAGCCGGCGCTGAACACGCCGGACGCCAGCTACCACGGCGCGGTCTGGACCGAGGCGGTGAAGCCGCTCGGCCCCATCGCCTACATCATCAAGGCGCGCGTGACGCTGCTGCGCGACCTCGGCGCGGCGCTGTCGCCGTTCAACGCCTTCCAGATCATTCAGGGTCTCGAAACCCTGCCGCTCCGCATCGAGCGTCATTCGGCCAACGCGCAGAAGGTGGCGGAATGGCTTTCCGGCCGGCCCGAGGTCGCCCGCGTCATCCACCCGTCGCTGCAGACCGGCGCGGCGCGCGAGCGGGCCGACAAGTATCTCGGCGGCTCCTATGGCGGCCTGCTCGGCTTCGAGCTGAAGGGCGGCCTGGCGGCCGGCAAGAAGTTCATCGACGCTCTGGAGCTGCTCTACCACGTCGCCAATATCGGCGATGCGCGCAGCCTCGCCATCCACCCGGCCTCGACCACCCATTCGCAGCTCACCCCGCAGGAGCAGGAGGCCGCCGGCGTGTCGCCGGGCTATGTGCGCCTGTCCATCGGGCTGGAGCATGTCGACGACATCCTCGCCGACATCGAGCGCGGCCTGACCGCCTCGAAGCTCGCCGTCGCGGCCTGAGCGAAGCAATGGAGTGAAAAACGCCGGCGGCCGACTATTCGGCCGCCGGCGCTTTCGATTCCGCCGGGCCTATGCCGGCAGGACGGCGGTCGCCTCGATCTCGACCCTGGCCTCGTCCTCGATCAGGTCGGCGACCTGCACCATGGTCATGGCCGGATAGTGCCGGCCCATCACGGTGCGGTAGACTTCGCCGACGCCCTTGAGGTTGGCGAGATAGTCCTGCTTGTCGACGACGTACCAGGTCATGCGCACAATGTCCTCCGGCCTGCCGCCCGCCTCGGCGAGCACGGCGACGACGTTCTGCAGCGTCTGCCGCACCTGCCCGACCAGGTCCTTCTCCTCGAACACCTGATCGCCGGTCCAGCCGATCTGGCCGCCGATCCAGACCGTGCGCCCTTCCGCGAGGATGCCGTTGGCGTAGCCGACCGCCTTCTTCCAGTGGGCGGGGTGCAGGAGCTGGTGCGATGTCATGGCAAGTCTCCGGTCTTTCCGGCGTCAGACGCCGAGATAGCGGTCCTGAAGCTCGGGGGTCAGCGCGTCCGGCCGGCCGCTCCACACGGTGCGGCCCTTCTCCAGCACGAAGCAGCGGTCGGCCGAGGGCAGAAGCTCCGCCAGCGTCTTGTCGACGATCAGGATCGACTGCCCCTCCGCCTTCAGGGTGCGGATCACGCTCCAGATGTCGCGGCGGATCACCGGGGCGAGCCCTTCCGTCGCCTCGTCGAGGATGACGAGGCGCGGATTGGTCATCAGCGCCCGGCCGATGGCCAGCATCTGCTGCTCGCCGCCCGACAGCGTGCGCGCCATCTGGCCGCGCCGCTCGGCAAGGCGGGGGAACAGCCGCTCGATCCCGGCGAGCGTCCAGCGGCCGGGCCGGGCCGCGGCGACGAGGTTCTCCGTCACGGTGAGGTTGGGGAAGCAGCGCCGTCCCTCCGGCACCAGCCCCAGCCCGAGCCGGGCGATGCGGTGCGGCTTCAGGCTGCGGATGTCGGTGTCGGCGAAGCGGATCGTGCCGCCGCGCGCCGGCGTCAGGCCGAGCACCGAGCGGATCGTCGTGGTCTTGCCCATGCCGTTGCGGCCCATCAGCGCCACCACCTCGCCCTCGGCGACGTCGAGATCGACGCCGAACAGCGCCTGGCTGGCGCCGTAGAAGGTTTCGAGACCCGAGACCGAGAGCAGCGTCATTCGGCGTCTCCCAGATAGGCGCGGCGCACCTCCGGGTCGGCGCGGATCTCCTCGACCGTGCCGGAGGCGATGATGCGGCCGTAGACCAGCACCGAGATGCGGTCGGCGAGCGCGAACACCGCGTCCATGTCGTGCTCCACGAGAAGGATCGGCGCCTCCTCCCGCAGCCGGCCGAGGAAGGCGGTGAGGGCGCGCGACCCTTCCGGCCCCATGCCGGCCATCGGCTCGTCGAGCAGGAACGCCTTCGACCCGAGGGCGAGCGCGATGGCGATCTCGAGCTGCCGCCGCTCGCCGTGCGACAGCTCGGCCGCTGGCACCCGCGCGCGCTCCTTCAGCCCGACGCGCTCCAGCGCGGCGAGCGCCGGCGCGATGAGCGTCGCGTCGCGCATCACCGGCCTGAAGAAGCGGAAGGACGAGCCCTGCCGCGCCTGCACCGCCAGCATCACGTTGCGCAGCGCCGAGAACTCGGGCGCGAGCGAGGAGACCTGGAACGAGCGGCCGAGGCCGAGCCGTGCGCGCTCGGCGACGCCGAGATGCGTCACCGGCTGGCCGAGGAAGCGCACCTCGCCGCTGTCGGGCCGCAGCGTGCCGGCGATCTGGTGGATCAGCGTCGACTTGCCGGCGCCGTTCGGGCCGATCAGCGCATGGATCTCGTTCGCGCGCAGGTCGAGC
>JALHFU010000261.1:0-3515 GCA_022838525.1 Hyphomicrobiales bacterium | reverse complement strand
CGCACCATCTCGCGGTGGTCGGCATTGTCGTCCACCACCATGACGGTGCGGCGCGGCCCGGCATAGCCGGTCACGGTCGCGTCCTGGGCGGTGAGCGTCGCCGGGCGGTTGACCCGCGCCAGCATCAGCCGCACCTGGAAGGCCGAGCCCCTGCCCGGCGCGCTCTCGACCGTGATCTCGCCGCCCATCGTCTCGGCGAGGAGCTTGGTGATGGTCAGGCCCAGCCCGAGGCCGGGCGACAGCCGGTCGCGCTCGGCGCGGCCGCGCGTGAACGGCTCGAAGATGCGGTCGAGGTCGTCGACCTCGATGCCCGGCCCGCTGTCGGCGACGCGGAAGGTGGCGACCTCCGAGCGATAGGCGACGGTGAAGTCGACATGGCCGGCGGCGGTGAACTTGATCGCGTTGGACAGGAGATTGACGAGGATCTGCCTGAGCCGCTTCTCGTCGGTGCGCACATAGGCGGGCAAGCTAGGGTCGCGCTCGTGGCGGAAGGCGAGGCCCTTGGCCTCGGCCTGCATGCGCACCATGCCGACGATCTGGTCGAGGAAGTCGCCGAGGGCGATCTCGTTGGAATGGACCTGAAGCCGGCCGGCCTCGATCTTGGAGATGTCGAGCAGCCCGTCGATCAGGCCGGACAGGTGCTCGGCGCTGCGGCGGATCACCTTGACGCCCGAGTGCCACGATGCCGGCGCGTCGCGCTCGCGCTCGAGAATCTGGGCGTAGCCCATGACGGCGTTGAGCGGCGTGCGCAATTCGTGGCTCAGCCCGACCACGTAGCGGCTCTTGGCGCGGTTGGCGGCCTCGGCCTTCTCCTTGGCCTCCTGGAGCGCGGCGTCGGTGCGGCGGTGGGCGGCGATCTCGCGCAGGAACAGCATGTTCTGGCGCGCGCTTTCCTCCTCGGCGACCTTGCGCGTGTCGTGGGCGAGCACGAGGAACCAGGCGACGACGCCCGCCACCACCGAGAAGACGAAGAAGACGACGAGGATCGTCGCGCCCACCACCTCGGCGGTCTGCGGCGCGACGCGGGCGGCGAAGACGTAGACCAGCCCGAGGATGGCGGCGAGGATGGCGACCGAGACGGCCATCGCCATGCCGAAGCGGCCGATGCGGGTCCCGAGCTTTTCCACGACGAGGGGCGGCAGCGCGGCCTGCGCGACGGCGTGGGCCTGCGCCCTTATGCTGGCCCTGGGCTTGCACAGATCGTGGCAGCGGGCGTCGAGCGAGCAGCACAGCGAGCAGATCGGCGCGGCATAGGCCGGGCACCACGCCATGTCCTCGGGCTCGAACGGGTGCTCGCAGATCGAGCAGGTGATGGCGTCGTGGCCGGCCCAGCCGCGCCGCGGCTTGCGCGCGAGGTAGTAGCGCCCGCCGGTGGCCCAGGCGATGGCGGGCGCGGCGGCGAAGGCGACGACGAGCGCGATATAGGGCGCGAGCGCCGCCGCCATCGTCCCGAAGGCGCCGAAATGCGCGGCGAGCGCGATGCCGCCCGACAGCGCCATCGAACCGGGGCCGACCGGGTTGACGTCGTAGAGATGGGCGCGCTTGAACTCGATGCCGGGCGGCGCCAGCCCGAGCGGCTTGTTGACGAACAGGTCGGCCGAGACCGTGCACAGCCACGCCATGGCGACGATGGAGAACACGGCCAGCGTCTCCTCCAGCAGCCGGTAGATGCCGAGCTCCATGAGCAGGAGGGCGATGGCGACGTTGAACACCAGCCACACCACGCGGCCGGGGTGGCTGTGGGTCAGCCGGGCGAAGAAGTTCGACCATGCCAGCGAGCCGGCATAGGCGTTCATGACGTTGATCTTGAGCTGCGAGACGACGACGAACACCACCATCAGCATCAGCGCCGCGGTCTCGTTGGGCAGCATGTAGCCGAAGGCGACGGCGTACATCTGCGCCGGTTCGGCCGCGTGGTCGGCCGGCACGCCGGCCGACAGCGCCAGCACGGCGAGGAAGGAGCCGGCAAGCAGCTTCGGCGCGCCGAGCACCACCCAGCCCGGCCCGGCGAGGAACACGCCGAGCCGGTGGCGCCGCGCGCGCTCGCCGGCCGGCACGAAGCGCAGGAAGTCGACCTGCTCGCCGATCTGCGTCATCAGCGCGAGGATGACGGCCGAGGCCGCGCCGAACTTGGCGACGTCGAGCACCGAGACGCCGTCTACCACCTGGGCCGCCGCCTCGTGGATGCCGGGAAAGGCCCGCCACAGGTCGAACTTCTCCCAGTCCACGGCGGCGATGAACAGGAAGGGCAGGATGTTGAGCACGATCCAGACCGGCTGGGTCAGGATCTGGAAGCGGCTGATCAGCCGCACGCCGTGGGTGACGAGCGGAATGACCGCTACGGCGCTGACGATGTAGCCGAGCCACAGCGGCACGCCCAGCGCCAGCTCCAGCGCGCTCGACATGATCGACGCCTCGATGGCGAAGAGGATGAAGGTGAAGGAGGCGTAGATCAGCGAGGTGACGGTGGAGCCGACATAGCCGAAGCCCGCGCCGCGGGTCAGCAGGTCGATGTCGAGCCCGTGGCGCATGGCGTAGCGCGAGATCGGCACGCCGACGGCGAGGATGCAGACGCTGGCGATGAGGATGGCGGCGATGGCGTTCGCCGTGCCGTAGGAGAGCGTGATGGCGCCGCCGATCGCCTCCAGCGCCAGGAACGAGATCGCGCCGATGGCGGTCTCCTCCGCGCAGGGGCTGACGGGTTTCTTCGCCGGTCGGCCAAAGGTGCAGCCGGTGGTCCGTCTCTTCTCCTTCCTGCAGGACAAGGCCGACACCCCGATCGCGGTCGACGTCGACGGCAAAGACGTGCCCGTCACCGTTGCGGCCGAGGCGGTGCGACTTGATGCTTCCTCCGCGGCGGCGGTGGAAGGCCGCGAGGCCGGTCCCGGCGCGGTGATGGTGCGCCTGGTCGAACTGGCCTGGGGCCGCTCAGGCGACAAGGGGGACATCGCCAATATCGGCGTGATCGCGCGCAAGCCCGACTACCTGGTCTGGATTCGCGCCGCTCTGACCGAGGAGCGGGTGAAGGAGTATTTCGCGCATGTCTGCGAGGGACCGGTCGAGCGGTTCGAGTTGCCCGGTATTCATGCACTGAACTTCCTGCTGCACGACTCGCTGGGCGGCGGCGGCATCGCATCGGTCAGGATCGACCCGCAGGGCAAGGGCTTCGCACAGATGCTCCTCGATATCGAAATACCTGTGCCGGCCGATCTGGCCGCGCGCGACGGGCTGAACGCCTTGAACCCCAGCTGAGATGACAAGCCCATGACCATTTCAAAACTTCTGGTCGCCAATCGGGGCGAGATCGCGGCGCGCGTCCTGCGCACCGCCAAGGCACGCGGCCTCGCGACCGCCGTGCTGCGCCATGTATCCGAGCAGGAGGGGCCAGCCAATGCCATCGCGGATGAGGTTGTGACCATCGATGGGCTCACGCCCGTGGCCGCCTATCTCGACATCCCGCAGATTGTCGAGGTTGCAAAACGGATCGGCGCGGACGCGGTGCATCCCGGCTACGG
>JALHFU010000048.1:0-17840 GCA_022838525.1 Hyphomicrobiales bacterium | reverse complement strand
AGGCGGTCGTGCGCGAGGCGCCGGCGGGCGCGGCCTTCCTCGTCCTCACCCACGACCATGCGCTCGACTTCCTCATCGTCGCCGAGGCGCTGCGCCGGCCGGACGCCGCCTATGTCGGCATGATCGGCTCGAAGACCAAGCGCGCCACCTTCGCGAGCTGGTATCTGAAGGAGGCGGGCGGCGGCGAGGCGGCGCTTTCCCGCCTCGTCTGCCCCATCGGCGGCTCCGGGGTGAAGGACAAGCGCCCGGCCGTCATCGCCGCCATGGCCGCGGCAGAGGTGATGCGGGCGCTGGCGGCAGCCTGAGCAATTCCAGGAAAAGTGCGAAGCGGTTTTCCGTCCGGAATTGCGTAGAATGAGGAGATGATCGTTTCACCGTTTCTGTGACTCAGTGAAACGATCCTGAGCGTTATTCCTTCTCCTGCGTGTGCGCTTCGAGGAACCACAGCGACTTGTCGAGGTCGCGCGAGAAGGCGGTGAAGATGTCGGCCGTGTCGGCGTCGCCCGCCTCGTCGGCCTCGTCGATGGCCGCGCGCACGGCGTTGGCGACCGCGCCGTAGCGCTCGATCAGCGCGGCGAGGTGGTCCTTTGTCTTGGAGATATCGACCGGATAGGGCTTGAGCGCGGTCTTCTCGGCCACGGCCTGCACCGTGCCGTATGCCTGCCCGCCGATCTGCACGGCGCGTTCGGCGATGGTGTCGACATGGCCGTCGAGCGTGGTGCGGAAGCCGTCGAGCATCTCGTGGATGGCGATGAAGTGCGGTCCCTTGACGTTCCAGTGGGCCTGCTTGGTCAGAAGCGCGAGGTCGATGGCGTCGGCGAGGCGCGCGTTCAGCAGCTCGACCACCGCCTTCTTGGTGTTGGACTTGAGATCGATGAGGGTGGGATGTGTTGCCATTGCAAAGCTCCTTGGTGGAACGGGGAAACCGTCGTGCGGACAACGCCTCACCCTACCATGGGTTGCGTGCGTTGCCGCGTCAACGGCCTGCCAAGATGTCGCGGATCATGCGCTGGCAGCGCTCGGCCATGAAGTCGAGCAGCAGGCGCACCTTGGGGTCTTGGAACTTCTTGTGCGGGTAGATCGCGGCAAGCTGCACCGGCACGGGCGGGAAGTCCGGCAGGATCACCTTCAGCCGCCGGTCGCGGATGAAGGGCTCGATCTCGAAGCGCGGCTTGTTGACGATGCCGCGCCCGGCCAGCGCCCAGCCGGTGATGACGTCGCCGTCGTCGCTGTCGAACGGGCCGTGGACCTCGATCCGGGTCAGGCCCGAGGGCGTCCTGAGCGTCCAGAGATAATCCTTGGCGCCGGGATAGCGCAGCAGCAGGCAGTCGTGCCGGCGGTTGACGAGGTCCTGCGGCGACTGGGGCTCGCCGCGCGCGGCGAGATAGGAGGGCGAGGCGGCGAGCACCCGCTCGCACTCCATGATGCCGCGCATCCTCAGGCTCGAATCCTCCAGCAGCCCCAGCCTGAAGGCGACGTCGATGCCCTCCTTCATCAGGTCGACATTGTGGTCGGAGAGGCGCAGCCGGACCTCGATGTCGGGATAGCGGTCGTGGAACTCGGGAATGCCGGAGGCGATCAGCCGGCGGCCGAGCCCGAGCGGCGCGGTGACGCGGATGGTGCCGCGCGGCTGGCCGGAAAGCGCGCTGACGGCGGCCTCGGCCTCGGCGACCGCGTCGAGCACCTGCCGCGCGCCCTGATAGAAGACGCGGCCGTGCTCGGTCGGCGTCAGCTGCCGCGTGGTGCGGTTGAAGAGCCTGACGCCCAGATGCTTCTCCAGCTCCTTGATACGGTTCGACGCGACGGCCGGCGAGATGCGCATGTCGCGGCCCGCGGCCGACAGGTTGCCCAGCTCCACGACCCGGACGAAGACGGCGATGTTGTCGAGATAGGCCATGGCGGGTTCTTCGGAGCTTGCCCGGAAACGGGGCGGGAGAAGGCTGCGACGGCGGCATTATTTTCCAGAATTTTTTGAAAGTCATCGTGCATCTCCACCCTTCCGCTTTGAAGCGAACTCCCTAAAGTCGCCAGACGGAGCGCAAGAGGCGCAGCGCAGGGGTACGGCATGCACGATTTCGCGATCTTCTGGGAGTGGCTGTCCTTCGGCGTGCGCTGGCTGCACGTCATCACCGCCATCGCGTGGATCGGCTCGTCCTTCTACTTCATCGCGCTCGATCTCGGGCTGGTGAAGCGCGAGGGCATGCCCGAAGGCGCCCATGGCGAGGAATGGCAGGTGCACGGCGGCGGCTTCTACCACATCCAGAAATATCTGGTCGCGCCGGCGCGCATGCCGGAGCACCTGACATGGTTCAAGTGGGAATCCTACGCCACCTGGATGTCCGGCTTCGCGCTGCTGGCCATCGTCTACTATGCCGGGGCCGACCTCTACCTGATCGACCGCAACGTGCTCGACGTGTCGGCGCCGGCGGTGATCGCCATTTCCGTCGCCTCGCTCGCCATCGGCTGGCTGATCTACGACCTTCTGTGCCGGTCGCCGCTCGCCCGCGACGACACGGTGCTGATGCTGGTGCTGTTCCCGATCCTCGTCGCCGTCGCGTGGGGCTACACCCAGCTCTTCAGCGGCCGCGCGGCCTTCCTGCATCTCGGCGCCTTCACCGCGACGATCATGTCGGCCAACGTCTTCCTCGTCATCATCCCCAACCAGAAGATCGTGGTCGCCGATCTGATCGCCGGCCGCAAGCCCGACCCGAAATACGGCCGCATCGCCAAGACGCGCTCGCTGCACAACAACTACCTGACGCTGCCGGTCGTGTTCCTGATGCTGTCGAACCACTACCCGCTGGCGTTCGCGACCGAATTCAACTGGGTGATCGCGGCGCTGATCTTCCTGATCGGCGTGCTGATCCGGCACTATTTCAACACGGTGCACGCGCGGAAGGGCAATCCGCACTGGACATGGGGCGCGGCCGCGGTGCTGTTCATCGTCATCATGTGGCTCTCCACCGCGCCGAAGGTGCTGACCGGCGAGGAGAAGGTGTCGGCGGGGGCGCAGGCGCTGATGGCGTCGGCGCATTTCCCGGCCGTGCGCGACACGGTGACGGGCCGCTGCGCCATGTGCCACGCGGCCGAGCCGGCATGGGAGGGCGTGCGCTTCACGCCCAAGGACGTGGCGCTGGAGACCGAGGCGCAGATCGCCGAGCGGGCGCGCGAGATCTACCTTCAGGCCGGCCGCAGCCACGCCATGCCGCCCGGCAATGTCTCGGCCATGACCAAGGAGGAACGCGCGCTGATCGTGACATGGTTCGAGGAGGCGCGGCGGTGAACGCGCTCCTCCTGCGCGGGCGGGTGCTGTCGTTCCGCACGAAGCCGGAAAGCGTCGACGACCGCGCGGCCTATGCTTTCGAGGAGGACGGCGGCGTCCTGATCCGCGACGGCAGGATCGCGGCGACGGGCGATTTCGCCGCGATGGCCGCGGCCGCGCCGGGGGCGAGGGTGGTCGATCACCGGCCGCATCTCATCCTGCCGGGCTTCATCGACGCGCATGTCCACATGCCGCAGATGCAGGTGATCGCGAGCTACGGCGCGGAGCTGCTCGACTGGCTGAACACGTACACCTTCCCGGAGGAGACGAAGTTCCGCGACACGCAGCACGGGCGGCGCATCGCGCGGCTGTTCCTCGACGAGGTGATCCGCCACGGCACCACGACGGTCGCCGCCTTCTGCTCGGTGCACCGCGAGAGCGTCGACGCCTTCTTCGCCGAGGCGCTGTCGCGCGACATGCGGGTCATCGCCGGCAAGGTGATGATGGACCGCAACGCGCCCGACGGGCTCACCGACACGCCGCAATCGGGCTATGACGACACCAAGGCGCTGATCGCCGAATGGCACGGCAGGGGCCGGCTGCACTATGCGATCACGCCGCGCTTCGCCATCACCTCCTCGCCCGCGCAACTGGAGATGGCCGGCGCGCTGGCGCGCGAGTTCCCCGACCTCCACATCCAGACGCATCTTTCGGAAAACCACGCCGAGATCGCGCTGACGAACGCGCTTTATCCCGAGGCGCGGGACTATACCGACGTCTACGCCCGCTACGGACTTCTGGGCGACAGGACGCTGCTCGGCCACTGCATCCATCTTTCCGGGCGCGAGGCGGATGCGATCCACGATGCCGGCGCGGTGGCGGTGTTCTGCCCGACCTCGAACCTCTTCCTCGGCTCGGGCCTGTTCGACTGGCAGGGCTATTCGAAGCGCAGGAAGCCTCTGAGGATCGCGGCGGCGACCGATGTCGGCGGCGGCACCAGCTATTCGATGCTGCGCACCATGGACGAGGGCTACAAGGTCGTCGCGCTCCAGGGCGAGAAGATGAACCCGCTCGCCGCCTTCTGGCAGATCACGCGCGGCAATGCCGAGGCGCTGTCGCTCGCCGACCGCGTCGGCACGCTCGATGCCGGCAGCGACGCCGACCTCGTGGTGCTCGACGCGCGGGCGACGCCGGCGATGCGGCTGCGCATGGAGACGGTCGCGACGCTGGCGGAGGAGCTGTTCCTCCTCCAGACGCTGGGCGACGACCGCGCCGTGGCCGAGACCTATGTCGCGGGCCGGCCGGCCAAGAGCGCGCTCCCCGGCTGACCCGCTCAGACCTCGTGCAGATAGAGGTGGTAGTCGAGCTCGCTCACCGTGCGGGCGACGCGCAGATATTCGGCGCGCTTGATGGCGGTGAAGGTGCGGTGCATCTCCTCGCCGAGCGCATTCCTGAGGAAGGCCGAGCCTTCGGCCGCCCTGATCGCCGAGAGCCAGTCGCCCGGCATGGCGGAGGCGTCGCCGGCATCTGCTTCATAGCCGTTGCCGGTGGTCTCCGGGCCGGGGTCGAGCTTTTCGTCCAGCCCTTTCGCGATGCCGGCGAGCACGGTCGCGGCGACCAGATAGGGGTTGGCGTCGACGCCGGAGGGACGGTGCTCGATGCGGCGCGCGGCCTTCGGCCCGGCCGGCACGCGCAGCGCCACCGAGCGGTTGTTGACGCCCCATGTCGGCGCGACCGGCGCATAGGACTGCGAGACGAAGCGCCGCCAGGAATTGGCGTGCGGGGCGAAGACCAGCATCGACTGTCCCATGGTCGCGGCGAGCCCGCCGAGCGCATGCAGGAGCTCGGGCTTCCACTCGCCGTCGCGCGCCTCGGCGAAGACGTTGCCGCCGTCGCCGCCCTGCAGCGAGACGTGGAAGTGCATGCCCGAGCCGGCATAGCGCTCGATGGGCTTGGCCATGAAGCAGGCGGTGACGCTGTGGCGGCGCGCCTGCATGCGCACCAGCCGCTTGAGCATGATCAGGTCGTCGGCCGCGCGCATCACGTCGGAGCGGTAGTCGAGCGTCAGCTCGTACTGGCCGGGCGCGTATTCGGAGATCACGGTCTCGGCCGGAATCCCCTGCGCTTCCGCGGCCTTGTAGATGTCGGAGAACAGCGGCTCCATGCCGTGGAGGTGATCGACCGAATAGACCTCGGTCTTGCCGCTCGCCCGGCCGTCGAGCACGGCGCGCGCCGGCTGCACGCGGCCCTCGCCGTCGCGCTCATTGGCGAGCAGGAAGAACTCCAGCTCGAAGGCGCCGGCCGGACAGAGCCCGCGCGCGGCGAAGGCGTCGGCCTGCCGCTTCAGCGCATGGCGCGGGTCGCTGCCCATCGGCTGCCCGTCGAGGCCGTACATCGACATCAGCACCTGGCCGCGCGGCGGGTTGGTGCCGTGGAGCGGCTTGAGCGTGCCGGGGATGGGCCAGGCGCGCAGGTCGCCGTCGCCGGTGTCCCAGATCAGCCCGGTCTCGTGCACGTCCTCGCCGGTGATGTCGAGGCCGAGGATCGAGATCGGCAGGTGGCGGCCGTTCTCGTAGAGGCCGAGCAGCTCGTGGCGGCGGACGATCTTGCCGCGGCCGATGCCGTTGGCGTCGATCAGCACGATGTCGAACGCCTCGATCCCGGCATGGGTGTAGAGGAATTCGCGCGCCTCCTCGACGCTCGAGCCGGAGGGGGAAACCGTCATCGGGAAAGCTCTCCTGCGATGGCGTCGAAGGCGGCGACCAGCCGGTCGATCCGGCCTTTCCTCGTCGCCGGCGACACCAGCATCATGTTGTGGAACGGCGCGATCAGGCAGCCGCGATTGACGAGGCCGACATGGATGGCGGCTTCCAGTTCCGGCGCATGGGCGACCTCCGCCTCGCTGCCGTTCTTCAGCGGGCCGGGCGCGCAGATGAACTCGACGCGCGCGCCGACGCGGGCGACGTGCCAGGGCAGGCCGTGCCGGCCGATGGCGGCCGAAAGTCCTCTTTCGAGCCGCGCGGCGAGCCTTTCCATGTGGCGATAAGCGTCCGCGGTCATAACCTCCTCCAGCGTCGCGCGCATGGCCGCGAACTGGAGCGGGTTGGCCGAAAGCGTGGTGCCCATGCCGGAATAGCCCGGCTCCTTCGCCGCCTGATAGGCGGCCCAGCGCCCGGCCACCTCGGCGCTCATGCCCCATACGCTCGCGGGCACGCCGCCGGCGACGGGCTTGCCGAGCACGAACAGGTCGGGCTCGAGCCCGTGGACGCGGCTGTAGCCGCCGAGGCCGGTCGAGACGGTGTGGGTCTCGTCGATCAGCAGCAGCGTGCCGTGGCGGCGGGTGGCCGCGCGCAAAGCTGCATGGAAGCCGGGCTCGGGCAGCACCATGCAGGAATTGGTCAGCACCGGCTCGGTGATGACGCAGGCGACATCGTCATGGGCGAGCGCGGCCTCGAGCGCCGGGACGTCGTTGAACTCGACGATGCGGGTGCGTCGGGTGAGATCGCGGAACTCGCCGGCGAGACCGGGGCGGTTGACGGGTTCGCCGTCCTTCAGCCGTACCATGGTCTCGTCCACCGCGCCGTGGTAGCAGCCGTTGAAGACGAGGATCGTGTCGCGGCCGGTGACGGCGCGGGCGACGCGCAGCGCGAAGCGGTTGGCGTCGGTGGCGGTGGTGGCGATCTGCCACAGCGGCAGGCCGAAGCGTTCCTTCAGCAGCCGTCCGACCTCCAGTGCATCCTCGCTCGGCAGCATATAGGTGAGGCCGTGACGGGCCTGGCGGCGGATCGCCTTCGCCACCGGCGCGGGCGAGTGGCCGAACATCGAGCCGGTGTCGCCGAGGCAGAAATCGGCGAGTTCGTTGCCGTCGATATCGGTGATGGTCGCGCCCTTCGCCTTTTCGACCACGAAGGGAAACGGCATCGGCCAGTCGCGCATCCAGTGCATCGGCACGCCGCCGACAAAGCCTTCCGCGCCGCCGGCCATCTTCTGGTGCGAACGCGGCCGCGCGCGCAGATAGGTTTCGGCCTCGCGCGCGCGGAACGCCGTGATGCGTCCGGGCGGCACGCCGCCGATCGCCGTTCCGTCCCGCTCGTTCCGCCCGTCCACGCCCCTCATCTCCGCTCGTGCAGGATTTCGCCTGGCCGCTTCACCGTTCCATGGAGACGGGAAACGCTCTATCCCCTTGTTTTCCCGCAATTCCGGGCGGAAAACCGCTTCGCACTTTTCCTGAACTGCTCTAGCGCCGCCGTGAAGGCGCCGCAACCGGGCTGCACAAACAAGGTTGATGCCGTTTGCCGGCGATTTTGGGAGAGGAGACGTGCGATGCGTGTTGCGGTCTGTCTGCTGCTGTGTGCGGTGTCCGTGGAAGGCGCCTTCGCGTCCGGCGCAATTTCCTGCGCGGCCGACGACGAGGCCGCGGCGCTGTCGATCGAGGGCGGCGTGACGCGCGGCATGGGAAGCGCGCTGTTCAGCTTCTCGGGCAAGGTCGAGCTGCGCGCGGAGGAGATCGAGGACGATCTGCGGATCGCCGCATTCGGCCGCGAGCATGTCGCGCAATACTGGTTCGACGGCGAGGCACTGAAGCTCAGGCTCTATCGCGAGCGGGAGGGCGATGCCCCGCACGGCTATGTCGAGGCGGCGCTCGACACGGCCTTCGACGAAAGAGAGGGCGGCTATCGCGGCGATTACAGGGTGACGGTCTACGACATGACCCATGCGACGGGCGGGGAGGCGGCGACGGCCGAATTCTCCGGCGCCGTCGCCTGCTTCGCGGAGTAGAGGTCAGCCCGCGACGTCGATGACGCCGCAGTCGCCGGCCTCGGTGCCGAAGGCGATGCGGCGGCCCTCGCCGTCCCAGCTCATCGCCGTGACCGCGCCCTTGCCGGGGCGGCGCAAGAGCACTTCCCTGGCGTCGGCGACGCGGGCGGCGAGCACCATGCCGTCGGCATAGCCGATGGCGAGGATCTCGTCGGTGGTGTGGAAGGCGACGCAGGTGACCATGGCGTCGCCGCGCGTGCCGAGCTCGGCCGGGGCCTTGCCGATCGGTCCGTCCTTCGACTGGAACGGCCAGACGATGGCGGCCGGCGCGCCGGAGCTCGCCAGCCACCGCCCCTTCGCGCTCCACGACAGCGACTTCACCTTGGCCGGGTAGCCTGCCATGCGCATGTGCTTGCCGTCGGTCAGCTTCCAGCCGTGCAGGGCGTTCTCCTGCATGGTGGTGACGAGGAAGTTGCCGTCGGGCGAGAAGGTGACGCCGGTATGCGCGCCGGCCCATTCGAGCTCCGCCGGCTTTCCCTCCGCGGCGGGGAAATGCAGCGTCGCGCCGTTGTAGCGGGCGACCGCGAGCCGCAGCCCCTTGGGCGCGAAGGCCAGCCCCTCGACGCTGCGCGGATGGGCGATCTCCTTGCGCGCGCCGTCCGGCAGGATGACATGGGCGACGCGGCCGCTGGCGAAGGCGACCGCGTTGCGCGGGCCGGCGGCAACCGCCGTCACCCATTTGCGGCCGATGTTCCCGAGCTCCGTCGCCGTGCCGTCCGGTGCGACGGTGCAAACGCGGCCGTCCTCGCCGCCCGTAAGCAATGCCTTACCGTCGAGCGTGGGCACTGCGCAGAGCAGGCCGTCATGCACGGCAGCGGTCTTGTGGCCGTTGTCGAGCCGGTGGACCGTGCCGTCGGCGAGCGCGAAGTGCGGGATGTCGGAGAGCCAGCAGGCGGCGATGCAGTGGCCGTCGAGATCGAGCGGGGCGACTGTGGGCATCAGGCCGCCTGGCAGGCTTCGAAGCTGCGCTTCAGGCGTTCGGCGTCGAGCTCGCGGCCGATGAAGACGAGACGCGTCTCGTGCTTCTCGCCGTCCTTCCACGGCCGCTGGTGGTCGCCCTCGACGATCATGTGCACGCCCTGCACCACATAGCGCTCGTCGTCGCCGGCGAAGGCGACGATGCCCTTGAGGCGCAGGATGTTGGGGCCGTCGATCTGGGTCGTCTTCTCCAGCCACGGGAAGAACTTCTTCGGGTCCATCTCGCCGCCGCGCAGCGAGATCGACTTCACCGAAAGGTCGTGGATCGGCGAGACATGATCGTGATGATGGTGATGATGGTCGTGGTCGCAGTCCGGGCCGCACTCGTGATCGTGGTCATGGTCATGATCGTGGGCGTCGAGGAAATGCGGGTCGTTGTCGAGCGCGCGCTTCAGGTCGAAGGCGCCGCGGTCGAGCACTTCCGACAGCGGCACGCCCGAGCGCTGGGTCCTGTGCACCTTCGCGGCCGGGTTGATGGCGCGCACCGCGGCCTCGACGTCGCGTAGCTCGTCCTCGCTGACGAGGTCGGTCTTGTTGAGCACCACGACGTCGGCGAAGGCGATCTGGTCCTCGGCCTCGCGCGAATCCTTGAGCCTGAGCGGCAGGTGCTTGGCGTCGACCAGCGCCACGACCGCGTCGAGCCGCGTCTTCGCCCGCACCTCGTCGTCCATGAAGAAGGTCTGCGCCACAGGGGCGGGGTCGGCGAGGCCGGTGGTCTCGACGAGGATGGCGTCGAAGCGGCCGGGCCGGCGCATCAGGCCCTCGACCGTGCGGATCAGGTCGCCGCGCACCGTGCAGCAGACGCAGCCATTGTTCATCTCGTAGATCTCCTCGTCGGATTCCACGATCAGGTCGTTGTCGATGCCGATCTCGCCGAACTCGTTGACGATGACGGCGTAACGCTTGCCGTGGTCCTCGCTGAGGATGCGGTTGAGCAGTGTGGTCTTGCCGGAGCCGAGATAGCCGGTCAGCACGGTGACGGGGATTTGCGCCTGCGTCATGGTCGTTTCCTGCGGGGTGCCTGGGTGATCGTCGGCTTCATATAGGACGTACCGTCATGGAATGCACGTGCCGCGCCGCGCATCACGACAATGTGGAAATGTCGAAGCGGGCCACGTCGTCGAGCAGCTCGACCACGCCGCGCGCGGCGTGGTCGAGGATGGCTTCGCCGGCCTGCGCCGTCGCGCCCGCGGCGTTGCCCGTGACGCCGTCCACGGAGAGGTCGCGCATCTTCCAGCCGAAGGCGTGCGGGCCGTAGGCGCGCAGGTGGCGGAACGCGCGCTCGAAGCCTTCCTGCGCGGAAGGGAAGTCGCGCGCCTTCGCCATGTCCACGAGGTCGGGGCGCAGCGCCAGCATCACGCTGGTCTCGATCAGGCCGCCATGGATGCCGAGCGCCTTCTCGCGCGGGCCGACGATCTCTGCGGGATAGCCGAAGCGCGTCCAGCTCGTGGCGACAGCCAGCATCGGACGCCGCACGCGCAGCTCGGTCGCCACCACCGTCATCAGCGGCGCGTTGCCGCCATGGGCGTTGAGCATGACGAAGCGGCGGAAGCCGCGCCGGAAGCAGTCCTCGCCGATGCCGATCCAGCGGGCGACGGCCTCGTCGTAAGCAAGCGTGCGCGTGCCGGGAACGTCCATGTGCTCGATGGAATAGCCGACCGGCTCCACCGGCAGGAACGCGACCTCGAGGCCGGGCGGAAGGAGGGATTTCGCCCGCGCGGCGACGCCCGCCGCGATGATCGCGTCGGTCTCGAACGGCAGGTGCGGCCCGTGCTGCTCGGTGGCGCCGAGCGGCAGGACGGCGATCGACCGCGCCGTGGGATCGGCCCCGGGAGCGGCGGAGGAATGGGATGTTTCGCTGGCTGTCATGTTACCGTTATGTAGCCGTGTCATGGCTTCGTCGCGCCCGGCAAGGCTAGCGCGCCTGTCGGCGGCAAGGCAATGCGGATCGGAGATCGCGACCAATGGCGAAGGTGAAGAGAAAAGCCGTCATGACCAGTCTTCAGGCGGCGGCGCGGCTGTCGCGCACGGCGCTCGCGGCGCGGCTGCTGGCGCATGGCCTCTATGCCGGGCAGGACCAGATCATGCTGCTGCTCGACGAGGAGGACGGCCAGACCCCGGGCCAGCTCGCCGCCCGGCTCGGCGTGCGGCCGCCGACCGTGACCAAGACGATCGGCCGGCTCCAGGCGCAGGGCTATCTCGAGAAGCGTGGCAGCGCCATCGATGCGAGGCAGGCCAACGTCTCCCTGACCGAGCGCGGCCGCGACGCCATCCGCGCCATCGAGAAGGCGGTGCGCAAGACCGACAGGCTCGCCTTCAAGGGCTTGGACAAGAAGGAGCGCGCCACGCTTCTGGCGCTGCTGACGCGAATCGAGGCCAACCTGACCGGCGGCGCGGATGTGGACGACGATGACGACGATGCGGTTTCGGCGGTCGAGGTCGACGACGAGGCGGCGTAAGGGCGGGACAGTTTCCTCTTGCGTCACGGGCGGTGCTGGCCGATGTAGTGGCTTCGACGCCAGCAGCGGTTGCCAGACTTGACTCCGAAAGCCAGTACCCCCGAGGCTGCGGCCCCGGTCTCCGCCATCTTCCTGGTCATCGGGGCCTGCTTCCTGTTCTCCTTCCTCGACGCCAGCGCGAAATATCTCGTGCTGCAGGGGATGGAGGCGCCGTTCGTCACCTGGGCGCGATTCGCCGTCCATCTCGTCCTGGTGCTGGTGCTGTTCCGGGTGTGGTCGAGCCGCACCATGTTCCGCACCGCGAACCTGCCGGCGCAGGTGCTGCGCGGCGTCTTCCTGTTCGGCTCGACGGTGTTCAACTTCCTCGCGCTGCAGACCCTGCAGCTCGCCGAGACCATCTCCATCGCCTTCTTCTCGCCGATGGTCGTCGTGGCGCTCGCCGGGCCGCTTCTCGGCGAATGGGCCGGGTGGCGGCGCTGGCTCGCCATCATCGTCGGGTTTGTCGGCGTCCTCGTCGTCACGCGCCCGGGCTTCGGTGCCTTCGGCATCGGCCACGTGTTCTCGCTGTCCTTCGTGGCCTGCCACTCGCTCTACGTCATCATGACCCGCAAGATGGCGGCGACCGAGAGCGCGGAAAGCCTGATCTTCTATTCCGCGCTGACGCCGGTCGTGTTCCTGCTGCCGACCGTCCCGCTCTACGGTTCGATGCCGCAGGGCGCGCTGCAATGGGGCCTGCTGATCGTGATGGGCGTTTGCGGCGGTGTCGGGCACTGGCTGCTGATCAAGGCGTACAAGGTGGCGACGACGGCGGCGCTCGCGCCCTATCCCTACACGCAGATCGTCTGGATGGTGGCGCTCGGCTGGCTCGTCTTCAACGACCTGCCCGACATGTGGACGCTGGTCGGCGCCTCGATCATCGTGGCGAGCGGCCTCTACATCATCCATCGCGAACACCGGCTGCGGCTGGCCAGCCGCGCCGCGCTCGGCGCCGACGAGCGCGAACTGGCAAAAAAGCTTTGAAATGCCCCGCCGCGATGGCATAACGCCTTTTTAAACTGTTTAAGGGCAAAGCGCCGACCGGGGGAGTTCGGGTTCTGGCTCAGAAGATCAAGCTTTCGACGATTGCCGACGCGCTCGGCGTCTCCACGGCGACCGTGTCGCTGGCGCTGCGCGACAGCCCGCTGGTGGCGGACGCGACGCGCGAGCGCATCAAGGCCTATGCGCGCGAGATCGGCTACATCTACAACCGCCGCGCCGCCTCGCTGCGCACCTCGCGCTCCGGCATCCTCGGCGTCGTGGTGCACGACATCATGAACCCGTTCTTCGCCGAGATCCTGCGCTCGATCGAGACCGAGCTCGACCGCAGCCGGCAGACGTTCCTCTTGTCCAACCACTACGACAAGCTCGAGAAGCAGCGCACCTTCATCGACACGCTGCTGCAGCTCGGCGCCGACGGCGTCATCATGTCGCCGGCCATCGGCACCCCAGCCGAGGACATCCGCCTCGCCGAGGACAACGGCCTGCCCGTCGTGCTGATCGCGCGTTCGGTCGAGGGCGCGGACGTGCCGGTTTTCCGCGGCGACGACGCCTACGGCACCGGGCTCGCCACCAACCACCTGATCTCGCTCGGCCACCGCCGCATCGCCATGATCGGCGGCACGGACCAGACCTCGACCGGGCGCGACCGCTACCAGGGCTACGTCGCGGCGATGCGCGAGGCGGGGCTCGACCCGCAGCCGAACTGGCGCATTCCCGGCCCGCGCACCAAACAGGCGGGCTTCGAGGCGGCGCAGGCCTTTCTCGCGCACAAGGACAAGCCGACGGCGGCCGTGTGCTTCAACGACCTCGTTGCCATCGGGCTGATGAACGGCATCGCCCGCGCCGGCCTGACGCCCGGCGTCGACGTCTCGGTGATCGGCTACGACGATCTCGAGGAGGCGGCCATCGCGACGCCGGCCCTGACCACGGTGTGGAACGGCCAGCGCGAGGTCGGCCGCCGCGCCGCCCGCACGCTGCTCGACCGCCTCAACGGCGTCGAGGTGCATGGCGGGCAGGAGCTGATCCGCCCGGAGCTGCACGTGCGCCAGTCCACCGGCAAGCCGAAGGACGGCTGAGCGTTCCGGCTTGCGGGCTGGCTTCCCGCTGCCTACCCTGCCGGCCCCGTCCCCGACCCCCGCATGATCAGAAGGAGGCGCGCGTCGTGCCCACCACCAGAGACGTCACGATCCTCATTCCCGGCCGCCTGCACGAGCATGTCGGGTCGCGTGTCGAGCGGGCCTTCGACCTCCTGAGGATCGAGCGCGCCGACGCCTCGCTCCTGTCGCAGGCCGAGCGTGGGCGCATCCGGGGCGTGGCGGCGATGACGCGGATCGACGCCGCCTTCATCGACGCGCTGCCCAATCTCGAGATCATCGCCAATTTCGGCGTCGGCTACGATGCCGTCGATGCCGTCCACGCCGCGCAAAAGGGCGTGATGGTCACCAACACGCCGGACGTGCTGACCGAGGAGGTCGCCGACACCGCGCTGGGCCTGCTCCTGAACACGGTGCGCGAGCTGCCGAAGGCGGAAGCCTGGCTGCGGGCTGGCAAGTGGAAGAGCGTCGGCAACTACCCGTTCACGAGGGGCACGCTCAGGGGCCGCGTGGCCGGCATCTTCGGCATGGGCCGCATCGGGCTCGCCATTGCGCGGCGGCTGGAGGCGTTCGGCCTGCCCGTCGCCTACCACAACCGCCGCCCGGTCGAGGGCGTGGACTACGCCTATTATCCGACGCTCATCGACCTTGCCCGCAACATCGACACGTTGATCTCGGTGGCGCCGGGCGGCGCGGCGACAGAGAAGGCGGTGAACGCCGCCGTGCTTACGGCGCTGGGGCCGGACGGCGTCTTCGTCAATATCGGCCGCGGCTCGACCGTGGACGAGGAGGCGCTGGCGGCGGCGCTTGCCGACGGCACGATCCTCGCCGCGGGGCTCGACGTGTTCGCCGACGAGCCGAACGTCCCGGACGCCCTGCTGCGGGCGGAGAACGCCAGCCTCCTGCCGCATGTCGGCTCCGCTTCGCGGCACACGCGGCAGGCGATGGCCGACCTCGTCGCCGACAATCTCGAAAGCTGGTTTGCCGGCAAGGGCGCGCTGACGCCGGTGGCCGAGACACGCGGCGTCGGGCCTTCCGCGAACTGAGCGAGGCCCGCCGCCGGCGCGCCTTTAGCCATACGTTAACCAAGCCGGCGCATTGTCCTGGCAACACAGGCATGCGGGCGAGGGACCGTCGATGAACATCGCGCATGGCGGCGCAGCCGGCCTGCTGGCCGCCCTGATCTTCGCGGCCGGGGCCTTCCAGCCGCAGCCCGGGCTCGACACGACCACGACGTCCTCGGTCGCGCCCGCGACGGCGCCGCGGGACAGCTTCCGGCTGGTCTCGACATGGGACAGCGCGGGGGACAACTCGGGGGATAGCTCGGCGGACAGCACCGGCTGCTCGCTCGCCGCCGGGCACGCGCCGGAGGGCGGCCCACGGCCGCTGCGCCTTGCGCCGGGCTGCGTCGCCGACAATCCCGGACTGGCCGAGGCGCGCTACTGGCTCGACCGGCACGACGGCACCGTCGCCTTTTCCGGCGCGGACGGCCGCATCGTGGCCGAATTCGCGGCGGCCGACGGCGCGGCTTTCGAATCCTATTCTCCGCCGCTGCCGGTCATGACCCTCTTCACCGACGACTGAGGCCGCAACGGCTCATTCGGCCGCGAGGCGGCCGGCGCGGGCGGCTGCGCGGGCGCGCGCGGCCTCGCCGAAGGCACGGAAGATGCGGGCCGAGACGTCGTCCGACTGCGCCCAGTATTCGGGATGCCACTGCACGCCGACGGCGAAGGCCGGGGCGCCCGCCACCGACACGGCCTCGACCGTGCCGTCCTCGGCCACGGCCTCGACCTGAAGCCGCCTGCCGAGGCGGCCGACCGCCTGCCGGTGGACCGAGTTGACCATGATCTCGCCCGGGCCGAACACGCCGGCGAGGCAGGTGCCGGGCCTGATCTCGACCTTCTGGCGGATGGCGAAGCGCAGGTCCTGGTCGTCGCTGACCGGGGCGCGATGGTCGATGCGGCCGTCCATCTCCTGGATCTCGGAATCGAGCGTGCCGCCGAGCGCCACGTTCAACTCCTGCAGGCCGCGGCAGATCGCCAGCAGCGGCACGCCGCGCTCGATGGCGAGCCGGATCAGCGGCACGGTGGTGGCGTCGCGGTCGCGGTCGTAGGGGCCGTTCTCCTCCGTCGCCTCGCCGCCGTAGAGCGTGGGATCGACGTTCGATTTCGAGCCCGTCAGCATGACGCCGTCGATGCGCGCGATCAGCGATTCGAGGTCGAGCCGCTCGCCGAAGGACGGCACCAGCACCGGCAGCACGCCGGCGACGGAGATGGCGGCCTCCAGATACTGCCGCGGCGCGGCGTGCCAGGTGTAGTTCTCGAACTGGCGCACGTCGGTCGAAACGGCGACGATGGGCTGGGTCATGACAAGCTTGCGTCCTGCTGCTTCCGGTCCCGTCCGCGGACGGGGCCTATAAGAACCAATCTAGCGGGATTGCGCCGCCTTTCCAATCGGCGGCTCCTTAGCTGCCGCCGAGCATGGAGGCGATGCCGCGCCCCGCCATCACGGCGAGATAGGCGAGGAGGGAGAAGTAGACGATGGTCGCGACGGTCGTCGCGTAGCCGGCGATCACGAGCCAGCCGTCGCGCTGCGACATGCCGATGCACAGGAACAGGATGGCGAAGGCCGGCAGCGTGTTCGAGAACGGCACGAGGCCGAGCGGGAACATCAGCAGCACGCCGCCCAGAATGAGCATCAGCCCGTTGAAGCGGTTGACGGCGGCGCTGCCGGTCAGCCCGGTCAGGCGCGGGCGGATGACGGTCTCGATGCGCTCGACGAGGCCTGCGCCCTTGCGCAGCGTCGGCACCAGCTTCTCGGCGTCGATCGGCCGGTCCATGATCTGGCGCGGCAGCCACGGCGCGCGGTTGGCCGTGATGCCGATCGAGATCAGGATGATGGCGAGGCCGAACACCGTGCTGACGCCGGGGATCGACACCGGCAGCAGGAACGGGATCGTCAGCACGGCGCAGATCAGGAGCAGGCCCTGCTCGCCGATCAGCGCCACGATGTCGCGCAGCGTCACCGCCTTGCCGCCGATGGCGTCCGCGGTGCGCTCCAGCGTGACGCGCAGCGTCTCGGCATTGTCCTTGAATTCGATCGACACGGGCAACCTTCCGTCGGGGATCGCGACTGCGATGCTTGTGGCGCGTATGTGGGGCGCGTTCTAGAGACATGCGCCGGGCAGTTCAACCGCGGGCGGCCATCCGAGCGGTCAAGTATGCGGCAGTTCCGGGGCCTCCTTTTTGCCGCCGCAGGCAGTTGGACGCGAAGAAAAACGTGTGTATTGATGCACATGGAGCGCCTGGCGTTCTTCATCCGCCGAGAGGCGTCTACAGTCTGGAGGAGATCATGGATCGTCGTTCATTCATCAAGAAAGCCGGCCTTGCCGGCGCCGGCGCGGTAGCCGCTTCGTCGCTCGCCGCCCCCGCCATCGCCCAGGGCAACCAGACCTGGCGCATGGTCACGACCTGGCCGAAGAACTTCCCCGGCCTCGGCGTGGGCGCGCAGCGTCTGGCCGACCGCATCACCGCCGCGTCCGGCGGCCGCCTCACCATTCACGTCTATTCGGCCGGCGAGCTGGTGCCGCCGCTGCAGTCGCTCGACGCGGTCATCGACGGCAATGCCGAGATGAGCCACGGCGCCGCCTACTACTGGCAGAACAAGAGCGCGGGCCTGTCCTTCTTCACCGGCGTTCCCTACGGCATGACCTCGCGCGAGCTGAGCGGCTGGGTGCGCTATCTCGGCGGCCAGGAGATCTGGGACGAGATCTACGACCAGTTCGGCGTGCAGGGCTTCCTGTCCGGCGACACCGGCACGCAGGCCGGCGGCTGGTTCCGCAACGAGCTGACGGGCCTGTCCTCCGTGCAGGGCCTGCGCTTCCGCACGCCGGGCCTCGGCGGCCAGGTGTGGCAGAAGCTCGGCGCCTCGGTGACGAACCTGGCCGCGGGCGAGATCTTCCAGGCGCTGCAGTCGGGCACGCTCGACGCGGCCGAGTTCGTGGGCCCCTATAACGACCTCGCGCTCGGCTTCTACCAGATCGCCAAGAACTACTACTTCCCGAGCTTCATCGAGCCGGGTCTGGCGACCGAGCTGGTGGTCGACAAGGCCAAGTACCAGGCGCTGCCGGCCGACCTGCAGGCGATCATCCGCGACGTCTGCCAGGCCGAGTACGATTCGGTGGCCGCCGAC
>JALHFU010000260.1:0-3517 GCA_022838525.1 Hyphomicrobiales bacterium | reverse complement strand
GGCCTATCTCGACAGCCTCGAGATCAAGGCCGTCTCCTGAACCGCATGGCAACCGATAAGAAGGGAAGTCTCATGACACTACCCGCTGTCGAGGGCGGCAAGGTCGCCCGCATCCCGGTCATGCCGAGAGCGGAGAGCGTGGCGAACGTCGTTTCGCTTTCTCCGGCCGTCCGCAAGGGTTTCGATGTCACGGCGCTTGCGACGAGGATCGCCCAGACCGTCGTGCCGCCGCTGATCGTGGTGCTGCTGATCCTCGCCGTCTGGCAGGCGATCTTCTCCGCGCCGGGTTCGTCGCTGCCGCCGCCCAGCGAGGTCTGGGCCCAGAGCAGCGACCTGATCGTCGATCCGTTCTTCGTCTACGGCTCGCAGGACATCGGCCTCGGCTGGCGGGTGCTGGTCTCGCTGGAGCGCGTCGCCTACGGCTTCGGGCTGGCGGCGGTGGCGGGGGTGCTGCTCGGCGCGCTCGTCGGCCAGTCGGTCTGGATGATGCGCGGCCTCGACCCGGTGTTCCAGATCCTGCGCACCGTGCCGCCGCTCGCCTGGCTGCCGATCTCGCTGGCCGCCTTCATGGATTCGCGGCCGTCAGCGATCTTCGTGATCTTCATCACCGCGATCTGGCCGGTCATCATCAACACGGCGGCCGGCGTGCGCAACATCCCGCAGGACTACCGCAACGTCGCGCAGGTGCTGCGGCTCAACCAGGTCGAGTTCTTCTTCAAGATCATGGTGCCGGCGGCCGCCCCCTACATCTTCTCCGGCCTGCGCATCGGCGTCGGGCTGTCGTGGCTCGCCATCGTCGCGGCGGAGATGCTGACCGGCGGCGTCGGCATCGGCTTCTTCATCTGGGACGCGTGGAACTCCTCGCGCCTCACCGACATCATCGTGGCGCTGGTCTATATCGGCCTCGTCGGCTTCGTGCTCGACAGGCTGGTGGGCTTCGTGGGCCACGTCGTCACGCGCGGCGCGGCCGTCAGCTAGGGAGCACCGACATGACCACCGCCTATCTGAAGCTCGACCACATCGGCAAGACCTTCGCGCGCGGCGCGCAGAAGACGGAGGTGCTGCGCGACATCAGGCTCACCATCGACAAGGGCGAGTTCGTCTCGATCATCGGCCATTCCGGCTGCGGCAAGTCCACCCTGCTCAACCTCGTGGCAGGGCTGGGCAGGGTGACGACCGGCGCTGTGCTGCTGGAGAACACCGAGGTCGACGAGCCGGGGCCGGACCGGGCCGTGGTGTTCCAGAACCATTCGCTGCTGCCGTGGCTGACGGTCTACGACAACGTCAAGCTGGCCGTCTCCAAGGTATTCGCCGGGAAGAAGTCGAAGGCCGAACGGCACGAATGGATCATGGAGAACCTGAACCTCGTGCAGATGGCCCACGCCGCCGACAAGCGCCCGGCCGAGATTTCCGGCGGCATGAAGCAGCGTGTCGGCATCGCCCGCGCGCTGGCGATGGAGCCGAAGATACTGCTGCTCGACGAGCCGTTCGGCGCGCTCGACGCGCTGACGCGCGCGCATCTCCAAGACCAGATGATGGACATCCACGCCCGCCTCGGCAACACCGTCATCATGATCACCCACGACGTGGACGAGGCCGTGCTCCTGTCCGACCGCATCGTGATGATGACCAACGGCCCCGCCGCCACCATCGGCGAGGTGCTCGACGTGCCGCTGGCGCGGCCGCGCGACCGCATCGCGCTCGCCTCCGACCGCACCTACCTCCAGTCGCGCGAGGCGGTGCTGAAGTTTCTCTACGAGCGTCACCGCTTCGTGGAAGCGGCGGAGTAGGCCGATGGTGGAGCGTCTCGTCATCATCGGCAACGGCATGGCGCCCGGACGGATGCTGGAGCATCTGCTCGAGGCCGCTCCCGGCCGCTACGCCGTCACCATATTCAACGCCGAACCGCGCGTGAACTACGACCGCATCATGCTGTCGCCGGTGCTGTCAGGGGAGAAGACCTACGAGCAGATCGTCATCCACGGCGACGGCTGGTACATCGACAACGGCATCACGCTCTACAAGGGCCACCGCATCGTCGCCATCGACCGCGCGGCGAAGACCGTCACGTCCGACAGGGGCGTGACCGAGCCCTACGACAGGCTGGTGATCGCCACCGGCTCCGTCCCGTTCGTCATCCCGGTGCCGGGCACGGAGCTTCCCGGCGTCATCACCTATCGTGACCTCGACGATGTCGAGGCGATGCTTCTCGCCGCCCAGTCGCGCGACAGGGCGGTGGTGATCGGCGGCGGCCTGCTCGGGCTCGAGGCCGCCGCGGGCCTCAAGTCGCGCGGGATGGACGTGACGGTGCTGCACGTCAACCCGACGCTGATGGAGCGCCAGCTCGACCCGGCAGCCGGCTATCTCCTGCAACGGGAGCTGGAGCGGCGCGGCATCAGGGTGCTGACCAAAGCCAACACGAAAGCCATCGTGGGCGGCGACAAGGCCGAGGGTGTCGAGCTCGACGACGGCCGCATCGTTCCGGCGACGCTGGTGGTGATGGCCGTCGGCATCCGTCCCAATGCCGGGCTGGCCCGGGAAGCGGGACTGGCGGTCGAGCGCGGCATCGTCGTCGACGAGGGCATGCGCACGTCCGATCCGGACATCTACGCGCTCGGCGAGTGCGCGCAGGTGGGCGGCCAGTGCTACGGGCTGGTCGCGCCGCTCTACGAAATGGCGCGGGTGGCCGCGGCCCGGCTTTCCGGCGACGGCGGCGCGTGCTTCGTCCATTCCGACACGCCGACCAAGCTGAAGGTCACCGGCATCGATCTCTACTCGCTCGGCGACTTCGCCGACGGCGACGACCGGGAGGAGATCGTGCTGCGCGATGCGGCGGCCGGCGTCTACAAGCGGCTGGTTCTCAAGGACAACCGCATCGTCGGCACCGTGCTTTACGGCGAGACGGCCGACGGCGCATGGTTCAACGACCTCAAGAGGAAGCAGGTCGACATCTCCGACATGCGCGAGACCCTGATCTTCGGCCAGGCCTATCAGGGAGGTTCGCCGCTGGACCCTATGGCGGCCGTTGCAGCCTTGCCCGATGACGCGGAAATCTGCGGCTGCAACGGCGTGTGCAAGGGCAAGATCACCGGGACGATCACGGCAAGGGGCCTGACCTCGCTGGAGGACGTGCGCGCCCACACCAAGGCGTCGGCGTCGTGCGGCACCTGCACCGGGCTTGTCGAGCAGCTGCTGAAGCTGACGCTCGGCGACGCCTACAACCCCGCCGCCGTGCAGCCGATGTGCCCATGCACGACGCTCGGGCACGACGACGTGCGCCGCCTGATCCGCGCCAAGGGGCTGAAGACCATTCCCGCCGTGATGCAGGAGCTGGAGTGGAAGACCTCGTGCGGCTGCGCCAAATGCCGGCCGGCGCTGAACTACTATCTCGTGTGCGATTTTCCGGAGGAATATGCCGACGACTACCAGTCGCGCTTCGTCAACGAGCGCGTCCACGCCAACATCCAGAAGGACGGCACCTATTCGGTGGTGCCGCGCATGTGGGGCGGGGTCACCA
>JALHFU010000047.1:0-23792 GCA_022838525.1 Hyphomicrobiales bacterium | reverse complement strand
CTGATCCGCGTCATGGCCGAGGCCGACGACCGCTCGCTGGTCGAGGAGGTGGTGGACGGCATCGTCGGCGTCATCGCCGCCGCCCGAACCGCCGCCTGAACCGCCGCCTGACAGGCCGGGCCTTTCTCTGCCGGGACATCCCGGCGCGGCAGGAGCCTTCGATCGGAAAATCCGGCCCCGCTCTGGCGGGGCCTTTTCTCTGGGTGTCCCTTCGCGAACGCATGCGCGCAGCCTTCTTTGCCACGGCGCGGCCCGTGGCGGGCTCGCGCAGGCCAACCCCCGGATTCGCATCGATACGGCGCGGGAAATCCCGCCGAAAGGCCGATTCGTGGTTAACCGGCACGGTTAATCCCCCGATTCGTGGTTAACCGGCACGGTTAATCCCGACTTAACCTTTGCCGTTCATTATCCATGCCGAGTTAAATCCCGCGCCGGCATGGCCCCCGTGTCGTTCCCGGCCGCAGCAAGGGTGGATCCGATGGTGAAGTTGAGAATTCCGGCCGCCGTGGGTGCAGTCATGGCCACGGCTGTGGCGCTGCCGGCCATGGCAGCCGATATCTACGAACCCCCCGTGATCGAGGTCCCGCCGCCGCAGATCGAATATCAGGACGAGACGTTCGGCGGCTGGTACATCCGCGGCGACATCGGCTACCACAAGTCGAAGATCCGCGGCATCGAATACATCACCTACGGCCCCGGCACCGCCGACTTCGATTTCGGCAGGCTCAAGGGCTCGTTCTCGACCGGCGCCGGTATCGGCTATCAGGTCAATTCCTATTTCCGAACCGATCTGACCGCGGACTACTGGTGGAAGTCTGACTTCCGGGGCCAGACGACCGGCATTCCCGGCACCTGCGGCACCGCGCCGACCTGCGTTTCCGTCGACACCTCGAAGTTCAGCGCCCTGCTGTTGCTGGCCAACGCCTATGCGGAGCTCGGCACCTACAAGCGCATCACCCCCTATATCGGCGCCGGCATCGGCGGCGCCTATGTGAAGTGGGACGACCTGCGCAACCGCATCGACCCGGATATCGACGATCGGCACCGCGGCGCCAAGGGCTGGCGTTTCGCCTGGGCGCTGATGGCGGGCGCGTCCTACTGCATCACCAGCAACTGGCATGCCGACATCGGCTATCGCTTCAGCCAGATTTCCGGCGGCCGCATGTACCACTATGCCGACTCGTCGCTCGGCGGTCCGGGCTCAGGCCCCGGCTTCCACGGCAAGATCAACACCCATGAGGTGCGCGCGGGCCTGCGCTACCAGTTCGGCGGCGGCACGCCCGAGCGCTGCGGCGAGGAGCAGGTGGTCTATCAGCCGCCGGAGCCCTACGTGCCGATCTACAAGTGATCGCCGCCACGCGCTGGAAGACATCGACCGCCCGGCTCCCCGCCGGGCGGTTTTCTTTTGCGGCGGCCGCAGGGGCAGGAAAAGCAACGGGATAAGGTTCCGTTATCCTTAACCGCGGTTTAACCATCATGGTTAACAATGGGGCCCATGATCGAGGCGGAGACGCCGCTGCATCGCTTCGGAGATGGAACCCATGAGCCTCATTCACCGCGTGCTCGTCGCCAGCGCCCTTGCGGCCGTGGCCGCCGGCCCCGCCCTCGCCGCCGACTACGACCCGCCGATCTTCATCGAGGAGGCGCCGGAATTCGTGCCGGTGGAGATCGGCTCGGGCTGGTATCTGCGCGGCGACATCACCTACAATGCCGGCGACGCGGTCTACGACTTTCCCGGCGTCACCCATCGCCGCTTCGGGGGCGGTGTCGGCTTCGGCTATCACTTCACCGACAATTTCCGCACCGACGTCACCGTCAGCTATCTCGGTTCCGACCGCTTCTCCTACGACGACGGCACCGACAGCCTCAGCGCGTCCTACGGGGCGTGGAGCGGGCTGATCAGCGGCTACTACGACATCGCCACGGTCGTCGGCATCACGCCCTATGTCGGCGCGGGCGTCGGCCTGACCTACACGCGCCATCGCGTCGATGCCGACCTCGCCTCGGTCCCGCTGACCTTCTCGGGAAGCGACCGCAGCTACGACTTCGCCTACGCCCTGATGGCGGGCGCGAGCTACAAGGTCTCGGACAACCTCTCCGTCGACCTCGGTTACCAGTTCCTGCACACGCCGGATGCCGAGTATTTCGACACCAGCAGCCTCACCATGGAGAAGGGCACCAAGCACCATCTGGTCCGGCTCGGCCTGCGCTACGACCTCTGGTAAGGCCGGCGAAATCCACGACGACAACGGCGGGCTGAAGCCCGCCGTTTGCATTTCGGGGAAAGGGATGGCGCGGGACATGCAGACTGCATGCGGCTGCGGATTGCGCCGCCGTTTGGGCCGTACAGCGAAGACCCTGCCGTTCCGCACGGCGAGGACAAGGCCCGGCGAGGCCTGCGAGGCCGCCGCCGGGCCATACTCCGTTAGCTCCTGATGGCAATTCGCCTCGTTTGCGACTGGGCCTTCGCCGTCTTGGGCAGAACGATGCTCAGCACGCCGTTCTTGAAGCGCGCATCCACCTTGTCTTCCTCGACGTCCGCGCCGAGCGGTATGCGGCGCTCGAAGCGGCCGTAGAAGCGCTCGGAGAACTGCCTGTCCTTGTCGTCCGTCTCCGAACGTTTCTCGCCCTTCAGCGTCAGCACGCCCTCGTTGAGCAGCACCTCGATGTCCTTCTCCTCGAGGCCGGGAATCTCGGCGGTCACCTTGATCTCCTTGTCGGTCTCGGCGATCTCGACGCTCGGCCACGACGGGCCGAACGACGACAGCGAGCCGAACGCGGGAAGGCGACCGTCGAAGGAGCGGAAGACGTCGTCGAACAGGCGATTCACCTCGCGATGCAGCGACAGGAACGGGCTTCGGTCCTCGTCGCGAAATACGGTGGGAGCCTGGTTGCCGGGGCGCCCCCACGGAATCAGATCACGTACACTCATCATACTTCTCCTTTCCGTTTCAGTGACTTGGCACAGCTCGGCCGGCGGCGCCGGACCGGAAGCCCGGCGCTCTCGATCAGACCGTTGTCCTGGGAGGCTTACGCAGCCAGCGTGTCGGCCTCGATCTGCCGCGTCCCGATCTTCGGCTGCGCATCGCCGTTGGCGATGGCGATGCGGCGCGGCTTCATCTCCTCGGGAAGTTCGCGCTTGAGATCGATCCTCAGCAGGCCGTTGTCGAGGCTTGCGTCCTGGACCTTGACATGGTCGGCGAGCTCGAAGCGGCGCTGGAAGGAGCGTCCGGCGATGCCGCGATGGAGATACTGTCCGTCCTCCTCGGCCTCATCCGGCTTCTGGCCTGAGACCATCAGCATGTTGTGCTCCTGCGTGACGGTCAGATCGTCCCGGGTGAAACCGGCGACCGCCATGGTGATGCGGTAGTCGTCGTCACCTTTCTTGACGATGTCGTATGGCGGCCAGTTGTCGATCGTCGTGACGCGGCTCGCGTTCTCGAGCGCGTTCAGCATCCGGTCGAAGCCGATGCTCGACCGGAAAAGGGGAGAGAAATCGAACGTCGTGCTCATAGCCATATCCTCCTTGTGAGCAACATGGATACAAGGTCATGTCCGGGGACTTGCCCGGGATGCCGGCCCCATTCCGGCGGCCGGCAGAAACGATCTGGGTAGATGGTTTTGAGGTTTCAAGAGGGATCGAGCGAAAATGCTGCCCGCCTGGGCAAGGCTCCGGATCTCCGCGGATTCAGCCGGTCGACGCCCGACCGGCAGATGCGGCCGCGGCCGCCGGCCCTCAGTGAATCGAGATGATCCCGTCCACTGCCTTCCACTCGGACGGCGTGATGAGGCGGTGGTGGGCGACGCGCACGGAGTGCAGGGCGCCCTCCAGCGTTCGGGCCCAGAAGTCGAGGAAGCCGCGCAGCTCGGGGAAGTCCGGGGCGAGGTCGTATTCCTGCCAGATATAGAGCTGGAGCAGGCTCGGATGATCCGGCATGCGGTAGTGGATCTCCGCCGTCGTCAGGCCGTAGCCCTCCATCTGCAGCCGGAACTCCCGGCTTACCATCGCAGCCATTCGCAGCCTCCTTTCACAAGCATCAGGCGTCGAGCCGCTGGCGGTCGGGCCGGCGCCGGTTCGCCGCAGGGTCTTCTGCCGGGGACCGCAGCCCGTCCAGCCGCCGCAGCGCATCCATGATGACGTCGAACGGGATCGGCTTGCGCGTTCCCGGCGGGCGGCGCAGCGCGGGCATGGATTCGACCGCGCAGGCGTCGGACGCCCATGACGACAGGATCGCCCGCTTCTCGTCGAGGTCGAGCGTACCGTCCTTCAGCACGTCGTCGGGATGTCCGAAATGGCGCGCCGGCGAAAGAAGCCGGTCGAGCGCGAGGTCGTTCGCTTCGGGTGCCAGTGAAGGGATGATCGTCGAGAAGTCGGTTCGGCCCATCGAAATCCTCCGTCCGTTCTGCCTTTCCAAAGCTCCTTCTTCCATTTATGTCGGGGTCGCGCGACGTCCGCGCGACGATGGATGGATTTTGTCGCAACGGCGGGAAATTTCAAGCCTCCCGGTGCGGCGAAACTACGGATTGTCGTGCGTTTTCATGGCACTAGCACTCCTCGACTGCGAGTGCCAAATTTTTTGCGTTCCCCTCTTGAAACGCCGGAATCGGAAAACTAGCTCGATATGCGCGCGATGCCAGAAGGGTCGCGCGAGCCCCGCTCCGGCCGGCTCCGGACCGGAGCGGAGGGACCTCTCGAAATCTGTTTGTCCTTGAAGGAGAACGATATGACGTTCCGTCCATTGCATGACCGTATCCTGGTCCGCCGCATCGAAGCCGAGGAGAAGACGGCCGGCGGCATCATCATTCCCGACACCGCCAAGGAGAAGCCGAGCGAGGGCGAGGTGATCGCCGTCGGGCCCGGCGCGCGCGACGAGACCGGCAAGCTGGTGGAGCTGGACGTCAAGGTCGGCGACCGCATCCTGTTCGGCAAGTGGTCCGGCACCGAGATCAGGCTCCACGGCGAGGACCTGCTGATCATGAAGGAAAGCGACGTGCTCGGCGTGATCGAGGCGCAAGCCGCCGTGAAGAAGGCCGCCTGACGGCTTCTTGCCAGCATCCCAGTCAACGAAAGCTGCCTATCGAAGGAGTGATCCAATGGCTGCCAAGGAAGTCAAGTTCAACCGTCATCGACAAGTCGTTCGGCGCGCCGCGCATCACCAAGGACGGCGTCACCGTCGCCAAGGAGATCGAGCTCGAGGACAAGTTCGAGAACATGGGCGCGCAGATGGTGCGCGAGGTCGCCTCGAAGACCAACGACCTTGCCGGCGACGGCACCACGACCGCGACGGTGCTGGCGCAGGCCATCGTCAAGGAGGGCGCCAAGGCGGTTGCCTCCGGCATGAACCCGATGGATCTGAAGCGCGGCATCGACAAGGCGGTCGACGCCGTGGTCGCCGAGCTGAAGGCCAACGCCCGCAAGATCACGAAGAACGACGAGATTGCCCAGGTCGGCACCATCTCGGCCAATGGCGACGCCGAGATCGGCCGCTTCCTCGCCGACGCCATGCAGAAGGTCGGCAACGAGGGCGTCATCACCGTCGAGGAAGCCAAGACCGCCGAGACCGAGCTCGAGGTGGTCGAGGGCATGCAGTTCGACCGCGGCTATCTCTCGCCCTACTTCATCACCAACCAGGACAAGATGCGCGTCGAGCTCGAAGAGCCCTACGTGCTGATCCACGAGAAGAAGCTCAGCAACCTTCAGGCGCTGCTTCCCGTGCTCGAGGCCGTCGTCCAGTCCGGCAAGCCGCTGCTCATCATCGCCGAGGACGTCGAGGGCGAGGCGCTGGCCACGCTCGTCGTCAACAAGCTGCGCGGCGGCCTCAAGGTCGCGGCCGTCAAGGCGCCCGGCTTCGGCGACCGCCGCAAGGCCATGCTGGAGGACATCGCGATCCTCACCGGCGGCACCGCGATCAGCGAGGATCTCGGCATCAAGCTCGAGAACGTGACGCTACAGATGCTGGGCCGGGCCAAGAAGGTGGTGATCGAGAAGGAGAACACCACCATCGTCGACGGCGCCGGCTCCAAGACCGAGATCGAGGGCCGCATCAAGCAGATCAAGGCGCAGATCGAGGAGACCACCTCCGACTACGACCGCGAGAAGCTGCAGGAGCGGCTGGCCAAGCTCGCCGGCGGCGTCGCGGTGATCCGCGTCGGCGGTGCGACCGAGGTCGAGGTCAAGGAGAAGAAGGACCGCGTCGACGACGCGCTGCACGCGACCCGCGCCGCGGTCGAGGAGGGCATCCTGCCGGGCGGCGGCGTGGCGCTCCTGCGCGCGGCGAAGGCGCTCGATGCCGTCGAGGTCGAGAACACCGACCAGAAGCACGGCGTCGAGATCGTGCGCCGCGCCATCGAGGCGCCGGTGCGCCAGATCGCCGAGAACGCGGGCGCCGAAGGCTCGATCATCGTCGGCAAGCTGCGCGAGAAGGCCGAGTTCGCCTATGGCTGGAACGCGCAGACCGGCGAATACGGCGACCTGTTCGCGCAGGGCGTGATCGATCCGGCGAAGGTCGTGCGCACCGCGCTGCAGGACGCGGCCTCGGTCGCCGGCCTGCTCGTCACCACCGAGGCGATGATCGCCGAGAAGCCGAAGAAGGAAGCCGCGCCGGCCATGCCCGCCGGCGGCATGGACTTCTGACCGGATGAAGCGAAGGCCCGCCCTCGTTGCCGAGGGCGGGCCGCTCGGGACATGGATCGGAGGCCGACATGACCACCATGCCAGGCTTTGACGACGTTCCGGCGCCGCGCCATCCGCCGGGCGAGTTCCTTGCGCATGACAGCGAGGCGAGGGCCGTTCTGGCGCCGCTGTTCGATGCGTTGCTCGACCGGCTGGCCGAGGCCGGATGGGATCGCCGCACCGTGGCGTCGGCGCTGATGTTCCATGCGGCGGCGCAGGTCTCGGCCGGCAACGGCGCAAGGCAGTGAACCCGGACCTCGCCTGCGGGCGGGGTTCGCCCAACCGAAGACAGGATCGAGCGCGCCAGCGGTTGCACGAGGCGGGAGCCTGCATGCTTCCACGCCCGACGGTCGCGTCGTGCCGAAAGCTTGAAAGGACCATTTCGGGAGTACGACGATGATTGTCTGCTTGCCGCGGCGGGCGACACGGATCCTCGCCATTCTCACCACGGCACTCTTCGTCTCCATCGCCGGCGACGCCCTCGGGCAGGGCGTCGCGCCGCGGCCGGTTCAGGCGCAATCCCTCGCCGACGTGCTGGAGGAGATCACGCCCGCGGTCGTCAACATCGCCGTCACCTCGCGCGCGCCGGCCGAGACCAATCCGCTCTTCAACGATCCCTATTTCCGCCGCTTCTTCGATCTACCGCAAATGCCGCAGCAGAGACCGCGCATGAGCGCCGGCTCCGGCGTCATCGTCGATGCGCAGAAGGGCTACATCCTCACCAACCATCACGTCATCGAAGGCGCGAGCGAGATCGCCGTCACGCTGAAGGACCGCCGCCGCTTCACCGCCGAGCTGGTCGGCAGCGACAAGGCCACCGACATCGCCCTCGTCAGGATCGACGCGAGCAATCTGACCGCGCTGCGGCTCGGCGATTCCGGCAGCCTGCGCGTCGGCGACAGCGTGGTCGCCATCGGCAACCCGTTCGGGCTCGGCCAGACCGTCACCTCCGGCATCGTCAGCGCGCTCGGCCGCAGCGGCCTCAACGTCGAGGGCTACGAGGACTTCATCCAGACCGACGCCTCGATCAATCCCGGCAATTCCGGCGGCGCGCTAGTGACGGCCGACGGCCGGCTGGTCGGCATCAACACGGCGATCATCGCGCCGGCCGGCGGCAATGTCGGCATCGGCTTCGCGGTGCCGATCGACATGGCGTCGGCGGTGATGAAGCAGCTGATCGAGCACGGCGAGGTCAGGCGCGGCCGCATCGGCGTCGCCATCCAGGACCTGACGCCCGACCTCGCCGAAGCCCTCGGCATCCGGGAAACCCACGGCGCGGTTGTCGCGAGCGTCGAGAACGGCTCGCCGGCCGCAGAGGCGGGGATACAGGCCGGCGACATCATCGTCGCCGTCGACGGGCGCGCGATCTCCGGCTCCGCCGACCTGCGCAACCGCATCGGCCTGTCGCCGGCGGGCTCGCAGGTCGAGATCGGCTATCTGCGCGACGGAAGCAGGCGCGACGTCACCATGCGGGTCGAGGCCGAGAGCGGCCAGCCGCGCAGTGCTGCGAACGCGGTTCCCGACAGGCTGGCCGGGGCCGGCTTCCAGGACGCGGCCGGCAACGTGCTGGTCGCCAACGTCGCGCCCGGCAGCCCGGCCGCGCAGGCCGGCCTGAGGACCGGCGACGTCATCGTCGCCGTCAACCGCCGGCCGGTCGCCTCGACGGCCGAGCTGACGCAGGCGCTGCGTGACGCGCGCGGCACCATCGCGCTCGATCTTTTCCGCGGCGGCGCGCGGCTCCTGCTCGTGATCCGGTAGGGGAGGCCCCGCTTTTGTTGCCTTGTTCACATTGATCATGGGGAGAGAACGATGAGGACAATCATCCGAACCATCGCAGCCGCGGGGCTCGCCGCATCGCTGGCGGCGCCGATGCCCCTGGCCGCGCCGGAGGCGGCCGCGCCGGCGGCCGAGCTGCGCGGCTTCTGGCTGACGACGGCCTATCCTGAAATGACGATCCAGCCGGGCGAGACGCAGTCGATCTCGCTCAGCCTGCGCAACGAGAAGTTGCCGCCGCAGCGCGCGGCCATCGAGGTGTCGGGCGTGCCCGAAGGCTGGGAATGGGCGCTGAAGGGCGGCGGCAAGGACGTGACGGCGGCGATCGTCGCGCCGGATTCGACCGAGCGGCTGACGCTGGAGCTGACGCCGCCGGAGGATGCGGCGGCCGACGGCGAGCACGCCATCGAGGTGCGCGCCCGCACCGCCACCGACACCATCGCCCTGCCGCTCGTCGTGCGGCTGTCCGAGACGCAGGAGGCCGCCTCCGGCCTGTCGCTCGAACCGGAACTGCCGGCGCTGCGCGGCAGCGCGCGCTCGACCTTCTCGTTCAAGATCAAGGTCAGGAACGAGGGTGCGGAGGACGGGCTGTTCAACCTCGCGGCCAGCGTGCCGAACGGCTTCCAGACCCGGTTCAAGAAGGGCTACGGCTCCGAGGAGATCACCGGCGTGCCCATCGCGGCCGGCGCGACCGAGACCGTCACCATGGAGGTCGTGCCCTCGCGCGCGGTGGCGGCAGGGCGCTATCCCGTCGGCTTCGAGGTGTCGGGCGGCGGCCAGTCCGGCACGGCGGAGCTCAGCCTCGAAGTGACGGGCGAGCCGCAGGTCCGCATCGTCGGGCCTCAGGAGCGCCTGTCCGGCGAAGCCGTCGCCGGCAGGGAATCGAGCTTCACCTTCACGCTGGCCAACACCGGCAGCGCGCCGGCGACCGATCTCGAAATGTCGGCGACGCCGCCGTCCGGCTGGACCGTCGAGTTCGAGCCGAAGGACATCGCGGCGCTGGCGCCGAACGCCACCGGCGAGGTCGTTGTGAAGATCACCCCGTCGGAGCAGGCGATCGCCGGCGACTACATGGTCACGGTCCGCGCCGCGGGTGGTCCCGTCTCCGAGGACGTGCAGTTCCGCGTCACCGTCCGGACGTCCACCCTGTGGGGTGCGGCGGGGCTCGGCGTCATCGCCGTCGCGGCGCTGGTGCTGGGCGGCGCGGTCATGAGGTACGGGCGGCGATGAGCGCGGTCGTTCTCGAAGCGAAGGGGCTTGCCAAGCGCTACGGCGCTGCGGTCGCCGTCGCCGGCATCGACCTCACCGTCCAAGAGGGCGAGGTGATCGGCCTGCTCGGCCCCAACGGCGCCGGCAAGACCACCACCATCCTGATGCTGCTCGGGCTGACCGAGGCGAGCGAGGGCAGCGTGCGCATCCTCGGCAAGGACCCGCTGCGCCAGCCGCTGGAGGTCAAGCGCGAGGTCGGCTACCTGCCGGATTCCGTCGGCTTCTACGACACCATGACCGGCCGCGAGAACCTCGCCTATACGGCGCGGCTGGCCGGCATGTCCCGCGACCTGGCAAGGGACCGGATCGCGGCGGCGTTCGACAAGGTGCGGCTGACGGAAGCGGCCGACCGGCCGGTCGCCACCTATTCGCGCGGCATGCGCCAGCGGCTCGGTATCGCGGAGCTCCTGATGCGCGACTGCCGGGTGGCGATCCTCGACGAGCCGACCTCCGGCCTCGATCCGCAATCGACACAGGAGCTGCTCGACCTGATCCTCGAGCTTTCGCGCGGCGGCATGACCATCCTTCTGTCCTCGCACATGCTCGACGTGGTGCAGTCGATCTGCCATCGCATCGCGCTGTTCAACAGGGGGCGGATCGGCTTCTTCGGCACGGTCGAGGAGCTGGCGGCGAGGATCGGCCGCGGCTCCTTCGTCATCGACGTCGAGGCCGACGGTGTCGATCTCGACAGGCTGGCAGGCGCCGCGGACGGGGTGACGTCCGTCGCCGCGCCCGCGGCCGGCCGCTGGCAGGTGGAGGCGACGCGCGACGTGCGCCCCGAGCTCGCCCGGCTGGTGGTCGAGGCGGGCGGGTCGCTGAGGAACCTCGACCTGCGCCGCGCGCGGCTCGACGAAGCCTACAACCGCTACTTCAGGGAGGTTGCCGATGCGGCGTGAAGGATCTCCGTTCAGGGGGGTGGGCACGGTGGCGCTCAAGGAAGCGGCCGACCACATGGTGAGCGCGCGCATGCATCTCATCATGCTGCTGGTGCTGCTCACCGCCATCGGCGCGGTCTACGGCGCCATCGACCGCATCCGCGCCACCACGGCCGAGGATGCCTATCTCTTCCTCAAGCTGTTCACGGTGGCGCGCGAGCCGCTGCCCTCCTTCGCCGCCTTCCTCGGCTTCCTCCTGCCGCTGGTGGCGATCGCGCTCGGCTTCGACGCGATCAACGGCGAATACAACCGCCGCACCATGAGCCGGCTGCTCGCCCAGCCGATCTATCGCGACGCGGTGCTGTTCGGGAAGTTTCTCGGCGGCCTGCTCGTCATCGCCATCGCGCTGCTCACGCTGTGGCTGCTGATGGTCGGCCTCGGCATGCTGTTCCTCGGCCTGCCGCCCTCGGCCGCCGACATCGTGCGCAGCGTTTCCTGGCTGGCGGCGACGCTCGCCTATGCCGGCGTGTGGCTGGCGCTCGCCATCGCCTTCTCGACGCTGATCCGCTCGCCCGCCACCTCGGCGCTGGCGGCGCTGTCGGTATGGCTGGTGCTGACCGTCTTCTGGGGCATGATCGCGCCGCTGGCAGCCGGCATCGTCGCGCCGCTCGATCCCTTCGACCCGATGAGCATCCTCAACCGCTTCGAGTGGCAGCAGGCCATCGCCCGCGTCTCGCCGCAGACGCTCTACGGCGAGGTGACGGGTCTGTTGCTCGACCCGGCGGCGCGCTCGGTCGGGCCGCTCTTCATGCATCAGATGCAGGGCGCGGTGATCGGCGCGCCGTTGCCGACGATGGAGAGCTTGCTCATCGTCTGGCCGCAGATATCGGGCCTGGTGGCGGCCATGCTGGTGCTGTTCACGCTCGCCTATGTCGTGTTCCAGCGGCAGGAGGTGCGGGCGTGATCGCTGCGCGCTTGCGGGAGTGCCTGAAGGTCCTCCGCTGGACGGAAGCCGATCTGGCGGAGGAGCTCGGCGTGCCCGCGGTCCAGGTGCATGACTGGCTGGCAGGGCGGGCTTACGTGCCCGTCGCGGTCGCCGCCTGGCTCGAAGCTCTGGTGAAAGCCCACCGTCGCCTGCCGCGTCCGGTCATCGATGCGGAAAGCAGGTTCACGCGTGCGGTCGTTGCCGGTTCGGATTCCGAAACCGGGCTGCAATCGACGGCCATCGGGCGTCTGCCGGGAAATTCGCCGCATCTGGGATCCCGCTCAGTGAGCCGGAGCAGGCAATTCTCATGAACCAGGACGTTCGTTCGCTTATGACGGCGTTTGTCTTTGGATCACGAACGAAGGATAAAAAAGCTCGAGCCCGTCACCCTTTGTCGGGGAGAGCTAGAAGATTGCATGTCTTCAAATGCTCTTTTCCGGACTCCGTGAGCATTCCGTTCAGGATATTGCTCAAAGTCAGTTTTGTATATTCTTCGAAATTCGTAATATCGCGCAGGCGCCAGTTTTTCAAAGACCATGAATGGGCTGCCGTCACGATCCAGTATGTTTGCATTTCCGGATGAATGTCGCGAATGTATCCTGCCTCGATGCAATCCTCGATGCATGACAGGATGATGCTGTTGGTCTGCAGTTCCTTGGATTTCAGCGTCACCAACTGTTCCCGGTTGAGCGATTTGCTCTCCCGGTAGGAAAACAGCGAGGCGCTGATCCGATTATTCACAACCTTGAAGTAAGCGATGCCGGCAGACTGCAACCTCTCCAAAGGATCGGTCACGTCTGCCAAAGCCTTCGGGAGGTCCCGATTGTAGGCCTCCAGTATGTCCAGGATGACCTGGAACATGAGGTCCTGCTTGTCGACGAAATACTGGTAGACGGAGCCTGCGCTGACGCCGGCCGCATTTGCTATATCGTTGACGGTCGTCTTGTAGTAACCGTTTTTCTCGAAGCAAGCCAAAGCGCCAGAAAAGATCTGCTGACGCTTCTGCTCCATGTTCTGTTGGCGCTTGCCCTGCTTCACTGGCCGCCGGGATGATGATTTCGTCAGATCCGATGACGGCTTGCGGGCCATACAGCTTCTTCCTATCTCCCCTGATAAGCCGCAAAATCCGGCGCGCGCTTATCGGCAAAGGCATTCCGGCCTTCACTACATTCAGGCGTATCCAGATACAACCTCAATCCGGCATCGGCAAACAGCGCCTGGGCCGCCAGCCCGCCATTCTCCAGATTGAAGGCGGCCTTGAGGAACTTGAGCGACGTCGGGCTTAGCGCGGCCGCTTCGCGTGCCCATTTCGTCGCCTCGTCCATGAGCCGGGCGCCGGGAACGACCTTGTTGACGAGGCCCCAGCGCTCGACCTCCTCGGCGCCGTACTGACGGCAGAAGAACCACATCTCCCGCGCCCTGCGTTCGCCGATAAGACGGGCCAGATGGGTTCCCCACCCGGCGTCGAACGAACCGACCCGCGGCCCGACCTGCCCGAACTTCGCATGATCCGCGGCAATGGCGACGTCGCAGACCGCCGCCAGGACATTGCCGCCGCCGATGGCGAAGCCGTTGACTGCGGCTATGACCGGCTTGGGAACCTGACGAATGGCCAGATGCAGATCCTCGATTTCCCAATGGCCGTTGGCGCTGGTTCCGTAGCTGCCGGTCTGGATGAATTCCTTCTGGTCGCCGCCGACGCAGAACGCCTTCGAGCCCGCGCCCGTGAGGATGATCGCGCCGGCGTCGCGGTCGATCCACGCCCGGCGGAAGGCATGGAGCAGTTCCTCGACGGTCCTGCCGCGGAAGGCATTGAGCCTGTCTTCCCGGTCTATCGTGATGGTGCAGACGCGGTCGGCGACTTCATATCGGATGTCAGTGTAGTCCATGGCGATGTTCCTTTATCGAGCGCCGGCGAGAAAGTCCGACACGCGCCGGCGCGTGTCTTCGGTATTGTAGAGGCGCCGGTCGGCGGCGATCTCCTCGGCAAAGCCGTCCCTGCCGTCGTCACCGGCGGCCGCGATGAGCGCCTTGGCCTCGTGCACCGCCCGAGGCGAGAGCCTGACCAGCCTTCCGATCAGGGCCTCGACCTGGGAGGCCAGATCCTCGGGCGGCCAGGCCCACTGAACGATTCCCAGCTGCGCCGCCGTCGCGCCGTCGATCACGTCGGCTCCCAGGATTATCCGGGACGCCGTGCCCTTGCCGCACAGTCGCGTGAGGCGCTGCGTTCCGCCGGCGCCGGGGATAAGGCCGAGCCCCGTTTCGGGAAGGCCGAGCTTCGCGCGCTCCGAAGCCACGCGGATGTCGCAGGCGAGCGCGAGTTCAAGGCCGCCGCCGAGCGCGGCGCCGCCGATCTCGCAGACCGTCACCTGGGGCAGGCCCTCTATGCGGGCGAACACATGCTGGAACCTGGCGACGCATTGCACGAAGTCGTCGTCGCTCCCCCCGGCGACGAACAGCTTGCGGATATGGTCCAGATCCATGCCGCCGCAGAAGGCTTTGTGCGCGGAGCGAATATGGACGACGCTGAGGCCTTCGGCAGCCTTGATCCGGTCGAGGCGTTCGTCGAACAGGCGCAGCCACTCGTCGTTGATGGCGTTCACCGGCGCCCTGTCGAGGGTGACGCGGGCAATCGCGTCCCTGATGTCGAGGTCAATCATCTGCTTTTTCCTTTTTCGACGAACGAGCGCCCGATCAACTGGCGGTGGATCTGGTTCGTGCCTTCCCAGATTTGGGTGATCTTGGCGTCGCGCATCATCCGCTCGACCGGAAAGTCGCGGCAGTAGCCGTAGCCGCCATGCAGCTGCACGGCGTTTTCCGTCACGCGCATCGCCACGTCGGATGCGCGCATCTTCAGCATCGAGGATTCGATGCCGAAATCGTCGGCGCCGGATTCCACCAGGCTTGCGACATGCCACAGCCATCGCGTCGTCAGCGCGAGTTCGGTCGCCATGTCGGCCAGCATGAACTGGATGCCCTGATTGTCGACGATGCGCCGTCCCGACTGCTTGCGCTGGTTGACATAGGCTACGCTGCAGTCGAAGGCGGCGCGGGCAAGGCCGAGGGCATGAGCGGCGACGCTGGGGCGCGAGCGGTTGAGCGAACCGAACAGGATCTTCAGCCCGTCCCCCGGATTCTGCAGCAGGTTCGCGCGCGGGACGCGGCAGCCGTCGAAGGAGATGCGCGCGGTGGAGGAGGCGCGGTTCCCCATCTTGTCCTCGATCCCGAGCACGGAGAAACCGGGCGTGCCCTTTTCGAGAATGAGCACCGAGATCGCGTCGCGCGGATTGTCGATTTCGCTCCATTTGCCGAAAAGCAGATAAAGGTCGGCGACGTCGCCGTTGGTGATGAAGCACTTGCCGCCGTCGACGACGATGTCGTCACCCTCGGGGCGGAAGCGTGTCTTCATTCCCGTGGCATCGGAACCGGCGTCCGGCTCGGTGATCGCAAGCGACGCAAGCCCGCCTTCGGCGATGCGGGGCAGCAGGCGCTCCTTCTGCTCGTGGCTGCCATATTCGATCAGCGGCTTCATCGCGTGATAGGTCGTGGACCAGATCACCCCGGTCGATCCGCAGGCGCGGCTTATCTCGTACACGCAGGCCAGATAGGCCGAGTAGCTCATCTCGGCGCCGCCATATTCCTCCGGGACGAACATGGCGTTGAGGCCGAGCGCGTTGATCGCCTCGACATTCGCCCAGGGAAAATCGCCGGATGCGTCGTAGCCCGCGGCCGCGGGCGCGATGACGTCGCGCGTCATCGCGCGCACGCTTTCGAGCAGGATCTGCTCGCTGCCGGTAAGTCTGAGGCCCTGGTCGAGCCGTTCGAGTATGGTCGCCATCAGATGATCTCCGCGCGTTCGAGCGCTGCAATTTCCTCTTGTGTCAGGCCCGCCCATTCGGAGAGCACGCGGGCAGTGTCCTCGCCGAGGGCGGGAGGGGGCTTGCCGGGGCCGGACGCCCGGTCGTCGAAGCGGATGCCGAGCCCCACCTGCGGGACGAACGTGTCGCCCCGTTGCATCCGGTAAAGAAAGCCGCGCTCCATGAGACCCCGGTCGGCGGCGACCTGGTCGATGCGATTGATCGGACCGCTGGGAATGCGCGCCTCGGCCAGAAGGGCCAGCCAGTGGTCGCGCGGCCTGGTGCGCAGCGTCGCCTGGATCGTGGCGACGATCTCGGGGCGATGCGCCAGCCGGGAAGGGCTGTCGCAGAACCGCGGGTCCCTGCCGTAGTCCGGGTTGCCGATCGCTTCCCAGAAGCGATGCCACAGACGATCGTTGCCCATCCCGACGGTGATCGGTTCGTCGGCGGTGTCGAATGCCTGATAGACGGGGATGACGCTGTCGCGGGCGCCGCTTCGCCGCGGCACCTCGCCCGAGCCGAGATAGGTGACGATCCGCGGGCCGACGAACCGGGCCATGCTTTCATACATCGAGATGTCGACCTGATGTCCGTTGCCGGTGCTGGCGCGGTCGTAGAGCGCTGCGAGCGTGCCGATAACCGCGTCCATGCCGGCGAGCAGGTCGGCCGCGGGCGTGCCGATCTTCTGCGGCGGCGAATCTGGCTCTCCCGTTATGTCCATGATGCCGCTGTAGCCCTCGGCGATCAGGTCGTAGGACGGCAGTTCGGCGCGGCTGCCGGTCGTGCCGAAGCCGGTCAGGCTGACGTGGATCAGATCGGGCCGGATCGCGCGCAGCGTGTCGTAGTCGATGCCGAGCTTCTTCTGGACGCGCGGCACGACGTTGAGGACGACGACGTCGGCCGCCGCGACGAGGCGATGCAGAACCTCTCGGCCTTCCGGGGCGGCATAGTCGAGCGTCACGCTCGATTTGCCGCGATTGACGCTCAGATACCAGAGCGATTCACCCTCGAGGAACGGCGGCCCCCATGCGCGGGAATCGTCTCCCGTCCGTCGGCGTTCGACCTTTACGACATCGGCGCCCAGGTCGCCCATCATCATGGTGCCGAACGGAGCCGCGACCGAGGTGGTCAGGTCGAGCACGCGAATGCCGTCGAGAAGCCGCAGAGCGGGGCCGTCCGGAGGAGGGGGGAGTGCGTCTAGTGGGAGCATCGTGTTTTTATGAATTGATATTCATATTTATCGAGCACAATCGATGGAGGGTGTCAACGCTTGAATGTCGAGATGGCCGCGCCTCTCTCGGGCGCGGGAGTTCCCGGAGGGCAGCGCCCTGGGCTTGAATTTCATTCATATATTTGAAAAATAACGCTTTATTCTGATATTTGGGAGCCTCTTAGTATGGCAATTTTAGCGTTCATGAAGGAGAATCCGGCCAACGTAGAATGGCTATTGACAGGGGAAAATTCGATGAAATAATGAATACTCATTCGATAAAGGTGATGCATGGAAGCAGGAAAAGGTAGCCTGACGGCTGGCGTGGCGGGTGCGGGGACCATGGGAACCGGCATTGCGATCACGATTGCCAGGGCGGGCATTCCGGTAACGCTTTTCGACGTCAGCGCGGACGCGCTTTCCCGTGCGCAGCGCCAGATATTCGAGTTCGTCGACGCGTCCGTGGCGCGCGGCAAGATGACGTCGGAGGCGGCCGAAACCGCCAGGGCGGCGCTCCGGCTCGCGGCGGAACCGGACGCTCTCGCTTCATGCGACGTGATGGTCGAGGCCGTCTTCGAGCATCTGCCGACCAAGCATGAGCTTCTGTCTTCGCTCGACAGGATATGCGGGCCCGACACGCTGTTCCTGACGAATGCCTCGACCCTTTCCATCGCCGAAATCGCCGCCGGGTCCGGCCGCCCCGACCGGGTGGTCGGCGCGCACTACTGTCTTCCCGCGCAGATGATGAAGCTGGTGGAGATGTCGCGCGGTCTGCTGACCTCGGAGGAGTCGTGGCGGCGCGCCTGGGAGTTTCAGCTCGCAACCGGCCAGAAGCCGGTCGAAACCCGCGACCGCCCCGGCTTCGTCCTCAACCATTTCTGCATTCCGTACCACAACGATGCGATCCGCATGATCGATGCCGGCGTGGCGGAGCCGGCCAGCATCGACCGCGCCATGAAGGCGGCGATGGGGTTCGCGATGGGGCCGCTGGAGCTGATCGACCTGATCGGTCTCGATACGCAGCTGCGCGCTTCCGAGGCCCTGTTCTCGGTGACGAACGATCCGCGCGCGGCACCGCCGCCTCTGCTGCGGCGAATGGTGGCAGCCGGCCTTCTCGGCCGGAAATCGCGCCGCGGTTTTTACACCTATGGCAGCGACGCGGTTTACGGTGCGTGAGTGCGAAACTCACGATGGGCAGGAGCAATGACAAGCATTCAGTATGAAATACACCGGACGGGAGAAAGCCGTTCGTTCCCGACGGAGCATCCCTTTCTGGACGGGGCTTCGGCAGAGGCGGATATCGCCGTCCTTCTCGGCGACGGCGCGGAAGGACCGGGCGCCGGCGGCGGTGCGGACCTCTCCGCCTACAAGTGCGTCGTGGTCGAACTGGGCAACGAGAGCCTTGCGTTCCATACCGGCGGCTGCGAGATGCCGGAAAGCTCGAATGTCGTCGGTTTCTCGCGGTGGCGTCTCGGCGATGCCGCGCCCTCCAACCTCATCGAGCTGGTCGCGGAAAAAGGCACGAGGGCCGGTGCGGTCTCCGCGGCCCGCGACATCTTTCTCCAGGCGGGATTCGAGGTAAGCGATTGTGCCGATCGTATCGGACGCATCGTCGACAGGCTCATCCGGCCGCATTTCAATCTGGCGCTGAGAGCCATCGACGATGGACTTGCAGAGCCTGACGACCTCGACGAATGCCTGAAACTCGGGCTCGGCTACCGCAAGGGGATACTGTCTCCGTTGCTGGCGTCGAATGTCGCCCTGCATCACGATGTCACCGCGTCGTTGTTCCATGTCTACGGCCAATCGCAGTACGCGCCCCCGCGTCAGGCGGTGGTCGCCAAGGCGCTCGCCGCTTCCGCGAGGGGGAGTGCGCGATGAGCATCTACGATGCCATGGCCCCGCAGCCGGCCTGTCATACGCCGCTGTCGCCGCTGCGTTTCCTCGACCGCGCCGAGAGTTACTTCGGCGGCCGTATCGGCTTGATCTCCGGCGACGTGCAGCTGAGCTGGGCCGAAATCGCGCGGCGCATCCGCCGGTTCGCGAATGCGTTGAAAGAGTTGGGTGTCGGGCGCGGAGATACGGTCTCGGTTCTCGCGCCCAACGGGATCGCGATCTACGAGGCGCACTTCGCCGTGCCGATGGCCGGGGCCGTGCTGAACAACATCAACGTAAGGCTGGATGTCGAGACCGTCACCTACATCCTCGACCATTGCGAGGCTCGCGTCCTCCTGGTCGACACCGAGTTCTCGGCGCTTGCGCGCAGGGCCGTCTCGGCCATGGCGAAGCCGCCGGTCCTGATCGACATCGTCGATGCGGCCGGGCCGGGCGGAGAGCGGATCGGAACGACGGACTACGAATCGATGCTGGCGGCCGCATCGGCGGAACCGCCTCCCGCCGAGCCCGCCTCGGAGCTGCAGCCGATCAGCGTCAGCTATACGTCGGGCACCACCGGAAGGCCCAAGGGCGTCGTCTACGATCACCGCAATGCCTTCGTCGAATCCCTGGGCAACATGATTGCCTGGAATGTCGGGCCGGGCACCACCGCGCTGTGGGCCGTGCCGATCTTCCACGCCAACGGCTGGTGCTGCCTGTGGCCTCTGGCCGGGATCGGCGCGACGAACGTGATGCTGCGGCGCCCTTCCGGCCGCAGCGTCCTGCAGGCCCTGGCCGCCCATGACGCCACGCATATCCTCGGCGCGCCGATCATCGCCCAGTTCATGGCCGAGATACCGCGGGAGGAATGGCCGGAGCTGACGAAGCCGGTGCGCATGCTGACAGCCGGCTCACCGCCGTCGCCGGCCCATTTCATGGGGCTGGAGGCGATGGGCATACAGCTCGATCAGGGCTACGGCCTGTCCGAGGTCTGGGGGCCGGCCGTCTATCGGACGCCCGATCCCGCTTGGGAAGAACTGCCGCCCCTCGAGCGGGCGCGCCTCAAGACCCGGCAGGGCATTCCCAACCTCGTTTCCGACGCCGTGATCGTCGCCAACCCCGAAACGCTTTCCCCCGTGCCGCGGGACGGCACCACTCTGGGCGAGGTCATGTTCCGCGGCAACATGGTCATGCGCGGCTATCTCAAGGAGCCGGCAGCGACGGCCGAGGCGTTCGCGGGCGGATACTTCCATTCCGGCGATCTCGCGGTCTGGCATCCCGACGGAACCATCGAGCTTCGCGACAGGTCGAAGGACCTCATCATCTCGGGCGGCGAGAACATCTCCTCGATCGAGATCGAGAACGCCATCTGCGAGCACGAGGCCGTGGCCGACTCGGCGGTGATCGGGGTCCCGGACCCGAAATGGGGCGAAACGCCGTGGGCTTTCGTCGAGCTGAGGGAAGGCGCGGGAGAGCTTTCCGTCGAGGAGCTCCTGGCCTTCTGCCGGACGCGGCTCGCCGGCTTCAAGATCCCGAAGGGGGCGAGTTTCGGGCCGATCCCGCGCACGCCTACGGGGAAGGTCCAGAAATTCCTGCTGCGCGCTCGCCTGGAGGGGAGGCCCGAATGACCCATGACGACCATCAGATTTCCGGCAAGGTCATCCTGCTGACCGGAGCATCCTCGGGGATCGGCGAGCACCTGGCCGGGGTGCTGGCTGCGCGCGGGGCGCGGCTGGCGGTCGCGGCGCGGCGGGTCGCCCTTCTGGAACAGCTGGTCGGGAGGCTTTCGGCCGCCGGCGCCACGGTGCTTCCCGTGGCGCTCGATCTGGCTTCGCCCGAGTCCATCCGCGAGGCCGCCTCGCGCGTCGAAGCGGAACTTGGCCCGGTGGAAATCCTCATCAACAACGCGGGCGTCATGAACGAAGGCAAGGCGCTGGAGATCGGCGTGGACGCCTTCGACCAGCTCTTCGACATCAATGTGCGCGGCACCTTCTTCATGACCCAGGCCGTAGCCAAGCGGATGATCGACCTCGGCATCCAAGGCCGGATCGTCAACACCGCCTCCGTCGCCGGCATGGTGACGATGCCGCAGCTGACGGCCTACGGCATGACCAAGGCGGCCGTCATCCACATGACCAAATCCCTGGCCGTCGAGTGGGCCCGCTACGGACTGAGCGTCAACGCCGTCTGCCCCGGCTATGTCGAGACCGACATGAATGCCGCCTTCTTCGGCTCGGAGGTGGGGCAGAAGGTGGTCAAGAGCCTGCCCAAGCGGCGTCTCGCCAATGTCGAGGACCTGACCCAGCTCTTCCTGCTCCTGATCTCGGACAAGGCGGCGCGGATCGTCAACGGAGCCGCCATCGCTGCCGACGACGGATACAGCGTGTCATGAAGCGTCCCGTGCAAGAGAACCTGTTCGAGGAAGGGCCGCCGCCGCGGCTCCTCGGCAGCCGCTGCCGCGAGACCGGCGAACTGTTCTACCCGGTCCAGGCCATGAATCCGGTGACGCACCGCGAAGGTACGATGGAGCAGGTGGCCCTGCCGTCCACCGGCGTGCTGCTGAACTTCAGCCGCATCGCGCGCGCGGCGCCGGGGCTGCCGTCGCCTTTCGCGATCGGCATCATCGCGCTCGACGGCGGCCCGACGCTGACGGCCCAGCTCACCGACTGGCAGGATGTCGATCTGCGCACGGGCATGCCGGTGGAGATGACGCTCGGCTGCGTCCGGACCGAACCCGACGGCACGTCGCTCATCGGTCCGCAATATCGCCCGGCTGGAGGAAGCAGGACATGAGCGGGGTTTACGTCGTCGCGGCGGGCATGACCCCGTTCCGGCAGCATCCGGATACGGCGGTCCACGAGCTCGCGCGGCAGGCCGTCTGGGCCGCGATCACATCGTCGGGCATCGACCCCGAAGCGATCGAGCTCGCCTATGCGGGCCATGCCTATCAGGGCCAGTGCTTCGGCCAGAAGGCGCTGCTGAAGATTGGCATCACCGGCATGCCGATCGTCAATTGCGAGAATGCCTGCGCCAGCGGCGCCTCCGCCGTCTGGGGCGTCTACAACGCCATCAAGGCCGGCCAGGCGGATATCGGCCTGGCGCTCGGTGCGGAAAAGCTGTCGGGTCGCGGCGGCGGCTTCACGCCGATGGTGGCGGACGATCTCGAAAGCGTCATGGGGCGCGTCATGCCCGCCGTCTTCGCCATGATGGCGCGCAAGCACATGGAGCGTTACGGAACGACGCTCGAACAGATGGCAAGCGTCGCGGTGAAGAACCGGCGCGGCGGCGTGCTCAATCCCTATTCGGCCTGGACCGAAAACATCACCATCGAAGAGGTGCTGGCCGCGCCGATGATCGCGGAACCCTTGACGCGGCTGTCCTGCTGCCCCGTCTCCGATGGGGCGGCCGCGGTGATTCTGGCGTCCGAACGGGTCGTCCGCCGCCTCACCGGCAAGCCGGTCGCCATACGCGCGGCTGTCATGGCTTCCGGTCGGCGCAACGATGTCGGCATGGCCGACGACAATTCCGAAATGACGATCAGGGCGGCCCGACAGGCCTATGAAATCGCGGGGATCGGCCCCGACGAGATCGACGTGTGCGAGTTGCACGACCCCTTCACGATTGCCGAACTGGTTCATTGCGAGGATCTGGGGTTCTGCGCCCCGGGCGAGGCCGGGCCGCTCGCGCTCGGAGGCCATTTCGACCGCGACGGAGCGGTTGCCGTTTCGCCTTCGGGCGGCCTTCTGGCGCGGGGCCACCCCCTTGGAGCAACGGGCGTCGCGCAGATCGCCGAGCTGTTCTGGCAATTGAGGGGCGAGGCCGGCGATCGGCAGGTCCCGGACGCCCGCGCCGGCCTTGCCCACACGGTTGGCGGCGGCGTGACCGGCATCGAGGCCGGCGCGACTTCGATCCACATTCTGACAAGGTGAATTTCGACATGGACCTCGAACTGAACGGCAAGGTTGCCCTTGTCACCGGCGGCGGAATGGGCGTCGGCCGCGCGATAGGCAAGCGGCTGGCGGCGGAAGGCGCGCGCGTCATCGTCAACGACATACTGCCGGATCGTTGCGCGGCCGTGGTGGAGGAAATCTCCGCCGCAGGCGGAACGGCGCTGGCCATGCCCTGCGACATCGTCGATCTCGATGCCGTCCGTGCCGCGCTTGCCGGCGCGGCGGGACAGCTCGGCCCGGTGGATATCCTTGTCAACAATGCCGGCGTGGTGCCCGAGCGCCGCACGGGCGAGATCGGGTTGCCGACTTTCCTCGAGATGGACCCACGCTATTGGGCGAAGATCGTCGATCTCAACTATTACGGCGTGATGAACATGGTCGCGGCGGTCGGCCGGAGCATGGTCGAGCGGCATAGCGGAAAGATCATCTCGATGGTCTCGGATGCCGGGCGTGTCGGCGAGCCGCGCATGGCGGTCTATTCCGGTGCGAAGGCGGCGATCATCGGGTTCTCGAAGGCGATCGCAAAGGAACTCGGCCCGCATGGCATCAACGTGAACACGGTGTCGCTGTCGGCCGTCGTGTCCTCGGTCAGGAAGTCGAACACGGTGTCGCTGTCGGCCGTCGCCCATGAGAACCCGATCGCGGGATTCCAGAAGATGGAAGCCACCGCGGAAACGGACGAGACGCTGCGCAAGGTCCTGCGCAACTATCCCATCGGACAGGGCCTGGGGCGGTTGACGCGCGCCGAGGATGCCGCCGACGCCGTGCTGTTCCTCGCTTCCGAAAGAGCCGCTTACGTCACGGGCCAGTGCCTGGGCGTGAACGGCGGCTTCGTGATGGTTTGAGGCCGACATGACCGCCCCCGCTCCCATCCGGCCTCTCGAAGGTCTGAAAGTCGTCGATTTCTCGACGTTGCTGCCCGGACCGATGGCTTCGCTGATCCTTGCCGAGGCGGGGGCGGAGGTCGTCAAGATCGAACGGCCCGGAACCGGCGACGAGATGCGCACCTACGAGCCGCGCGTCGGGGAGACGAGCGCCAATTTCGCCTTGCTGAACCGCGCGAAGCGGAGCGTGGCCATCGATCTCAAATCGGCGCAGGGGCGCGAGGAGGCGATCGAGCTCGCAAGCCGCGCCGATATCCTCATCGAACAGTTCCGGCCGGGCGTGATGGAACGGCTCGGCCTGTCCTACAAGACCTTGAGTGCGGGCAATCCCGGCCTGATCTACTGCTCGATCAGCGGATACGGCCAGACCGGCCCGAAGGCGCAGGTGGCGGCGCACGATCTGAACTACGCCGCGGAGACCGGGTTCCTCTCGCTCGTCCG
>JALHFU010000259.1:0-6773 GCA_022838525.1 Hyphomicrobiales bacterium | reverse complement strand
GCCGCGGCGCTCGCTAGCCGCCAGCAGTTCTTCGTCGCTCCATCCGGGGGCGGGGTCGCCGGTGCGTTCGGGGCGCGCCGCCGGCGGCGCATCGTCGGCGATCAGCACGCGCTCGAGCGCGTCGAAGGGCTCCATCCCTTCCTCGATCGACATGCGCGCCGCGCGCGACAGCACCGCGTCGTCGACGGCCGGGCCCGCCATGCGCGCGATGGTCGCCACCGTCTCCTCGAGGCCGGCGAGCGCCGCCTCCTCGCCCGCGCGCACGGGGCCGCCGGTGCGAACGCGCACCTCCTCCTCGATCACGTCCAGCAGGTCCGCGACGGTCGAGCGGTTGGCGGCCGTCTCCGCGTCGCCGTAGAGATGGTCGAAGAACCCGGCCTGCGCCGCGGCCTCGCGGGCATAGTCGAGGCTTTCGCCGTCGTCGCGCACCAGGCGGCCCCGGAAACGTTCGGAGACGTCCGCCGCGCCGATCGCGCGCAGCTCGCCCTTGAAGTCGGCCACGCCGCCGCGTTCGATCAGGAAGTCGATCAGCGGCGTTTCCGGCCGGGCAGGGGCCGCGGCGGTCTCGCCGGCGATCGCGCGCACCACGCGGGCGATCTGCTCGGCGTCGGGCGTGAAGCCCGGCCATGCCTCCAGCGCGTCGGGCAGCCGCACCGCCCGGTCGGCCGCCGCAAGGGCCATGTCGTGGCCGTGGAGACTCGCCGACGCCGGCTTCGCCTCGTCGGCTGCCCTGATGCTCTCGGCGGCGTCGAGGGCGCCACGGGCCTCCGCAGGCAGGGCTGCGCGGATTTCCGCAAGCGACTCGGCCGCGCGCAGGCCGTCATTGGCCAGGATGGCCCGCGCCGGCTCGGAGAGCCGCGTGTCGGCGGCGATGGCCGCGGCCGCGCGTTCGGTGTCGGCCGGCCGCAGGAAGCGCGACAGCGCCTCGCCGGCCGCGCCGAGGCCTCCGCCGAGCGCGCCGCCCATGGCGCCGGCGAACAGCACGTTGCGGATCGCCTCGTCCATGCCGTGGTCGAGGCCGGCGCGCTCGCGCCAGGCCTGCACCGAGGGCTGGATCGCAGCCTCGGTCGCCGCGTTGATCAGCGCCTCCTTGCCGGCGATGGAGAGCAGGCGGCCCGCGACCGTACGCGCCGCGCCCGGCCCGCCGCCGGCGGCGAGCGAAATGACCGTGATCGGATCGGCGAGCGCGCCTATCATGCCGCCGCCGAGAAGCGCGCCATACTTGCCGAGCCCGCTCCGGCTGGCCATCAGCCTGGCCAGTCGCTCGTCGCTCTGCCGCGCCAGCTCGGCCGCTTCGTCCCACGGGTTCCGGTCCGCGGCGATCACCTCCCGCGCGTCCGGGAACTTCTCCGACAGCGTGGCGAGCTCGTCGCGGAAGCGGGTGAGATGACGGTCGTAGATCGCCTCGAGGGTGTCGGGCGCGTCGTCGTGGCCCCAGCGGTCGGAGAACGGCGCGATCGACCGTTCAGCCGTCTGCCGGCGAAACTCCTCGCGGGCGGCCGCCAAAGGATCCTCGAGCTGCACGCCGGTCGCGTCGTGGATCGCCGTGCGGCGCTCGCCCAGGACGCGGTCAAGCGCGTCGTAGGAGGCGTAGGCGTTGTCGACATAGAGCAGCGAATCGCGCGCCGCGCCGGCGATGTCGGCCAGCGAGCCGACGCCGCCGGCGAAGGTCGCCCGCAGCGGTGTCTGGGGAGATTCCGTGAAGATGGTCATGGGTAGGGTGCCGGGGGCGGCCGTATCGGCCCGAAGAAGGGAATGGTGTAGTTCGGCCGGTCGCCGGCGACGCCTTCCAGCTGCCGCATGTCGAGCGTCCAGAAATCGCCGTCCTCGCCGAGCACGTATTGCGGGTCCCAGCCGTCGGGATCGCCGAGCGCGACGCGGTAGACACCGTCGCCCACCGTCACCAGCTTCGCGCCGCGCAGCTGGCGCGCGGTGACGGGAACGCCGTTGGCGCTGCGGATCGGCGGCAGCGCGGCCAGCCTGTCGTCGGTCAGCTGCCACAGCAGCCGCTGCGGCCGGTCCGGCTCCATGCCGGTCGGCACCACGATCGTGCGGCCGTTCACCGTCCCGAGGCCGCCCGTCTGCCGGCCGCCGACATATTGCGCCCCCAGCGCACGCTCCACCGCGCGGCGCCAGGCCATCGCCGCCGGCGTATCCGGCTTGTCGATCTGCGCCGGATCGAAGCCGATGCGGTTGGCGTCGGCCTCGAACAGCAGCTGCGCCGTGCTCAACGTGGCCGCGCGCGTGCGGTCGAGGCCGGCGAGCGCGCTGCCGAGGAACGGGCCGGCCGCCACGGCGAACTTGTCCTGCGCCGGCATCTTGGCCTTGAAGGTGCCTTCGCGCTTCGCCGCGATGGCGCGCGCCACCTCGACGGCGATGGCGTTGTCGTTGACGGCGATGGACAGGCCGGCGGCATGCGCAAGCGTCGGCGCGTTCTCGGAAAGCTCGGCAAGCGCCGCCGGCGTCTTGTCGCCCAGCGCCTCCCGCAGCGCGACCACGAAGTCCGGGAACGCGTCCGGCCCCTCGGTCAGCGCGTTGGCCAGCGCCGTGCGCTCGTGCGGCCGGAAGAACTGGAACGGCGCGCCGTAGGTCTCGGCCACGCGCTCCATCTGGTCGCGCCGCAGGGCGAGGCTCGACGCCAGCGCCTCGGGCGACGAGGTGTCGATGGCGGCGAGCCGCGTGCGGCCGGTGGCGATCTCGTAGGCGACCGGGTCCTTCGCGATCAGGGCTTCGAGCTCCCCCAGCCGCTTCTCCGCATAGGCGAGCGCCGAGACCTTGGCATCGGACGGGTTCCGCCCCAGCGCCTCGCGCATCTGCGCGACGTGGGCGCGCGCCTCGCCGATCGGCCGGTCGCGGAAGATTTCCGCGACGCCGATCATCTCGAGCGACGCCGCCACGATCTTCTCGCCGTCCGGCGCGGTGCCGGCGTCGAGCTGCAGCCGCCCCAGCTCGGCCGGGTCGTAGTCGAAGCCTGCCTCGACCCGGGCGGCGATCTTCGCCCCGCGCTCCGCCAGGTCCTTCGCCGCCTTGGCCTCCTCGGTGCGCTTCGACGCCTCGAGGCCGATCAGCCGCGACTCGAGGCTCGCCCAGCCGTCGCCGTCGATGCCGTCGAGCTTGCCGGCCGCGAAATCCGCCTTCATCCGCTCGCGCAGCGCGGCCACCTCGTCCGAGTGCAGGGCCTTGGCCTGGGCTGCAGGGCCTTGGCCTGGGCTGTGTAGAAGCCGAGCGCGAGGTTTCGGCTCGAGCGCGTCTTCGCCTCGAGCGCCTGCGACGGCGTGATCAGGTCGTGCTCGACGGCGCTGTCGTAGTGATCGTCGAGCTGGCGGCGGATCGCGTCCAGCTTCTCCACCGCCGTCGGGTCCTCGGGGTCGAGTCCGGCGATTGCGCGCGCGGCCTGCGTCTCCAGCTCGCCGACGCGGCCGAGGAACTGCGCCCGGTTCTCCGCCTCCTGCTTCTTCTCCAGCTCGCGCTGCGCCTGCATGACGAGGCGGCCGGCGCGGCGGTCGAAGGTCAGCTCGTACTCGGCGCGAATCTCGTCGAACACGTGCTCGCGCAGCTGCTCGGCCTTCAGCACCTGCATCGCCTCGGCCAGCGTCGCCGGATCGTCGTGATACTTGAGGTAGACCTGCTCGGTGGTGCGCTCGATCTCGTTGTTCAGCGCCTGCAGGTAGGTCTTGGTGCCGGCGGCGTCGAAAGCGCGGCCGTAGACCGTGTCGCGGCCGGTCGGCCGGAAGCCGCCGCCCGACACCGTGATCTTCGGAGCCTGCACCTCGGTCGCCACCTGCGGCGTCACGTTCTGCGGCGGCGGCGTCACCTCGCCGCGCCCGACCATGCGCTGCAGCGAGTCGTTGTAGGTGGCGATGTGACGGCTGCGGTTGCCCTTGAACGCCTGCCATGTCGGCGTCAGCGCCGAAAGCATGCTGTTGGTGAGGCCGCCGGCCTGCAGGTCGGCAAGCAGGTTGCGGCCGGTGCGGGCGCTGTAGTCCTGCTGGGCAAGCTGCCACGCGCGCCTGTCCTGGTTGGCGGGGCTGAAGTCGCCGCCGCCGAGGCGGTTCCAGGTCGTTTGGGTGAACTGGTAGCGGCCGGCCGCGCTGCTCTTGCCGTGCGGGCCGGGTTCGAGGATGCCGGGATGCCGGGACAGGTCGGCAAACGTCGCGCCGCCCTTCGGCGTGTACCGGATGTTGTATTGCCCGGCGCTCTCGCCGCCGGCGATTGCATTGAGGAAGGCCCGCGCATGCGGCGGCAGGTCCGTCGCCACCGGGTCGTTGGTCTTGTAGGGCTGGCCGGGCGCGAGTTGCACGTTGCCGGCATCGCCGCCCTCCAGGGAGAGCGCCGGCCGTCCCGCGAGCGCCGCCTGCTCGCCCTCTCGCTCGCCCGCGCGCGCGGCCTCGCGGTCCGCCCGCTCGCCGAAGAAGCCCGCGGCGCGGAACATCGCCTCGGCGACCTTGCGCTCGAGGTCTCCGCCGCCGCGCGCCACCGGCAGCAGCCCGTCGGCCAGCAGCGGCTCGACGCGGAACGGCCGGTAGGAGACCGGCTGCCTGCGCATGTTGCCGGCCATGTCAGTACCTCCCGACGATGCTGGCGCCGCTGCTTAGCGCCCCCGCGAGGCCGCTGATGACGCCGGCGCGCATGGCGCGCTTGCCCATGGCGCGGTAGCTCGCCGCCCGCTCCGTCAGGCGCGCCAGCCTGGTCATCGTGGTGCCGCTTTCGGCGGTGAAGCCGAGGTCCGCCTCGCGCAGCGCGTCCTGCCTGGCTTGCGCCGCCGTGCCGAAGGAGAGGTCGACGCCGCTGGCGGCATAGGCCGCGTCCATCTCGCCGATCGCCTCGAGCGTCGCCAGCTTCAGGCTGCGCCGGCGCTCGATGCCCTTCAGCGTCTCCAGCGACTGTTCGGCCTCGGCGTCGGCGGCCATCATCTCCGCCTGGTCGCGGTCGGCCGCGCCGGCGGCGATGGAGGAGACGAGGCCGAGCACGGTGGCGCCGCCCTGCAGGATGGAGGATAGCGAGAAGCCGCCCGCGGCCGCGGCGCCGGCGGCGGCGATCGGCGCGGCCGGGAAGGCGCCGGCGAGCGGCACGGCCGTCGCGAGGCTCGCACCCCACATGCCGGGGCCCAGAGCTGCCGCCGCTGCCGCCCCGCCGGCGGCCGCCGCGCCGCCTGCCGCAGCGCCGCCGCCGAACAACGCGCCGATGGGTGCAAGCATGAAGCCCATTACAGTTTCTCCTCGAGAACGAAGTCGCGCACCTGCAGGCGTCCCGGCCGCGTCTGGGTTATGGTCAGCGTGGTACCGTCCTTCATGCCGAGCAATCCGGCGACGACGAGCTTTCGCGTGGCCGGCGGCGTCGGTGCGTCGGCCGGATCGCCGATCCGCGCCAGCGACACGTCCCTCGCGGGCTGGCCGTTGGCGCCGACGGCGATCGACGTCGTGCCGATCACGTCGATGATCGCCGTATGGATGCGTCCTGGCCGCTTCACGATCTCGTCGTTGGGCAGGATGCGCCAGCGCGGCATGGTCTCGTAGAGCGGCGGCTGGAACAGCCCCACGAGCACGGTGCCGGCATAAACGTCGCCGAGGTTGATCTGGCCGCCGGTGACGGTGAACGGCCCGAGCGTATAGCCTTCCGCCACCGCCCACACCGTGCGGCCCTCATGCACGTCGAGGCCGGCGACGATGCCGGACAGGTCGCAGCTCGCCGAAAGGCTGGCGTGCAGGAACAGCGACGGGTCCAGCCGCTCGTGGCGCAGCTGGCCGCCGCGCTCGACGCACAGGCGCAGCCGGTTGCGGCGGTTCACCTCGATCTCGCGCACCACGCCGCCGGCCGCCGCGTGCCAGCGGCACAGGCCGAGGATTTCCTGGCTGCGGATGATCTGGGCGGCCAGCAGCACGCCGTCCTCGCGCATCAGCCACATGCGGCTGGCGTCGGTGTCGCTGCCGGATTTCTGGCGCTTGGTGCGCACGATGCGGCGCACCAGGTGCGAGGCGAGCAGGCTTTCCGGGAGCGGGTCGAAGCGCGTCTGCAGCTCGTCATAGGCAAGCGACAGGATCTGGTTGCCGTCGCGGTCGGCCTCGTCGTCGTTGGCGCTGACGAAGTAGATCTTCCCCTCGAGGTCGACCGGCTCCGTATTGGCGACGATGCCGGCCTCCGACGTGATGGTGAAGTTGAGCGGGTCGGTGCGCGTGATCGTCCGGTTGGCCGCGAAGTGCACGGCCTGGTCGGTGAAGATCAGCAGGTAGGTCGCGTCCTTGATGGCGAGGATGCGTTCTGCCGTCTGGCCGGCGCGCAGGCGGTCGAGCCTCGCCGCGGTCGCGCCCTGCGCCTCGATGTTCAGATTGAAATATTCGGCCGACTGGCTCATGGCGATCGCCGAGGGCTCGGCGCGGATGTCGCCATAGGCGATGCGGTCCTGCACCAGGCCGGTCACGCCGACCCAGCCGCGGCCCTCCGACAGCAGCGGCTCGAACTCGGTTTCGCCCACCTCGACATGCACAGGCAGCGCCGACGTCTCGGCCGTGTTGGTGATGGTGGCGTCGACCTGGTACTCGCGGCCGGAAAGGGCGCCGCCGAAGGTGATGTCGATGCGACGTGCGCGACCCGCCATGACGGCCTCCGCCACCGTGATGCCGGGCCCGAGCGACGGCAGGGCTTCCAGCGCGTCCTCGATGGCCGCGGCGAAGGCCGGCCAGTCCGGCGAGCTCGCCGGCGTGGTCGGGTCGCCGTTCGTGTCGCGCAGCGGGATCGCCGGCGTCCGCTCGCCGTCGACGGTCAGCATGATGTAG
>JALHFU010000258.1:0-3583 GCA_022838525.1 Hyphomicrobiales bacterium | reverse complement strand
CAAGCCGGGCGTGGCGCGCGAGGATTTCTCGCTCGACGCCCTGTTCGAGCACTGCCGCAAGAACCTCGCCGCCTTCAAGGTGCCGCGCTACGTCGCCTTTATCGACGACTACCCGCGCACCCCCTCGCACAAGATCGCCAAGCCGAAGCTGATCGCGGCGGCCGGCGACCTGCGCGCCGACAGCTTCGACCGCGTCGACAATATCTGGCGCTGACGCCTCAGCCCTGCATGCGCCGCTGCAGCACGGCGAGCGTCAGCGCCGCGACGAGGATGATGCCGGAGAGCGCGTCCTTGGTGTTGAAGTCGAGGCCCATCAGGTTGAGCCCGTTCTGGACCATGCCGAGGAACAGCACGCCGACCAGCGTGCCGGGCACGTTGGGGCGGCCGCGCGGGTGGAGCGCCGCGCCGATGAACACGGCGGCGATGGCGTCCATCAGGTAGGAGAAGCCTGACAGCGGCGTGAACATGCGGATCGAGGCGGCCGAGATCAGTCCGGCCACGGCGCAGGTCACGGCGGCGGCGACGAAGCAGAAGACGAGGATGGCGTTGACGCGGATGCCGGCGACGGTCGCGGCCGAACGCTGCATGCCGATGGCGTGGATGCGGCGGCCGAGCGTCGAGCGTTCCAGCAGGATGTAGTAGACGACGAGCAGCGCCAGCGCGACCAGCACCATGGTCGGGATGCCGAACTCCCGCCCCATGGCGAGCGCGCGAAAACCTTCCGGCATCTGGCGGTAGGAGATCGGCCCGCCGCCATTGGTGAAGATGCGCTGCACCGAGGAGCCGATGAAGAAGGTGCACAAGGTCGCCATGAACGGGCTGACCCGCAGCGCCACCACCAGCACCGCGTTGAAGATGCCGACGATCGAACCGCCGATCAGCCCGGCGAGGCAGGCGGTCGGCCAGTCGGCGCCGAAATCCTTCATCGCTACCACGGCGAAGGCCGCGCCGAAATCGAGCGCGATGCCGATGGACAGATCGATGCCGCCGGTGGCCACGATCAGCGTCATGCCGAGCGCGAGGATGAGCAGGACGGAGGAGTTCTGCACGATGTTGAGCAGATTCTGGCCTTGCACGAACACCGGGTTCCACGTCGCGAAGAAGGCGAAGAACAGCGCGAAGACGACGAGGAAGCCGAAGCGCAGCGCGATCTCGCGCAGCGGCAGGCCCCTGGCTGCAACGGACGGCGTGCTCATCGGCGCATTCTCTGCTGGACGGTGGACATGGTGACGACGACGACGATCAGCGTGCCCTTGACGAGGCCGGTCCAGAACACGTCGACGCCCATGGTCTTGAAGTCGACCGAGACGGCGGTGACGAACAGCGCGCCGATGACCGCGCCCCACAGCGTGACCACGCGCCGCGGCGAGAAGGCCGCACCCAGGAAGGTCGCCAGCACCATCTCCAGCAGCAGGTTGTCCTCCACGCCGGGCGAGGAGCCGGAGCCGCGCGCCAGCACGAAGAACGAGCAGACGAAGCCCATGAAGGCGGCGAGCAGGAAGGACTGCGCCACCAGCCGGTCGACCTTCAGCCCCGAGACCTCCGCCGCGTCGCGGCTGCCGCCGACGGCCTGGAGGTTCAGCCCCCATCGGGTGCGGTGGACGAGGTGGAAGGCGAGAAGCGCGATCGCGAGCACGACGAGGATGCCGGTGGGCACGCCGAAGGTGCGCCCGGTGGCCAGCTCCATGATCCCCGGGTCGCGGACATTGATGCGCCGGCTCTGGGTGACGACGTTGTTGACGCCGATGACGGCGACCATCATCGTCAGCGTGGCGAGGAGCGGCGTCATGCGCACGCGCGTGACGAGCGCCGCGTTGATCGCTCCGACGGCGAGCGCGGCCGCCAGCGCGGCGAGCGCCGCGACGGCGAGCGGATAGCCGGCGACCAGCATCTGCGCGACGATGCCGCCGGAAAGCACCGCGGTCGCCGGGATCGACAGGTCGATGCCGCCGGAGACCACGTCGTCGCCGCCGGCGATCACCACCGCCGACAGGCCGATGCACAGCAGCACCACCGGCAGCGACTGCACCAGCACCAGCTCGAGATTGGTGCGGGTCAGGAAGTTGGGCGCGTTGAGGCCGATATAGACGAGGACGCCGACGAAGACGATCACCGGCAGCAGGCCGATCACGTCGGAGAGGAGGTTGCGGCGCACCGGCTCAACCCTCATCTCCGCCCTCCCCGATCTTCACCGCGCCGGTGGTGATGGCGACCAGCCGGTCGACGGTCAGCCCCGCGGTCGGGACCTCGGTCAGGATGCGGCCGCGCATCATGACGAGGATGCGGTCGCACACCCCGACCAGCTCGGCCGGGTCGCCCGAGGAGACGAGGACCGGCGCACCGTCGCGGGCCAGCCCGTGCATCAGCGCGTAGATCTCCGATTTCGCCCCGACATCGACGCCGACCGTCGGCTCGTCGAACAGATAGGCGCGGGCCTTGCGCGCCAGCCAGCGGCCGAGCACCACCTTCTGCTGGTTGCCGCCGCTCAAGTACCGCGTCACCGCGGCGGCGTTGGGCGGGCGGATGTCGAGCCGGCCGATCTGGGCCTCGGCGCTCGCCCGCTGGCGGCCGGCGCTGACGAGGCCGGCGACGGAGGTCTCGTGAAGCGTCGCCAGCGTGACGTTCTCGGCCACGGTCATCGGCAGCACGAGCCCGTCGTTGCGCCGGTCGCGCGGCACCAGCACCATGCCGGCCTTCACCGCGTCGGCGGCCGAGCGGATGCGCAAGCGCTCGCCGTCGAGGCGCACCGTGCCGGCGCGGGCGCGGCGCAGGCCGTAGAGCGTGTCGATCAGCTCCTCGCGGCCCGAGCCGATCAGCCCGGCGAGGCCGACGATCTCGCCGCGCCCGACCGTGAAGGAGACGTCGGCAAAGCTCGCGCCGTCGGAGAGGCCGGAGACGTCGAGGCCGGGCTCGCCCCGGGTCCGCTCCGCGCGGTCGGGGTAGAGGTCGGAGAGCTCGCGCCCGACCATGGCGGCGACCAGCTCCGGGCCGCTGCCCGCGTGGACGGCGTCGAACACGGCGACGTCGCGGCCGAGGCGGAACACGGTCGCCCGGTCGCAGACCTCGTTGATCTCGTTGAGATAATGCGAGACGTAGAGGATGGCGATGCCCTCGGCCTTCAGCGCCTCGATGGCGCGCAGCACCGTGCTCGTCTCCTCGCTCGCCAGCGGCGCGGTCGGCTCGTCGAAGACGACGATGCGCGCCTTGCCGTCGATCAGCGCGCGGGCGATCTGCACCAGCTTGCGCCCGGCCGTGCCGAGGTCGCGGATCAGCCGGTCGCCGGGAATCTCGACCTTCAGCCGCTCGCGCAGGAAGGTCTCGGCCCGGCGCTGCATGCCCTTGCGGTCGAGGCCGAGGATGCCGCCGACCTCCTGCCCCATGAACACGGATTCGGCGACCGTGAAATGCGGCACGAGATGCAGCTCCTGATGGATGAAGCGCACGCCGGCCGCGTGCACGGCCGCCGGCGTCACCGCGTCGAGCGTGCGCCCGGCGATCGCCACCGTGCCGGCGTCGGGCTGGTAGACGCCGGCCAGCACCTTGATGACCGTGGACTTGCCGGCGCCGTTCTCGCCGACAAGGC
>JALHFU010000257.1:0-3615 GCA_022838525.1 Hyphomicrobiales bacterium | reverse complement strand
TCGTCACGGTGGCGGCGGCTCGGGAGCCGCTCTACGACGTGACGGCCCGCGACGCCAACCACCTCGCCAAGCTGTGCTGGTATCTCGGCAACCGCCATCTGCCGGCGCAGATCGAGGAAAGCCGCATCCTGATCGGTCGCGACCACGTCATCCGCGACATGCTGACGGGCCTCGGGGCGACGGTGACGGAGATCGTGGCGCCCTTCTCGCCCGAGCGCGGCGCCTATCACGGGCACGGGCACAGCCACGCGCATGGGCATGGGCACGACCATTCCCCCGATCATTCGCACAAACACGATCACGATCACGGCCATCGCCACCACCATGACTGACGCCCGCGCCCTGCAAAGGCTGCTCGCCTGGGCCTCGCCGGCCTTCCCGGTGGGGGCCTTCGCCTATTCGGCCGGGCTGGAGACGGCCATCGCCGAGGGCCGCGTCCGCGACGCCGCCGCCACGCGCGACTGGCTCGCGGGCAACCTGAAGGCAGGCGCGGCGCGCAACGACGCCATCCTCGCCGCGCTCGCCTGCCGCTGCCATGCCGACGCGGCGCGCCTTGCCGACCTCGCCGGGCTCAGCCTCGCGCTGACGCCCGCCCGCCAGCGCCACGAGGAGCTGCTGGTGACGGGCGGGGCCTTCCTCGACGCCGCGAAGGCGTGGCCCGACCCGGTGCATGGCCGCCTGCCGCGCCCCTGCCCCTATCCGGTCGCCTTCGGCGCGGTGGCGGGCGCGGCCGGCATCGCCGCCGGCGACACGGTGCTGGCGCTGCTCACGGCCCATGCGCAGGCGCAGATTTCGGTCGCGGTGCGGCTCGTCCCCATCGGCCAGACCGACGGGCTGGCGATCCTCGCCGCGGTCGAGCCGGACATCGCCGCGCTCGCCCCGGCGCTGGCCGAGGCCGGCGAGGACGACCTGGGCTCGGCCTCCTACGCGGCCGACATCGCGGCCATGAAACACGAAACGCTTCCGACGAGGATATTCCGCTCATGACATCGCCCAACCCATCCCCCAACGGACCCCTGCGCATCGGCATCGGCGGCCCCGTCGGCTCGGGCAAGACGACGCTGTGCGAGAAGCTGCTCAAGGCCATGCGCGACTGCTACTCGATGGCCGTCGTCACCAACGACATCTATACCAAGGAGGACGCGCTGATCCTGGCGCGGCTGCAGGCGATTTCGGAGGACCGCATCGTCGGCGTCGAGACCGGCGGCTGCCCGCACACGGCGATCCGCGAGGACGCCTCGCTCAACCTCGCCGCCATCGCCGACCTCACCGCGCGCTTCCCCGACCTCGACATCGTGCTGATCGAGAGCGGCGGCGACAACCTCGCCGCCACCTTCTCGCCCGACCTCGCGGACCTCACCGTCTACGTCATCTCCGTGGCGCAGGGAGAGAAGATCCCGCGCAAGGGCGGCCCGGCGATCACGCGCTCGGACCTCCTCGTCGTCAACAAGACCGACCTCGCGCCCTATGTCGGCGCCGACCTCGACGTGATGCGCGCCGACACCGAACGCGTGCGCGAGGGCCGCCCCTACGTGATGAGCGACCTGTCGCGCGGGATCGGCCTCGCCGACATCGTCGCCTTCATCGAGCGCGCCGGCGGCCTCGGCCGCTGAGGCCGGCGCTCACCAGCGGCGCAGCGCCGCCTCGTAGGCCTGAAGGGCGGGCATCATGTGGTCGACCACCAGCCGGACGAGGCTGTCGCGGTCGCCGTTCCTGATCGCCGCGATCATCGCCTCGTGCTCGGCGCAGGAGCGCTGCGCCAGCGCCGGGTCGCCGATGGCGTAGGAATGGATCGCGGCGGTCTTGTACCAGTATTGCTCGATGGATTCGGCGAGGAACCGGTTGCCGCAGGCGGAGAACAGGATGTGGTGGAACTGGTCGTTGGCCTGCGACACGGCGACGAGGTCCCTGTCCTCCAGCGCCCGGCGGTAGCGGGCCTGGACCTCCTCGAGCGCGCCGACGAGCGCCGCGGTGTCGTCGAGCGGGATCCGCATCGCCGCCTCGCGCTGCAACAGGCTGCGCATGTCGTAGAGCTGCCGGATCTCCTCGGCGGAATACTCGCGGACCATCGCGCCCTTGTTCGGCCGCTTGACCACGAAACCCTGCCGCTCCAGCTCGTCGAGCGCGCCGCGCACCACATAGCGGCCGACGCCGAACCGCTCGCTCAGATCGCCCTCGATCAGGCGCTCGCGCGGGCGGAGCCGGCCGAAAACGATGTCGAATCTCAATGCGTTGGCTACTTGCTCGATCATGGCTTTCGCGACGGTTGCCTCCTGCCCGTGTAACACGACTCGACCCCGTGTCCAACACGGCCTCCACGCTGGCAACATGATTGTGCATTAAATTGTTGACAATTATATGGACAACATGCGAGCGTCCCGGCCATCAGTTTGGCGCGGGACGCAGATTTCTCCGATGTACGATTATTGTGTTGTCGGCGGCGGCATTGTCGGCCTCGCAACGGCCCTTACAGTCTCGCGCAACAGGCCCGGCGCGAAGATCCTCGTCATCGAGAAGGAGGATGCGCTCGCCGCGCACCAGACCGGCCACAACAGCGGCGTGATCCACGCCGGCATCTACTACGCGCCGAAGAGCTTCAAGGCGGAGCTGTGCCGCGCCGGCGAACGGGCGACCAAGGCCTTCTGCGACGAGCACGGCATTCCCTACCGCATTCCCGGCAAGCTGGTCGTGGCGACCGACGCCGTCGAGATGACGAGGCTCGCCGCGCTCGAGGCCAACGCCGCGGCGAACGGCATCGCCTGCCGCCGGCTGGGCGCTGAGGAGCTGACGGAGCGGGAGCCGGCCGTCACCGGCCTCGGCGCGCTTCTGGTCGAGCAGACCGGCATCGTCGATTACAGCGCGGTCAGCCGCGCCATGGCCGACGCGATCCGGGCCGCCGGCGGCGAGATCCTGCTCGGCGTTTCCGTCGACCGCATCCGCGAGCGCGCCGACTGCGTGCGCATCGAGGCGCGCGAGGGGAGCTGGGAGGCCCGCTACGCCGTCGCCTGCGCCGGGCTGCAATCCGACCGCCTCGCAAGGCGCTCCGGCATGGATGTCGACTTCCGGATCGTCCCGTTCCGCGGCGAGTATTTCGCGCTCCGGCCCGAGCGCAGCGGGCTGGTCCGGCACCTGATCTATCCGGTGCCCGACCCGTCCATGCCGTTTCTCGGCATCCACCTGACGCCGATGATCGACGGCACGCTGACGGTTGGCCCCAATGCCGTTCTCGGCCTGTCGCGCGAGGGCTATCCCAAGTTCTCGCTGAACCTCGCCGACGTGGCGGGCTACCTGGGCTTTCCGGGCTTCTGGAAGCTGATCGCCCAGCATATGGCGAGCGGCATCGACGAGATGAAGCATTCGCTCTTCAAGCGGGCGTTCCTGGAGAAGTGCCGCAAATACTGCCCGTCGCTGCGGCTCGACGACCTCCTGCCCCACCGGGCCGGCATTCGCGCCCAGGCGGTGTCGCGCTCGGGCGAGCTGATCCACGACTTCATGTTCCTGCAGTCGAAGCGCGTGCTGCACGTGTGCAACGCGCCGTCGCCGGCGGCCACCTCGGCCATCCCCATCGGGCGCATGATCTACGAGCGCCTGCACGGCAGCGACTGAACCCACGGC
>JALHFU010000475.1:1121-1769 GCA_022838525.1 Hyphomicrobiales bacterium | reverse complement strand
TCACGGCCGCGCTCGATGCGCTCGCCGGCGCATCCGCCGATCCGGTCGGCAAGCCTGCCGCCTATGCTGCGGCGCTCGTCTCCGGGTGGCGGCGCGTCGCCCTCGATGCCGATGCCGGCAGCCTGTTCGCCGCCCTCCCCGCCGAGATCGCGGCCGCCGGTCCCGCCGACGCGATCGTCGGGGCGGCCGAGCGCGCGACGATGGGCTGCGCCATGGCGCTGGCCGCGGTTCGGCGGGATTATCCGGCCCGGCAGGATGCGAGCGCCGCGCGCGATGCGCTGCGGCTGGCGACCGATGCCGCGATGGTCGAGAGCGTCGGCCTCGGCGCGGACGCCCACGCTTGGCTGACCGGCATCACCGGCGACGCCGCCCGCGTGCTGTCGCGGACGGCGGCGGCGCGCGCGCCGCTCTCGCGGGTCGAGACCCGCATCTCGCTGTCGTCGATCCGGGCGGCCTACGACCTCTACGGCGACGCCAACCGTGCCGGCGAGCTCGTCGACCGCAACCGGATCGCCACGCCGGTGTTCATGCCGCTCGCGTTCGAGGCGCTGACCGAATGAGACCCGATCCGCTCGAGACCGTCACCGTCGAGCTCGGCGGCAAATCCTTCGGCGGCTGGTCGCAGGTCCGCGTCACGCTCGGCGTCGA
>JALHFU010000475.1:0-1112 GCA_022838525.1 Hyphomicrobiales bacterium | reverse complement strand
CAGGCCGTCAGGACTGCCGAGCTGGAGGCGTCGGACTATGCCGGCGCGTTGCCGTTCGCGCCGGGCACGCCGTGCCGCATCCTCGCGAGCGGCGACCTGCTGCTCACCGGCTATGTCCGCGACGTCAAGCCCAGCCATTCCGGCGACCGCCACAGCGTGTCGCTGTCGATCGTGTCGCGGGCGATCGATGCCGTCGAGGCGTCGATCGCGCACCGCACCGGCTTCGCGAAGGACAAGACGCTGGACGAGATCGCCGAGGAGTTCGACACGGCCGGCGTCGGCATCGAGGTGGACGAGGAGTTTCCGGTCGAGCCCGCCAGCTTCGTCAACACGGGCTCGTCGCTCTTTCGCCATGTCGAGCCGCTGGCGCGGTCGCACTCGGCGCTGATCTACGACACGCCGGAGGGCAAGCTGCGCATCCGCAAGGGCATACGCGGCCGCCATGCCGGCGCCCTGTCGATCGGCGAGGGAGGCAACATCATCTCGGCGTCGGCCGTGCTGACCGAGCACAAGCGTTTCAGCAAGGTCATCGTGCGCGGCCAGGCGTCGAAGGGCGTCGGTGCCGGGGNNNCGAGGCGCAGGCGAGCGACCCCGGCGTCCTGCGCGACCGGCCGCTGATCATCGTGCACGAGAGCGAGACCACGTCCGCGAAGCTCAAGGAGCGCGCGGAGCGTGCGGTCAAGCGGGCGGCCGGCGAAGGCTGCACCGCCTCGATCGAGGTCATCGGCTGGCGCGACGGCGGGGGGCGCCTGTTCGAGCCGCATTTCCTGGTCGCCGTCGATGACCCGCGCATCTACATCAACCAGGACATGGCCATCAAATCGGTGACGCTGGAGCAGTCGATCGAGCAGGACGGTCCGGGCACGCGCACGAAACTCGATCTGTGCGACCCGCGCGCCCTCAACGGCGAGAAGTCCGCCTCCAAGGCCAAGGCGTCCGAACCGGAAAGCGCGGGGCCGTGGAAGGCGCCGGAGCCGACCGGCGTCGTGGGGATCGACTACTGATGCGCGGCTATTCGAACCAGTTCACGCGCGTCGAGATCGAGTCGACGCGCTACGAGAACGGCCAGTTGCTCGTGAGCGGGCGCGCCATGGCGGGCGAGCGCTTCGAGG
>JALHFU010000046.1:7769-26257 GCA_022838525.1 Hyphomicrobiales bacterium | reverse complement strand
CAGCTATAGGAACAAGCGAAAAGCCGAGAGAGTGGTATGCACTGAGTAGCGTCATTTCTGATACTCCTGTGTTTCAAGTGAATTGCCTGTTGCCCTGTGCGAGCTTCAAGCGGACTACAGGAGAGTATTTCGCACTGGTGCGGCCCACGAAATAGAGCCATTAAATTCAGGACAGAGGATGAATTAATGGGCTTCGGGCGGGTAATCGCGGCGTACGGCGTTGTAGACCATGCGTATGCCGTTAGCCGTACTTTCAGGCTTTGGTGTTTGCTTCCCCGGAAATTTCTGCTGCGCCCAATCAGAAAGCTGGCGTGATTGTTCGGCCAGGCTGGGGGCAAGCTCGCACCTTCTGGCGCGCTCTTCCAACTCTTGCACTATTGCGGCCATTACGGAGGGACGACCGGCGAACGATGGGCCTGTCGGCAAATCCTTGAACCAGAAATCCGGCAGCTTCCATAACTGCTTGTCGTGAAACCGCTCGATAAATTCGCGATCAATCAGCGCATCTGGTGAGGGCAGATCAACGGCATCCGGGTTGACATCAATCGGCTTGTCGAAAGGATACTCCTTTTCCAGCTTGTAGAGGGCGATCCGTAGCTCCCGTTCAATCGTGGAAGCGGCGATCCCGAGTTGGGGCGCCCACATTTCAGCAATCTCGCGGATCGACAGCCAATTTACGTTGCTAAGCGGGGCTTTGGGCATATCCCCTGCTCCCTCCTGAAACCGTGCAAAAGTGCAAATGTTCACCAAACTTTGCGCCGATAGGCAAAGGGTTCGTAAACTTCGCCAATACCTCACTTCGGTGGTGATGATAAGATAAGGAGAAAGTAAACAGGGGGTGAGGGGCAGCTCGAATGGAGGGACGAAAAGGGGGTGAAGTAGCGCCACCCCACATCACGACACAAAAATGCTGAACCCCAAGGAAACCAAGGGATTCAGCAGGACTATGCAGTTTGGATGTCTGCAATATGCTGATCGGTGTCGGAAGGAGGCGGGATTAATTCCTCAAACGGGGCTCCCGCCACTACGCATACGTCTATTCCGCCGCCACCTGTGAAGCCTCGGGAGCCGTCGCATGCAAGGAGCCTGTGCCGAACTTCGCCCGGATGCTCGCATGATTGGCGTGTGCATAGCGGAAAAGCATTCGCATATCGCGATGGCCGCTGATCGAAGCAACCTCGGGGACCGTCAGCCCAAGCTCGAACAGCCGGGAAATCGCTTCGTGGCGAAGGTCATGAAAATTCAAATCCACTATCTCGGCTCGCTTCGTCAGCCGATCCCACGCGAGGCGAAGGGCGACAGGGGTGATCGGGAACAACCTCCCATTCTTCGCCTTCTCGTCATTACCCATGCGGCCGATAGCGTCGGTCAGGATCGCCGTGGCTGCTGACGACAACGGGATGGTTCGGGAATAGCCGTTCTTTGACTCTCTAACGGTCGCTGACTGGCGTTCCAGATCGACATCGCGAACACGTAGCGCAAGAATCTCCCCGCGCCTCATAGCCGTCTCTAAGGCGAACATGATGATAGGGACGATGAGCGGATTCCTCGTTTTCTTCCCCGCTTCCGTCAAACGATCAAGCTCCCCCGCCCTAAGCCGCCGTTCGCGCTTGTTGTCAGCCCCTGTAAGCCGGACCTTTGAAAGCGGATTGTCCCGAAGCGGAATATCCCACTCGTCACGGGCATGACGGAACATATGCCGGAGGGGCGTAAGCTGCCGCTTCAAGGTAGCAAGGGAAACGACCCTCAAGCGTTCATCCCGGTAACTGGTGAAGTCGGAAGGCGTGAGATTGGAAAGCCGCTTCTTTGCGACCTTGTGCCGAAGCACCATGTTGAGCGCGAACGTGTCTGTCTCGCCGTGGCGCTTCCGGGGAACGACCTCTTTCAGATAGCGGTCGATGAGATCGGCAAGGGTGATGCGTTCAAGCTCCTTCCGGTCGGGACCAAGCTCGCCCCTGTCGGCCTGCCGATCTTGGAGCGTTGCCCACTCCTTCGCGTCGGACAGTTTTTGGAATGTTTTGGTGATCGTCGGGAAGCCTTTCCGCCTCACTTGGACGTGATAACGGTCTCCCCGTTTGCGAATTGAAGCCATGTCGGACTCCTGCTGTGCCATGAGTGTGCCAGGCAGCCGACTTGATTTTTCTTCTAAGGTGCAGGTCTCTCTAGCTTATTGATTTTGCTAGAGAAAATGGTGGGCGCGACAGGGATTGAACCTGTGACCCCACCCGTGTGAAGGGTGTGCTCTCCCGCTGAGCTACGCGCCCGATCGCGGGGCTGGCTGCATGTCGGCGAGGTTCCGTGCGGAACCGCTACCGCCTCGACAGGGCCGGCCGCGAAAGTGCCGCGATATAAGGGAGCCGCGGCCTCGAAGTCAAGGACGTATCAGCGCGCGAGCGCGGCCAGAAGCTCCCCGGTCATCTCGACGGTCAGCTCGTCGAAATGCGAGATGATGCGCGACGGCGCGAATTCGCGGACGTGCCGGTCGGTATAGCCGAAATCGACGGCGACGACGGGAATGCCCGCGGCCTTGGCCGTGTCGATGTCGGTGCGCGAATCGCCGACCATCACCGCGCGCGCCGGGTCGCCGCCGGCCATCCGGATCGTCTCGAGGAGATGGCGCGGGTCGGGCTTGCGGAAGGCGAAGGTGTCGGCACCGCAGATCGCGGCGAAGCGCGGGGTAAGATCGAGCGCCCCGATCAGCGCGGTCGACAGCCGCTCGTACTTGTTGGTGCACACCGCCGCGACGAAGCCGGCCGCCTCCAGCCGGTCGAGCGCGGCGACGACGCCCGGATAGGGGCGGGACTGGCCCGGCATGTTGCCGCCATAGTGGTCGAGAAACACCGCCTGCAGCTCGTCGAGCCGTTCCGGCGTCAGGATCTGCTGCTGCGAGGCGAAGGCGCGCTCGAGCATCACCCGGCCGCCCATGCCGACGAAGCGCCTGAGCTCGGCCGCCTCGGCCGTCTTCAGGCCGGCGCATTCGAGGCAGTGGTTGAGGCTCGAAAGCAGATCCGGCGCGGTGTCGACGAGTGTGCCGTCGAGATCGAAGACGACGATGGGGCGGGGCATGGGGCGGTCCGTTCTCCTGCGGTGGCGCGTCCTGCGATAGCCCCTGATGCCGGCGGGGGCAAGCGTGCATCGGGGACTTTGCCGGAGGCCGCAAAGCTGGTAGGACGCCGCAGGACTTGCGAAGGCAGGACAGATGGACGCCAGACAGTTGAAGATCGAGGCCGCGCGCACCGCGCTCTCCCACGTCGAGGACGGGATGCGGCTCGGCATCGGCACCGGCTCGACTGCCGAGGAGTTCGTGCGGCTGCTCGCCGCGCGCATCGGCGAGGAGGGGCTTTCCGTGACCGGCGTGCCCACCTCCGAGCGCACCGCCGATCTGTGCCGGGCGCTCGGCGTGCCGCTCGCCACGCTGGACGAGCTGCCCGAGCTCGACCTGACCATCGACGGAGCGGACGAGATCGACCCCCGCCTGTCGCTCGTCAAGGGCGGCGGCGGCGCGCTGCTGCGCGAGAAGATCGTCGCGGCCGCCTCGGCGCGCATGGTGGTGATCGCCGATTCCTCCAAGGTGGTGGAGACGCTCGGCCGCTTCCCGCTGCCGGTCGAGGTGAACCCGTTCGGCCTGAAGTCAACCGGGATCGCCATCGCCAAGGCCGCCGCGCGGCTCGGCCTCGAAGGGCCGCTGACGCTCAGGATGGCCGGCGACACGCCCTTCGTCACGGATGGCGGCCACTACATCTTCGACGCATCTTTTGGCCGCATTCCCGATCCACAAGCGCTCGGCGATGCCCTCCACGCCATCCCCGGCGTGGTCGAGCACGGCCTGTTTCTCGGACTGGCGGACACCGCGATCGTCGCGGACGCCGGCGGCGTCAGGACGCTGCGCGCCGCAAGCTAACTCAAGGAGTTTCCACACCCATGAACTTCACCGCCCGTTCCCGCCGTCTTGCCGCCGCCTTCGGGGCGCTCGCGCTCGTGGCGACCGCCGCTCTGCCTGCCGCCGCGCAGGAGGTCGCCGATTCGCACCTCGCGGCCGCCCGCTCCGTGCTGACGGCGCTGCGCGCCACGGAGGAGTTCGACGTGATCCTGCCGAGCGCGGCCCAGGCGCTGAAGAGCGAGCTGATCCAGAAGAACCCGGACCTGCAGGCCGTCATCATCGAGGTGGTGGACCAGACCGCCTTTGCGCTCGCCGCCCGCCGCGGCGACCTCGAGCGCGAGGCCGCGACCATCTACGCCCGCACCTTCACCGAGGCCGAGCTCACCGAGATCGCCGCCTTCTACAGTTCCGAGACGGGCAAGAAGCTGCTCGCCGAGAGCCCCATCGTCACCCGCGAGGTGCTGCGCGCGGCCGACATCTGGCAGCGCGGCATCGCCCGCGATCTGGCGCAGCAGGCGGGCGACGAGCTTGCCAGGCGCGTCGAGTCCATCCAGCCGCCGCAGCCGCAGCAGGGTGAGGGCAATGCCGGGGAAGGCGCGGCGCAGGAATAGGCGCGCGGCATTCCCCGACCGACCATCGAGCCCGGCCGTCGCGCCGGGCTTTCCTTTTGCGGTGCGAGTGCATAGGTGTGGCGCATCGTCGCCGAGATGGGAGCCTGCCATGCCTGAATTCGATTACGACCTCTTCGTCATCGGCGGCGGCTCCGGCGGCGTGCGGGCGGGCAGGCTGGCGGCGGCGATGGGCAAGCGCGTCGCCATCGCGGAGGAGTACCGCTTCGGCGGCACCTGCGTGGTGCGCGGGTGCGTGCCCAAGAAGCTGTTCGTCTACGCCTCGCAGTTTCCCGAGCATTTCGAGGACGCGGCCGGCTACGGCTGGACGGTCGGCGAGACGCGGTTCGACTGGCCGACGCTGATCGCCAACAAGGACCGCGAGATCGCCCGGCTGGAGGCGATCTACCGCCGCGGGCTCGAGAATGCCGGCGCCGAGATCGTCGAGAGCCGCGCGGTTCTGGAAGGCCCGCACGCGGTGCGCATCGTCGGCCAGGACCGCACCGTCACCGCCCGCCACATCCTGATCGCCACCGGCGGACGCCCGAGCCCGCATCCGGCGCTGCCGGGGGCCGAGCACACCATCACCTCGAACGAGGCGTTTCACCTCGAAACCCTGCCGGCCGCCATCGCGATCGCCGGCGGCGGCTACATCGCGGTCGAGTTCGCCAACATCTTCCACGGCCTCGGCGTCGAGACGACGCTGATCTACCGCGGCAAGGAAATCCTCGGCCGCTTCGACATGGACATGCGCCGCGGCCTGCACGCCGCGATGGAGGCCAAGGGCATCCGCATCGTCACCCATGCGATCGCCCACGGCGTCGAGAAGCGCGCCGACGGCCGCCTCGACGTCTCGCTGTCCAACGACGAGGTGCTTACCGTCGACCGGTTCATGCTGGCCCTCGGCCGCATGCCCAACACCGAGGGGCTGGGGCTGGAGGCCGCTGGCGTCGAGACCGGCCCGACCGGCGAGATCGTGGTGGACGACTATTCGCGCACCAGCGTCGAGCACATCTACGCCGTCGGCGACGTCACCAACCGGGTGCAGCTCACGCCGGTGGCGATCCACGAGGCCATGTGCTTCATCGACACCGTCTACCGCGGCAAGCCGACGAAGCCGGATTTCGACGCCATCGCCACCGCCGTCTTCTCCCAGCCCGAGATCGGCACGGTCGGGCTTTCCGAGGACGAGGCGGCGAAGCGTTGCGACGAGCTGGAAATCTTTCGCGCCGAGTTCCGGCCGATGCGCCACACGCTGTCGGGCCGGCAGGAGAAGACCATCATGAAGCTGGTGGTCGATGCCGCCACGCGCCGCGTGCTGGGCGCGCATGTGCTCGGCCCCGACGCCGGCGAGATGGCGCAGCTTCTCGGCATCGCCGTCAAGGCGCGGCTGACCAAGGACGATTTCGACGCCACCATGGCCGTCCATCCCAGCGCCGCGGAGGAGCTCGTCACCATGTACCAGCCGACCTACCGGGTGCGGCACGGCGAGCGGGTGTGAGGCGGACGATGCGGCTGCGCCTTGCCGGGCTTCTCGCCCTGCTTCTGCTCCTGTGCGTGCCGGCCTCGGCGGGCACCACGCCCGAGGAAGAGGAAATCCTCGACCGGCTGGCCGAGGCGATCGTGTTCTCGGCGGCCTGCGGCTACGACTTCGATTTCGGCCTCGCCGGCCTCGCGCTCGAACAGGCCGGCATGCGCGACGACCTCCTCGCCGACGGGTCGGACGGACGCCTGTTCTTCGAGGAGGCGCAGGACCTGCAATGGCGGCGCGTGGAGCGTCACGAGGTGCCGCACGAGGAGATGTGCCGCTACGTCCTCGACCTCTACGGGCCGAAAGGCAGCGTCGCGCCCGGCATCGTCAGCGAAGGCCGCTGAGGGCAGCGCCCGCCGCCCGTCCGGTTGTTCAGCGTCGCTGCCCGAGCGTCATCGGCTCGCCCTCGAGAAGCCAGTCGGCCAGCGGCGGCCACAGCGTCTGCGCAAAGCGCGAGCGGAAGAAACCGAGATGGCCGATCGGCGCGCCGCCGCCGTCCTGCGGCGAGAGCCAGCGCTGCTCGACCGCGGCGTTGGGATGGCGGGCCATGAAGTCGTCCACCCCGCGCGGCGTCGCCCAGCGGTCGTCGGTCAGGCCGATGGCGAGGATGGGCAGTCGCACCTCGGCGAAGCGCGCCGTTTCCGGCAAAGCCGGGTCGTCGAAGAAGTAGTTCCTCATCCGGCACCAGCGCGCCCAGTCGCGGAAGCACGAGCCCGGGATCGGCTCGCCGATGCCGAGCCAGCGCGGCGTGTCGCGGAAGAAGAGCGACACCGGCACGCCGACCAGATTCATGCGCGCCCAGGCCTGTCGGTCGTCGAGATAGCCGAAATAGGCGGTCATGCTGGCGACCATCGCATAGCGCAGGAAGCGGTCCGACATCCCGGAGAGGCCGAGCGCATGGCCGCCATAGGACTGGCCGACGCCGACCACGGGATGGCCGGGCGCGGCCGCCTCGAGGGCGGCGAGCGCGGCGGGGAAGTCCTTCAGCGCCCAGTCCTTGTAGTTGATGCGCTGCCGCCAGCCCTGCGGCCGCGGCGAGGCGCCCGTGGCGCGATAGTCGTAGGTCAGCACCGCCCGCGCGCCCGCCTCCACCAGCGTCCTGGCGAAGCCGGCATAGAATGCCTGCGGCACCGCCGTCGCCGAGGAGACCAGCATCAGCGGCCCGTCGCCGTCCCCCTCGAACAGCGTGCCGCCGAGGGGAAAGCCGTCCTCGGCCGCAAACGCAAGCGGGGCATGCTTCATCGGGCGCTGCGTCCCAGCGGCGTCCGGGGCAGGGGCCGCGGCCGCATCCGGGCGGGCAACGGCGACCGCCGGCCGGTCGGGTGAAGCGGGCGGGTTGGTCGCGGCCGTGGCACGCGCGGCATCCGCGGTTGCCGCGGGCGAGGGTGTCGAGGCGGGCCTGGTCATCGTTTCCTCCGGTCGAAGCCTTGCCATGACCCTGGGGCCATGGTCGCAGGCTAACATTGACGTTTACGTCAAAGTCAAGAGGCTTGAGGGATCGATGGAGGGAAGCAGAGGAATGCGGAGCGGGCGTGGCCGCGCGCAGGGCTGCATTCGGCGCAGGTCAATTCCCGGACTTCGGCGCTGCCCCTCATCTGCCTGCCGGCATCTTCTCCGTGAACGGGGAGAGGAAAGCTCGCGGCAATCTTGCCGCTTCCCCTTTTCCCCTTCGCGGGCACTTGCGCTACCCCCGCCCGCCCTGCCGGCACCTTCTCGCCCATGAACGGAGGGGAAATCGCATGGGGAGCTTGCCTCTCCCGCCGTCATCCCGGCCAAGGGCGCGAAGCGCCCGCAGAGCCGGGACCCATTGGTCGGACCATCGTCGAGCACGGCCCGGTCCTCGCGCCGGCGCGCCTCGGCACCCGCATCGCAAGCCTCGAACCCGGCGGCGCTGCTTCACGGAGTCTTGGCTCTCCCTCGCTTCGCTCGGCCGGTCGCGATGACGCAGCGGCGCAGGGCCGCATTCTGCCTGCTTGCGCCCGGTCCTAAAGCAGGGTGGAATAGAGGGCCGGTCTGGTGTAAGGAGCCGCGGTCCCGAAAGTCCGGGTCTTTGCGGGCGCGTGCTGCCCGCCTGTGACGAGAATGGGTGCGACGATGACGACGAAATGGTCCCCGAGTTCGTGGAGAGGCAAGCCGATCCAGCAGGTTCCGGCCTATCCGGACGCGGAGGCGCTCGCCGAGACCGAGCGTCAGCTCGCCACCTATCCGCCGCTCGTCTTTGCCGGCGAGGCGCGCAAGCTCAAGCGCCAGCTCGCCGCCGTCGCCAATGGCGAGGCGTTCCTGCTCCAGGGCGGCGACTGCGCCGAGAGCTTCGCCGAGCACGGCGCCGACAACATCCGCGACTTCTTCCGCGTCTTCCTGCAGATGGCGGTGGTGCTTACCTATGCCGGCGCGCAGCCGGTGGTGAAGGTCGGCCGCATCGCCGGCCAGTTCGCCAAGCCGCGCTCCTCCGACACCGAGACCAAGGACGGCGTGACGCTGCCCTCCTATCGCGGCGACATCATCAACGGCATTGAGTTCGACGAGAAGTCGCGCGTGCCCGACCCGGCGCGCCAGCGCATGGCCTACCGCCAGTCGGCCGCCACGCTCAACCTGCTGCGCGCCTTCGCGCAGGGCGGCTATGCCAGCCTCGAGAACGTGCACAAGTGGATGCTGGGCTTCGTCGCCGACAGCCCGCAGGCCGAGCGCTACGAGGCGCTCGCCGCGCGCATCACCGAGACCATCGACTTCATGCGCGCCGTGGGCATCACCTCCGAGACGCATGCGGCACTGCGCGAGACCGATTTCTACACCAGCCACGAGGCGCTGCTGCTCGGCTACGAGGAGGCGCTGACCCGCGTCGACTCCACCTCCGGCGACTGGTACGCGACCTCCGGCCACATGATCTGGATCGGCGACCGCACCCGTCAACCCGACCATGCCCATGTCGAATACTGCCGCGGCATCAAGAACCCGCTCGGCCTCAAGTGCGGCCCCTCGCTGGAGCCCGACGGGCTGATCCGCCTGATCGACCTCCTCAACCCCGAGAACGAGCCCGGCCGGCTGACGCTGATCGCCCGCTTCGGTTCGGAGAAGGTCGGCGAGCATCTGCCGAGGTTGATCCGCGCCGTCGAGCGGGAAGGGCGCAAGGTGGTGTGGTCGTGCGACCCGATGCACGGCAACACGATCACCGCCGCGGGCTACAAGACCCGGCCGTTCGACCGCATCCTCACGGAGGTGCAGTCCTTCTTCGAGGTGCATCAGGCCGAGGGCACGCATCCGGGCGGCATCCATGTCGAGATGACCGGCAAGAACGTCACCGAATGCACCGGCGGCGCCCGCGCCATCCGCGACGAGGAGCTGCAGGATCGCTACCACACCCATTGCGACCCGCGCCTCAATGCCGATCAGGCGGTGGAGCTTGCCTTCCTGGTGTCCGACCTGCTCAAGAAGGGCAAGGCCCACCAGCCGCAGAAGAAGGTGGCGAACGGCTGGTAAGGCCCGCGGCCGGGGCCATCTGGGGGAAGCCATGACGCCGTTTGCCGAAATCCGCGCCCGCGCCGAAGCCCGCAAGGGCGGCGCGGCCGCGCTCGCCTCGCTCCTGGGGCCGAAGCCCGATAACGCGACGCTGGCGGGCCTGCCGGACGACCGCGTGCTTGCCGCCATGGCGCAGCGCATCTTCGCCGCCGGCTTCGTCTGGAGCGTCATCGAGAGCAAATGGCCGGGCTTCGAGGAAGCCTTTCTCGGCTTCGAGCCGAAGCGGCTCCTCTTCCAGCCCGACGATTTCTGGCACGACCTCGCCGCCGACGCGCGCATCGTGCGCAACCCGCAGAACATCCGCGCGGTCAGGGACAATGCCGCCTTCGTCGCGCGCGTGTCGGACGAGCATGGCGGCTTCGGCCGCTTCCTTGCCAACTGGCCGGCCGACGACCAGATCGGCCTGACGGCGTATCTGGCGAAGCACGGCAGCCGGCTCGGCGGCAACACCGGACCCTTCCTGCTGCGCGCGCTGGGCTGGGACGCCTTCATCCTGTGGAGCGACGTGGTCGGCGCGCTACGCGACGCCGGCCTCGACATCGCGCCCAACCCCACCTCGAAGAAGGATCTCGCCAAGGTTCAGGCGCAGATCAACCAATGGGCGGCCGAGACCGGCCTGCCGCGCGTCCACATCTCGCGTATCCTGGCGCTCTCCATCGGCGCCAACAACCCGGTCGACGAGCTCCGCACGCGGGCGGCGAGGCAGACCGCCCACTGATCCGCGGCTCGCGGGGCGGCGCCGTCATGCGGGGCCGCCGGACGATCCCCTTCCCATCATCGTTTCGAGACGGGCGAGCCGTTCGGAAATCGACGTCACCTCGGCGTGCACGGCCACGATCTCGCGGTGGCGCAGCGCGTCCATCTTCTCGTGCAGCGCCATGATCTCGATCTCCGCCTTGAGGTTCACCTCGTAATCGTGGGCGGCGTCGGCGCGGTCGTGCGCGGCCTGCCGGTTCTGCGACATCATGATGACCGGCGCCTGGATGGCCGCCAGCATCGACAGCACGAGATTGAGGAACACGAACGGGTAGGGATCGAAGGCGCGGCCGGCCAGCAGCCACACGTTCAATAGCGCCCACAGCACGAGGAAGGCGAGGAAGCACAGGATGAAGGTCCACGACCCGCCGACGCGGGCGATGGCATCGGCCAGCTTCTCGCCGCGCGACGCCCGCGCCACGCGGGCGCGGCGGACGTTGCGGGCCACGGGCTGACGGTCGATCGCGCTTTGCAGCACGCGTTGCTCGGCCTCGCCGATTTCGCCTTCCGGCAGCCAGCGGGAGGCAAGCTCGTCTACCGTCTTCTTCATCTCGGTTCTCCTGGGCAGGCGCCCCGCCGCGTGCGGAGCCGCCGCATCTTTCCGCGCCCCCCGGCGGCGCGCAAGGGTGGCGGTCACGACGCCATTGCCGCCCGGCCAAGGCCGCGCTACACGCATGGCATGACCAGCACCGCCCCCGATAGTCTCCGCATCGCCGTCGCGCAGTTGAACCCGACCGTCGGCGATGTCGCCGGCAACCTCGCTCTGGCGCGAAAGGTGCGCGCCGAGGCCGCGCAGGCCGGCGCCGACCTCGTCCTGTTCACCGAGCTGTTCGTCGCCGGCTACCCGCCCGAGGACCTCGTGCTGAAGCCGGCCTTCGTCACGGCCTGCGAGCGTGCCGTCGAGGAGCTCGCCGCCGACACCGCCGACGGCGGGCCGGGCATCGTCATCGGCACGCCGCTCAGGCGCGAGAGCGGCCTGCACAACTCCGTCGTCGTGCTCGACGGCGGCCGCCAGATCGCCGAGCGCTACAAGATCGACCTGCCGAACTACGGCGAGTTCGACGAGAAGCGCGTGTTCCAGGCCGGGCCGGACATTCCCGGGCCGGTGAACTTCCGCGGCGTCCGCCTCGGCCTGCCGATCTGCGAGGACATCTGGGGTGACCTCGGCATCTGCGAGACGCTGGCCGAGAGCGGCGCCGAGATCCTGCTCGTGCCCAACGGCTCGCCCTACTATCGTGGCAAGGTCGACGTGCGCCAGCAGGTCGCCATCCGTCAGGTGATCGAGACGGATCTGCCGCTCGTCTACGCCAACCAGGTCGGCGGGCAGGACGAGCTCGTCTTCGACGGCGCCTCCTTCGCCATCCAGTCCGACCGGTCGCTCGCCTTCCAGATGCCGCAGTTCGAGGCGGCCGTCGCGCTGACCGTGTGGAAGCGCGGCGAGGAGAGCTGGCGCTGCGTCGAGGGGCCGTTTGCCGGCGTGCCGGAGAAGGAAGAGGCCGACTATCGCGCCTGCATGCTGGGCCTGCGCGACTATGTCGACAAGAACGGTTTTCGCGACGTGGTGCTCGGCCTTTCCGGCGGCATCGATTCCGCGATCTGTGCCGCGCTCGCCGTCGATGCGCTGGGGGCGGATCGCGTGCGCTGCGTGATGATGCCCTATCGCTATACCTCGCCGGAATCGCTGAAGGACGCCGAGGACTGCGCCCAGGCGCTCGGCGTGCGCTACGACGTGGTGCCGATCTTCCAGCCGGTGGAGGGCTTCTTCTCGGCGCTCGCGCCGATGTTCCAGGGCGAGGTCGAGGGCGTGACCGCGGAGAACCTGCAGTCGCGCGCCCGCGGCACCGTCCTGATGGCGATCTCCAACCGCTTCGGCTCGATGGTGGTGACCACCGGCAACAAGAGCGAGATGTCGGTGGGCTACGCCACGCTCTACGGCGACATGAACGGCGGCTTCAACCCGATCAAGGACCTCTACAAGATGCAGGTCTACGCCGTGTCGCGCTGGCGCAACGAGAACGTGCCGGCGGGCGCGCTCGGCCCCGGCGGCGTGGTGATCCCGCAGAACATCCTCGACAAGGCGCCGTCGGCCGAGCTCAGGCCCGACCAGACCGACCAGGATTCGCTGCCGCCCTATCCGGTGCTCGACGACATCCTCGAATGCCTGGTCGAGGGCGAGATGGGCGTCGACGCGATCGTCGCGCGCGGCCACGACCGCGACACGGTGCACCGGGTCGAGCACCTGCTCTACATCGCCGAATACAAGCGCCGTCAGGCCGCCCCCGGCGTCAAGATCACGAAGAAGAACTTCGGCCGCGACCGGCGCTATCCCATCACCAACCGGTTCCGGGACAGAGCATGATCCCGAAGAGTGGGAACCGGTTCTCGGAGAAGATCATGCTCCGGAAAAGACAGACATGAGCGTGACCGTCCGCTTCGCGCCGTCGCCCACGGGGCATATCCATATCGGCAATGCGCGCACGGCGCTGTTCAACTGGCTGTTCGCGAAGAAGCACGGCGGCCGCTTCATCCTGCGCTTCGACGACACCGACGTCGCCCGCTCGCGGCAGGAATATGCCGACCAGATCCAGAAGGATCTCCATTGGCTCGGCATCCACCCCGACGTGACCGTGCACCAGTCGGCCCGCTTCGCCACCTACGACGCGGCGGTGGAGCGGCTGAAGGAGAGGGGGCTGCTCTATCCGTGCTGGGAGACGGCCGAGGAGCTGGAGCGCCGCCGCAGGCTCCGCCTGGCGCGCCGGTTGCCACCTGTCTACGGCCGCGAGGCGCTGAAGCTGACGCCGCAGGAGAAGGCCGCCCACGAGGCCGAGGGGCGCAAGCCGCACTGGCGCTTCCTGCTGCCGAACTTTTCCGGCGATCCGTTCGCGCCCGTGCGCACCGAAATCCACTGGGACGATCTGGTGCGCGGGCCGCAGACCGTCGATCTCGCCTCGATGTCCGACCCGGTGCTGGTGCGCGAGGACGGCTCCTACCTCTACACGCTGCCGTCGGTGGTGGACGACATCGAGCTCGGCATCAGCCACGTCATCCGCGGCGACGACCATGTCACCAACACCGGCGCGCAGATCGCGCTGTTCCGGGCGCTGGGGGCCGAGCCGCCGGCCCTCGGCCACCACAACCTGCTTACCACCGTGTCCGGCGAGGGCCTGTCGAAGCGCACCGGCGCGCTGTCGATCAGGAGCCTGGCCGAAGACGGCATCGAGCCGATGGCGGTCGCCTCGCTCGCGGTGCTGATCGGCACGTCGGAGAGCGTGTCGGCCGTCCGCTCGATGGACGAGCTCGCCGCGCGCTTCGACCCGGCCGCGACCTCGAAGTCGGCGGCGAAGTTCGATCCGGCCGAGCTCGCCGCGCTCAACCGCGCGCTCGTCCACGCCATGCCGGTTGCCGAGGTGCGGGACAGGCTGTCGGCGCTCGGCATCGCGGGCGACGCCGTCGAACCGTTCTGGCTCGCCGTGCGCGGCAATCTCGGGCGCGTGGAAGACGCCGTCCCGTGGTGGCGCATCGTGAACGAGGGGCCGCAGGAACGGCCGGCCTTTTCGGACGAGGACGTCGCCTTCCTGCGCGCCGCCTTCGACGAGCTGCCGCCGGAGCCGTGGGACGGCGCGACGTGGAAGGTCTGGACCGACCGCGTGAAGGAGAAGACCGGCCGCAAGGGCAGGGCGCTGTTCATGCCGCTCAGGCTCGCGCTCACCGGCCGCGAGCAGGGGCCGGAGCTTGCAGATCTATTGCCTCTTCTAGGCCGGGAAGGAACGCTGGCCCGACGACCCTGACCTGCCGTTCGCCGGGCTTCGCCGTGTCGTTCGCGCCGGCAGCGGCGGGCTTGGCCGGCGGCGTCGCGAGCTTCTTCAGGCCGGCGGCGTCGAGGCCACCCTCGCGCGTCGACAGCGTTTCGGGGTCCTCCGCCGCGTCCGGCCGCACCGAGGGCAGCGGGATCGCCGCCGTCACCGCCTCCTCCTCCTCCTCCGCGGGCCCGGCATCGGGGGCGAAGGTCGGCTCGTTGCCGTTGTAGTCGCCGCCGATGGTCTGGAACCCGCGCGCTTCCTGCGCCGCGGCGCCGCAGCCGCAGGCGGGCGGCACGGAAGCGCCGGGCTTGCGGTAGAGGAAGGCGTTCGTCATCTCGCGATAGGGCAGGCCGGTGACGGCCGACACCATGTCCTCCGAATCCTCGCCGGAGACGCGGTGATAGTGCAGCTCGACCTGCGTGCCCGGGCACATCGCCTCGCACGCCTTGCTGTCGCGCTCGAACGCGCCCTGCGATACCGACCACGAGATCGGGAAATAATAGCCGTCGCAGGTGCGCACGCACATCGTGCGGTAGCTGCCGGAAAGCCCGCCGATCCGCAGGCCGGAGCGCCCGTCGATCACCGCCTGCTCGCGCGCGCCGCCGTCGACGGGCGGCGGCAGGGTGCGCTTCGGCGCACGGCATCCGTTGACGTCGAGGGCGGCCATGATGCGCGCCCGTTCCTGCCGGCCGCCGCGGCCGGCAAGCTGCGCCCGCTTGCGCTGCAGCTCGCTGAGGTTCTTGTCCATCCGCGCCAGCGTGGCGTTGATCTCGCCGCAGAAGGCGACCGCGCGCCCGGTGACGATGAAGCCGCAGCCGGCCTGTCGCGCCTGGCTGCGGGCCTTGGCCATCTGGTCGCGCTGGCGCTCGATCGCCGCATCGTAGCGCCGCACCTGCGCCGGCGATCCGCCGCCGCCCCGCGGGAGCGAGGCGAGTTCCGCCTCGAGCTGGCGGCAGGCCCTGGTTCCGGCCTGCGCGGCAGCCGCATCCGGCAGCAGGACAACCAGCAGCGCGGCTGCGCACGCCTGCCGCGCCAACCGTCCGACCCTGCCGAGGAGACCGCCCGTCACCATGGACGAGCCATAGCACGGCGCGGTTAACCGTCTGTTTAGGCTGACGCGGCCGCGGGCTCCCCGCGCTCGGCCGCCTCCACCACGGCCAGCGCCGTCATGTTGACGACGCCGCGCGAGGTGACGGACGGCGTCAGGATGTGCGCCGGCCGCGCCGTGCCGAGCAGGATCGGGCCGACATGCAGCGCCTCGGTCATGGTCTTGATCGTCGTCAGCGCGATGTTGGCGGCGTCGAGATTGGGGAAGACGAGAAGGTTGGCCTCGCCCTCCAGCGTCGAATGCGGATAGACGCGCTGGCGCAGCGACGGCGACAGCGCGGCGTCGCCGTGCATCTCGCCGTCGGCCTCGAGGTCGGGGGCGATCTCGCGCAGCAGCGCCGCGGCCTCGCGCATTTTGAGCGCGCTCGCCGAATCGCGCGATCCGAAATTCGAGTGCGACAGGAGCGCCGCCTTCGGCGTCAGGCCGAAGCGCCGGATCTGCTCGGCCGCGAGGACGGTCGCCTCGGCGATCTCCGCCGCCGTCGGATCGATGGTGACGTAGGTGTCGGTGAGGAAGACGACGCCGCGCTGCGAGATCAGCATCGACAGCGACGAAAGCTCCTCGACGCTGCCGCGCCGGCCGATGATCAGGTCGACATAGCGCAGGTGGCGCTCGTAGCGGCCTTCGAGCCCGCACAGCATGGCGTCGGCCTCCTCGCGCATCATGGCGAGCGCGGCGATCACCGTCGTGTTGGTGCGCACCAGGGTGCGCGCAGCCTCCTGCGTCACGCCGCGGCGGCCGGCAAGCCGCACGAGAAGCTCGACATAGTCGCGGTAGCGCGGATCGTCCTCCGGGTTGACGATGGCGAAGTCGACACCGGGCCTGATCTTGAGGCCGTAGCGCTTCAGCCGCGTCTCGATGACGTGCGGGCGGCCGATCAGCGTCGGCGTGGCGATGCCTTCCTCCAGCACCACCTGCGCTGCGCGCAGCACGCGCTCGTCCTCGCCGTCGGCATAGATGACGCGCTTCGCGGTCGCGGTGCGCGCGGCCGAGAACACGGGCTTCATGATCAGGCCCGAGCGGAAGACGAAGCGGTTCAACCGGTCGATATAGGCCGCCATGTCCTCGATCGGCCGCGTGGCGACGCCGCTTTCCATCGCAGCGCGGGCGACGGCGGGCGCGATCCGCAGGATCAGCCGCGGGTCGAACGGCGAGGGGATGAGGAACTCCGGCCCGAAGATCGGGGTCTCGCCGGAATAGGCGCGCGCGGCGACGTCCGACGGCTCCTCGCGGGCGAGCGCCGCGATGGCGCGCACGGCCGCCACCTTCATCTCCTCGTTGATCGCGGTCGCGCCGACGTCGAGCGCGCCGCGGAAGATGTAGGGGAAGCACAGGACGTTGTTGACCTGATTGGGGAAATCCGAGCGGCCGGTGCAGATCATCGCGTCGGGGCGCGCGGCCCGCGCCGCATCCGGCATGATCTCGGGCACCGGATTGGCGAGCGCCAGCACCAGGGGCTTTTCGGCCATGCCGGCCAGAAGCTCGGGCTTGAGGACGCCTGCTGCCGACAGGCCGAGGAACACGTCGGCCCCGCCGATGACGTCGACGAGCGCGCGCGCGTCGGTGTCCTTGACGAACGGCTCCTTCCAGCGGTCCATCTCCTCGACGCGGCCCTTGAAGGCGACGCCGTGGCGGTCGGTGATCCAGATGTTCTCGTGCTGCGCGCCGAGCGACACGAGGAGGTTGAGGCAGGCGAGCGCCGCCGCGCCCGCGCCCGAGGTGACGATCTTGACGTCGTGGATCGACTTGCCGGCCAGCTCCAGCCCGTTGAGGACGGCCGCGGCGACGATGATGGCCGTGCCGTGCTGGTCGTCGTGGAACACGGGGATCTTCATCCGCGCCTTCAGCCGCTCCTCGATCTCGAAGCATTCCGGCGCCTTGACGTCCTCGAGGTTGATGCCGCCGAAGGTCGGCTCGAGCGCCGCGACGGTCGAGACCATGAGGTCGATGTCGTGGGCGTCGACCTCGATGTCGAAGACGTCGATGCCGGCGAACTTCTTGAACAGGACCGCCTTGCCCTCCATCACCGGCTTGGACGCGAGCGCGCCGATGTCGCCGAGGCCAAGAACGGCCGTCCCGTTCGAGATCACGCCCACGAGATTGGCCCGCGCCGTATAGTGGGCCGCGGCCGTCGGGTCGTCCTGGATCGCGAGGCAGGGCGCGGCGACGCCGGGAGAATAGGCGAGCGCCAGGTCGCGCTGGTTGCCGAGCGGCTTGGTCGCCCTGATCTCGAGCTTACCCGGCGCGGGATAGCGATGGTAGAAAAGGGCGTTCTCGTCGAGATCGGAAAGGGCCGGTCTGGCCTCCTTGTCGAGCTTGGTGCCGGCGCCGGTTGAATTCATGGTTCCACTTCCGATCAGATGGGCGTTCGCGGCGCGACCTCGCCGTGCCTCTGCAACAGGTAATAACAATAGAAGCCGAAGCTTGCCCCAAACCACATGTAGGATTCGCCGATCGCCAGCCTGTTGTTCGAGTTGGTGAGCAGCGTGACGGCGAAGAACGTCGTCGTCGCAGCATAGCACTGGAACGCCGCCATATCGACCAGCCCGGCGCGGGCTGCCCGCCACACGCAGCGGACCGTCCAGCCGAACAGGACGGCGTAGAAGGCGAGGCCGAGGATGCCGTAGCGGACGGCGATCTCGAGATAGCCGTTGTGGAACAGGCTGTAGGATACCTCCTTGTAGGGCCGGTCCTGCCATGCGTGCAGCCAGGAAATGCCCGCTCCGAACACCGGGTGGTCGTCCCATATCCGCAGCGCGTTCACCCACAGCATCATCCGCTCGCGCTCGCTCAGCTGCGTCGAGGCATCGGCGATGGAGCTTGCGAGGCTCGCCAGAATCCCCTCGCCGGTGATGATGTCGGTGAGAAGCGAGACGGACGTCTCGACGGTCGGGGCGGCAATGTTGCGCAGCATGTCGTAGTTTGCCGCAGCGCCCGTCAGCGCCACGAGCACGGCCGCCACCGCCACCCTGCGCCCGCGGCCGCCGCTCTCCGTGGCGAGGACGGTTCCGGCAAGGGCCAGCAGCGCCACGGCCATGGCCAGCCACACGCCCTTCGACCACAGGCTGTAGACGGCCAGAAGCGACAGCAGGAAGGTGGCGGTCGCCAGCATTTCGAGGACGAACCGCGTGCCCGGCCTGAGATCGCCGCGCCGTGCGACGTGCAGGGCGTAGGGAATGGCGCAGAGCGAGATCAGGCCGGCAGCGATCGAGGCGTGGATGGGGTTGTTGTGCAGCAGCGTCACCGCCCGCGTGTGGGCGCCGAAATCGTAGTCGATGCCGAATGCCAG
>JALHFU010000046.1:0-7732 GCA_022838525.1 Hyphomicrobiales bacterium | reverse complement strand
GAAGACGGGCAGCAGATACACGCCTTCCGCCGACCCTCTGCCCATCTCCGGATAGAGGAGATAGGAATAGAGGAACCGGATCGCGACATAGGCCGCCCAGCCGAGGCACATCAGGCCCGCCCAGCCGATGTAGGGCCGTTCGGTGTAGCTCCACAGCGACTTGCGGAAATAGCGGACGAGCGCGACGGCGGCGAGCGCAATGCCGGCATAGCGGTAGCTGTCGGTTTCCTGCCAGACCGCCGACACGAAAAGCAGGACGGCAAAGCCGGCGGCGATCTCCAGCCACAGCGGGACGGCCGGGAGGGGGTCGGGTTGCACCGTTCGGGCGGGTTGGGGCGGCCGTTTCAGGACGTGGTGGACCCGCCGGACATAGTCGACCGTGCGCGCAGCCGCGGCGCCCAGCCTTTCGTACCAGGGATATTTCACGATGTCGTAGCCGCTGCCGGCGATGTTCGATTTCCGCCTGTGCTCGGAGAAGCCCAGCACGTTCGTCCGTGTCGTGAATACCGTTGCGCCGTGGTCCCATGCCCGCTCCAGCGCCACGTCCCACGGCAGCACCATCGGGACGAGGGCGTCGAGCAGGTGGCGGGCGCCCTCGCGCGACACGAGATAGGCGGCGGCCGACCCCTGCGGGCCGTGCAGCGTCCGCCCGAGCGTGTCGCCCTCCGGCGTGTCGCACAGGCTGACCATCATGGACGTCCGGTGGTTGACGAGCTTGACGACGCCGAATTCCGGCAGGACGGCGAGCACCGCGTCGATGCGCGCGCTGCTGTCGGCCTCGAAGACTACATCGTCCTCGAGGATCAGACCGTAGGGCGCGCCGTCGTCAAGGAATGCCCGTAACGCCTTGAGATGGCTGATGTAGCAGCCATATTCGCCGGGCAGCATCTCCCGGCCGCAGATGCGCCGGAAGGTCGGCACGTCCGCCATCTCGCGGCCCGCATGTTCCGGCGCCCTGCCGTCGGCGGCATCGACGCGATGGAGCGCGATCTGCGGCGCGTGCTCCGCCGCCGAGGCGGCGACGGCTGCCCACCGTTCGCGATCGCGTTCGAGATTGATGACGTAAGCCGGCAAATTCATTGAGTATGTTTCCGGGAGCGCCCCCCGCTCCGGTCGTCATGCACGGGCGTTCAGCGTGCCACGATCCTGTGCCGCTGTTCGCCCAGCCCGTCCATGCCCAGCCTGATCTCGTCCCCGGCCCGCAGGTACTGCGGCGGCGACATGCCGAGGCCGACGCCCGGAGGCGTGCCGGTGGCGATCACGTCGCCGGGCTCCAGCACCATGAAGCGCGACAGATAGGAAACGAGGAAGGCGACGGGGAAGATCATCGTGTCGGTGTTCCCGGTCTGCCGGCGCTCGCCGTTGACGTCGAGGAACATGGAAAGCGTCTGCGGATCGGCGATGTCGTCGCTCGTGGCGATGAATGGACCCAGAGGACCGAAGGTCGGCGCGCTTTTGCCCTTTATCCACTGGCCGGCGCGCTCCTTCTGGTATTCGCGTTCCGAAACGTCGGTGCAGAGCGTGTAGCCGAATACATGGGCAAGTGCTTCCGATTCCTCGACATAGTCACACCGCTTCCCGATCACGACGGCGAGTTCGACCTCCCAGTCCAGTTTCTGCGAGCCGCGCGGCAGCAGGATGTCGTCGTCCGGTCCGCAGACGCAGCTTGGAGCCTTGGAGAAAACCACCGGCTCGTCGGGAGCCTTCGCGCCGGTTTCGGCCGCATGTTCGGCATAATTGAGGCCGATGGCGATGAAATGGCCGACCCGCCGCAGCGGTGCGCCGAGCCTCACCCCGGCCGGCGCCGCCGGCAGGCCGGAGAGGTCCGTGCGGCCGAGCAGATCCCGCAGCTCCGGCGTCAGCGTCTCGGGCGCGAAATCCGGTACGATGGGCGAGACGTCGCGGATCGTCCCGCTTGCGTCGATGATCCCGGGCTTTTCCTGGCCTGCCGGGCCGAAACGAACCAGCTTCAACTCGATCTTCCTTTTGTCCGTGGTGAGGAGGCGGGCGGACCCGCATGTATCCGGCTTCAATAGCGGTGTTTGCCGCTTTCGGGAACGTCAATCGTCGACAAACGGAAAACCGCTCCTTAACCCGGACGCAATGCCCCCGACGACGCTATCCCCACAGGGCGCTTTCCGGCGGGTAGACGAGCGATCCCTCGTAGCGCAAGGGGGTCTCGCGGTCGCGCGCCAGCAGCAGCGGGCCGTCGAGATCGACGAAGTCCGAATCCTGCGCCAGCAGCACCGCGGGGGCCATGGCCAGCGACGTGCCGACCATGCAGCCGACCATCACGCCGAAGCCGAGCTCCCGCGCCTTCGTCCGCAGCGCCAGCGCCGCCGTCAGCCCGCCCGCCTTGTCGAGCTTGATGTTGATGGCGTCGTAGAGGCCGGAGAGCCTTTCGAGGTCGTCGGCGGTGTGCAGGCTCTCGTCGGCGCAGACCGGCACGGGGCGCGCGACCGAGCGCAACGCCTCATCCCTGCCGGCCGGCAGCGGCTGCTCGACCAGGACCGCGCCGCAGCGGGCCGCGGCGTCGAGATGGCGGGCGAGATTGTCCTCGCTCCAGCCTTCGTTGGCGTCGAGGATGATCCGGCTCCGCGGCGCGGCCTTTGCCACCGCCTCGATGCGGCCGACATCGTCGCCGGTGCCGACCTTGACCTTGAGCACCGGGCGGGCGGCATTGGCGCGGGCCTGCGCCGCCATCGCCTCCGGCTCGCCGAGCGTGATCGTGTAGGCCGTCTCCAGCGGTCGAGGTGCGCCAGAGCCGATGCGCTGCCAGACGGGAACCTTGCCGGCCTTCGCCTCCAGATCCCACAGCGCGCAATCGACCGCGTTGCGCGCCGCCCCCGGCCTCATCGCCGCCAGAAGCTCCTGCCGCGAGATGCCGCCTTCGATGCGCTCGCGCACGGCCTCGATGTCGTCACGCACGCCGTCGATCGTCTCCCCGTAGCGCGCATAGGGAACGCATTCGCCGCGGCCGGCGTTTTCACCGTCCCGGACCGTGCAGGTCAGGACCGCGGCCTCGGTTTTCGAGCCGCGCGAGATGGTGAAGGCGGCGGCAAGCGGAAATCGCCCGGTTTCGACGGAAAGGGTGCGAACCATGCAGAAACTCCGTTCGCGGGCCGGTTTGTGCGCGCTGCCGGTTCGACAGCCGGGGCCCGATTCGCTATGACTGCCGGGATGTTGGGCAAAGAACGCACGGAAGCAAGCGAAGAGGAGCAGGGGGTGCGCGACCGCGCCCCCGACATTGCCGTTCGCGAGGAGGCCGGGCGCACGGTCTGGGTGCTTTCCGGGGTGTGGAACACGCGCTCCGTGCATCTCGTCGATGCCGGCATGCGGGCGCTGGAAAAGGCGGCGGACGCGCGCGACGTCGTCATCGACATCGGCGGCATATCGCGCATGGACACGGCGGGCGCCTGGCTGATCGAGCGCCTGGCCGCGTCGAGAAGTGCGGCCGGCGGCCGCGTCGAGATCGTGGGCGCGTCGTCCGCGGCCGAAATCCTGCTGCCGGCCGTGCGGCCGGCGCTGGAGCAGGGGGCCGAGGAGCGGGAGAAGCCGCCCTTCTTCATCGTGCGCTGGCTGGAGGCCATCGGCCGCGCCACCGAGGGCGCATGGCGCGATTTCCTCTACGGCATGGACATTCTCGGCGCGGCGATCCGCGGCGCGCAGATGAAGCTGGGGCGCGGCCACGCGGTCAACCCTGCGGCCATCATCCACCAGATCGACCGCATGGGCGTCGGCGCCATTCCGGTGGTAGTGCTGATCTCGGCCATCGTCGGCGCCATCGTCGCGCAGCAGGGCGCCTATCAGCTGCGCTGGTTCGGCGCGGAGATCTTCATCGTCGATCTGGTCGGCATCCTCTCCCTGCGTGAGCTCGGCGTGCTGCTGACCGCGATCATGGTCGCCGGGCGGTCCGGCAGCGCCATCACCGCCGAGATCGGCTCGATGAAGATGCGCGAGGAGATCGACGCGCTGAAGGTGATCGGGCTGAACCCGGTGGGCGTGCTGGTCTTTCCGCGCCTGGTGGCGCTGGTCGTCGCCGTTCCCTGCCTCACCGTCATCGCCGATGCCGCCGCGCTCGGCGGCGGCATGGTGGTGTGCTGGACCTATTCGGGCATCGCGCCGGAAACCTTCATCGACCGGCTGCATGCCGGCATCGACCTGTCGACCATCTTCGCCGGCCTTATCAAGGCCCCGTTCATGGCTATCGTCATCGGCATCGTCGCCTCGGTCGAGGGCATGAAGGTCAGCGGCAGCGCCGAATCGCTCGGCCGCCACGTCACCGCCTCGGTGGTGAAGTCGATCTTCATCGTCATCGTGCTCGATGGCCTGTTCGCCATGTTCTATGTGGCGATCGATTTCTAGGACGGTGCATGGCGGACGACATCGCAACGATGGAACGGGCGAACGGCGGCAAGGCGCAGGACGGGCACGAGGCCGTGCTGTCGGTGCGCGACGTCACCGTGGCCTTCGGCCCGAAGGTGGTGCTCGACCGCCTGTCCCTCGACGTCTATCGCGGCGAGATTCTCGGCTTCGTCGGCGCGTCGGGCACCGGCAAGTCGGTGCTCCTGCGCACCATTCTCGGCCTGACGCCCAAGCGCTCCGGCTCGATCTCGATCTTCGGCCACGACGTCGACAGCCTGGACGAGCGCGACAGGATGCTCATCGACATGCGCCTCGGCGTGCTGTTCCAGCATGGCGCGCTGTTCTCCGCGCTGACCGTGAAGGAGAACATCCAGGTGCCGATGCGCGAATATCTCGACCTGCCGCCGGCGCTGATGGACGAGCTGGCGATGCTGAAGCTGGAGCTCGTCGGCCTGCCGCCCGACGCGGCGGACAAGCTGCCGTGGCAGCTTTCCGGCGGCATGATAAAGCGCGCCGGCCTGGCGCGGGCGCTGGCGCTCGACCCGGACATCGTCTTTCTCGACGAGCCGACATCGGGCCTCGATCCCATCGGCGCGGCGGATTTCGACGAGCTGGTGGCCAAATTGCGCGACACGATGGGCCTGACCGTCTACATGGTGACGCACGACCTCGACAGCCTCTTCTCGGTCTGCGACCGCATCGCCGTGCTCGGGGGCAAGAAGGTTCTGGTCGAGGGCACGATAGAGGACATGATGCAGGTCGAGGAGCCCTGGGTGAAATCCTACTTCCGCGGCAAGCGCGCGCGCCGGATCGACCTTCCGGCGCGGGAAGCTTCGAGCTAGGGCAGGGTCGATGGAAACACGCGCCAACTACGTCATCGTCGGCATCTTCACGCTGCTCACCGTGTTCGCGGCCTTCGCCTTCGTCTACTGGACGGCGGGGCTGGGCGACCGCGGCGAGGTGGCGACGCTGCGCTTCCGCATCCACGGCTCGGCCTCCGGCCTTGTGCGCGGCAGCGTCGTGCTGTTCAACGGCGTCAAGGTCGGCGACATCACCCGCGTCTATATCGACGTCTCCAACCCCTCGGTCGCCATCGCCGACGCGCAGGTCGACCGGCTGACGCCCGTCACCCGCTCGACGCAGGCCGATGTCGGCCTCGCCGGCCTGACCGGGCAGGCGAACATCGAGATGCGCGGCGGTGACCCGAACGAGCCGAACCTGCTCGACCTCGCCGAGGCCGAGGACACCATCGCGGAGCTGACCGCCAACCCGTCGGCCGTCGCCAACCTGCTCGAAAGCGCGCAGAACATCTTCCGACGCGCCGACGCCGTGCTCGCCGAGCTGGAGGGCTTCGCCTCCGAGGCCCGCGGGCCGCTGAACAACACGCTGCAGAACGTCGAGCGCTTCTCCGAGGCGTTGCGCGACAACGCCGGCAACATCGACGAATTCCTGTCCAGCGTCGGCTCGCTTTCCGAGACGTCCGGCCGTCTCGACTCGACGCTCGCCGCCGCCGAGGACCTGATCGGCGCGGTGGATCGCGAGCAGGTCAAGAGCACCGTCGCCAACATCGAGGCGTTCACGCAGCGTCTGAACGAGGCGAGCACCAATCTCGAGACCGTCATGAAGGGCGTCGAGGAAAGCGTGGCCTCGATCGCCAGGTTCTCCGAATCCGCCAACGAGACGCTCGCCCGCGTCGACACCATCGTCGAGAGCGTCGATCCGGCGGCCGTGCGCACGGCGCTGACCAATTTCGAGCAGGCGAGCACCACGGTGAACGCGGCGGTCAACGACATCGGCAAGGTGGCGGAGAAGGTCGGCAACCGCGCCGACGACATCGACGCCATCGTCACCGATGCGCGCCAGCTCGCCACCCGGCTCGCCCAGGCCTCGGAGCGCATCGACGGCATTCTGGTCAAGGTCGACAACCTGCTCGACAGCGACGAGACGGGCGGCCTGATGGCCGAGGCCTCGGAGACGCTGAAGGCGTTCCGCGAGGTGGCCGACACGCTCAACGCCCGCATGGGCACCATCACCGACGGGCTGGCGCGCTTCTCGGGGCAGGGGCTGCGCGACGTCGAGGCGCTGGTGCGCGATTCGCGCCGCTCGATCACCCGCATCGAGCAGGCGATCACCGATCTCGAGCGCAATCCGCAGCGCATCCTCAGCGGCGGCGCAGGCACGGTCAGGGAACATGACGGCCGGTCGCGGCGTTGACATCGTCGTGCTGCCCGGCCAGAACGGAGCGGCGTTTGCAACGCGCTGCAGCGCATCGAAACGGGGTCGGGAACGGTCGGTGAAGGGGATTCGCAGCGAACTGGGGGCATTCCTGCTTGCCGCGCTGGTTCTGCCGGGTTGCGCCGCGCTGCCCGGCGGCGGTCCCGCGCCGCTCGACACCTACGATCTTTCCGCATCTGCCGTCGAGGCGTCCGGCCCGCGCCGCGGCCGCATGCAGGTTCTGGTCGCCGAGCCGAGCGCGCTCAAGGCGCTCGACGGCGAGAACGTCGTCATCCGCCCGGCTCCGGGTTCCGTCGAGTTCCTGAAGGGTGCGCAATGGGCCGACCGGCTGCCGCGCGTGGTCCAGGCGCGGCTGGTCGAGGCGCTGCAGGCGACGGGCCGGCTCGGCGGCGTCGGCAAGCCCGGCGAGGGCCTGGCCATCGACTACCAGATCGTCACCGAGATCCGCGCCTTCGAGGTGCGGGTGGACGGCGCGCCGCGCGCCGAGGTCGCGCTCTACGTCAAGCTCCTCAACGACCGCAACGGCGTCGTCCGCGCCTCGCGCGGCTTCACCGCCTCTTCGCCGCTCGGCGGCGCGACCGGCAACGACGCCTATGTCGCCGCCCTCGACCGCGCCTTCGCGCAGGTCCTGCGCGAGCTCGTGCCCTGGGTGCTGGGCACGATCTGAGGGCAATCGCGCATATAGCGGGACGCCTCACCTGCGTCATCCCGGCCGACCGAGCGAAGCGAGGGAGAGCCGGGACCCATTGAGCGGCGCGGCCGGGTCCAAGGTTCGCGACACGGTATTGACGCGCGCCAGCGCGAGGACCGGGCCGTGCTTGACGATGATCCGGCCAATGGGTCCCGGCTCTGCGGTCGCTTCGCGCCCTTGGCCGGGATGACGGCGGGCGAGGTCGTCTCCGATATGCGATTGCCCGGCCGTCCCGATTTCAAGTCGATTTCACGCCACCGGCAGAAAGCAAAAGGCGGGCACGTGGCCCGCCTTTCGTGTCGATGATGCCGCCTTCTACTTCAGCCGGCCGCTGGCGTGGGCGAGCATGGTGTAGACCTTGCCGGTGTCCGACACGAAGGCGGCCGGCTCCAGCTCGTTGGTGAACACGTGCGAGTTGAGGTCGGCCAGGGTGTCCAGCAG
>JALHFU010000256.1:0-3651 GCA_022838525.1 Hyphomicrobiales bacterium | reverse complement strand
CGCGCGCGCGCGCGACCCCCCTATGGGGCTTCGGGGGAGAGAGGCCGGTGACGCGCGACCTCTGTCCGGTGGTTGACCTCCGGGTTTTAGGAGGGTGGCGGTCTGCCTCAGGGAACCAAGAGAACCTGAGGCAGACCGAGCCGCTCCGTCATACCTCCCGAGGGAGCCAACCGAGCCGGAGCGGCTGGTGGGCGCGCGCTGCCCTTTCCACTGGGGCGCGCTGCAGCCCAGATCATGGGGCTAGACGGTCGCGAAACCGACGTTGCTGACTGTGCCGACGTTGCTGACCGTGCCGGTTTCGCTGCCCTCGAGACGCTGGACGGCTGCAACCTGCAGGCTGGCTACATCGTGGCCGGCCGCGATGAGCAGGTCTTCGGGCTCGAGCTCGGAGACGGTCCGCAACTCGAGGTAGTCGACGATGTCGAGCCAACGCAGCCATGGCCGGCCCGGATCACGCTTGGACAACTGGACGCGGCTGTCTGGCTTGGTGATGCAGACAGTCCAGTCGATCGAGGACGGACCGATCCCTTGGCGGTAGGCGTTCACGATCTGGGGCACCATGTGGTCGATGGTGGGTTCGGCACCTGCCCACAGCGAGAGCCGCTGCCTGACGCTGAGGATCTCGTCGAGGTGGGCGGCGACCACCGGCAGCGCTTCGAAGGCGCCGCGGACCTCGGCCGATGCGCGGCGCATGGTTCGCTGGTCGTCGTCTTCGGTAATGCCAAGATCCAGGGCAGACCGGATAGCTTGAACGGCACGGTCGAACTCGGGTTTCAGGCCGGCGATGATCTGGTCGGCGTGGTCGCGAACCGAGGTCAGCATGGCCCGGTCGATGGCGGCAGCGGCGCGTTGCCGTGCCGGCACGAGGTCGGTGGACTGATGGGCTGCCGATTCCCGGATGTAGGCGGCGACCTGCTCGGCGGTGAAGTCGAGGCCAGGGGCAGACGGCGGGGCGGCCGGCGCCTGAGTGGCAGCGACGAGATCTCGCCAGTGGGCGGCGTCGGGCACGTCCACGCCGAGGGCTTCGAGATCATCGATCAACTTGCCGACGGGCGGCAGGGCGCCGAAGGTCATGCCGGCGCCGGGCAGGCGAACATCGGGCTCGTCGAGGCTGAACGGGTCGACCAAGGTGTAGGGACGCATGTTATTGCTCCTTCGGTAGTGGGACGCGAACCCGCTGGATGTATCCGCAGGACGCCAGGTGGCGGATCACGTCGCCGGGGACGTCGACGGGCAGGACAGCACCGCAGGGGAAGGTCTCGCTGAACCTGTAGGTGGCGGGCATCGTGGTGCGGGTCGACCTGGCCAGCGCCAAGCCGGAATTGGTGTGGAGGCGTTCGACGGCGATGCCCTCGGGGTCGGTGACGATCCACAGATCAACCGTGGTCGGGGTCTTGCGGGCGGCCACTTCTAGCGCTTCCAGTTCTCGGGGTACCGGGTGCTCGGGTCGTCGAGCTGGGCAGCGTGGGCCTTCGCGAGCTTGGCGCGGCCGGCCTCGGTCCAGTGCGCCGGATAGGCGTCGTCCACCTGCGCGGGCTTGGGTGCTGCGACCTTACGACGCGCGGCACGCTTCGCGGATGTCGCCTTGTCGATGGCGGCGACGATTGTCGCTTCGGTGGCGTCGGCGGCCAGACCGAGGCGGGTCCGGAGCGCGGCGAGCAGTTCGGCGTGCCGGCTGGTCGGGCGGGGCTCCTGGGTCATGGCGGCGGCTGTGGCGGCGGCGCGCTTCACGGCTGCCAGGTCTGTGGGTTCGGGATCGCGCCGGCCCCTGGGGCGCATGTAGTTGTTGGGCATTCAGTCCTCCGTAGTGGTGGTGGTGTGGGATGACGGCTCGCCGTGCTGCTCGGCGATGTCGTCGAGGCGGTGGGCGTCGCCCTCGTCGGTGGTGGCGGCGATGTGCGCGGCCAACTCGTCTTCGGTGAGCGCATCGAGGTAGTCGCGGCCAGCGCGCTGCAGCAGCGCGTCGACCAGATCACGGTCCGTCATGAGCCCTCCATTCGTGCCTGTCCGGCCGCGTGTTCAGCGACCGCCTGCCTGTCGACGACCCAACGGCCGCCGATCTTCCGCCCGCCAAGCCGAGGGGCCAGGCGCCGCACGGTTCGTTCGGATGCACCGAGCAAGTCGGCGGCCGCGGAAACGGCGATGAAATCAGTGTCCTCTTCGGGCTGGCCAGGGCTGTCCGATTGTCCGGTTGCGGCAAGGGCGGCGGCAAGGTCGGCGAGATCTCGGCTTACTGGCAAGCCGTTGCGGGCCCGGACCCGCTGGGCAAGCTTGATCGCGTAGAGGACGGCCTTGAGGTCTCGGCCGGTCAGGAGAACGCCGCGCTCGATGGGTGTGATCACCTGGCCGCCTCTCGTCGTCGCTCGATCTCACGGCGGCGGCGAGCAGCCTTCTCGGCGGCCCGGGCATCGTCACGTTCGCGCTGCTCGGCATCGCATTCTGGGCAGCCATCACCGCGCCAATTCACCGGTCGGTTAAGGTGCTCGGCGCAGCGGTAGCCGGTACGGTTCATGTGGGTGCTCATCGGTCTCCGATCAGCATTTCGAGCCGCACAGCAGCGAACTCTTCACAGCCGGGGTAGGCGGTGAACGAGGCCCCGTCAGCCCGCCCGAATCCCTCGCGTTCTAGCTGGGCGAATAGGCATGTCAAGAATTTGTCAGTGGAGGGCGTATAGGGCTGGCCGTTGACGGTGGTGAAGTTCAGTTGACTGAGCCCGCGATCGGCCTCGTGGTTGCTGGTCATGAGATCTCCTGGAGATGTGTAGGGGGATTCGGCTTGCGACGCGAGCTTGAGGAGGGCGGCGGGGTCCGGTCGATGCCGCCCCAGATGCCGAATCCCTCGGCTTGGCCGGCCTCACGGCATTCGGTGATCGCTGGGCAGTCGGCGCAGAGACGGGCTGCCCAGCGGCGCTCGTCGGGATCGTCTGACAGCCACGGGCTATCGCAGTCCCACGGTCCTGCGCACGGGATGAACTGGTCACGGCTGACCGCGTTGGTCAGCGCGGCGGTGAGTCGGCTGTGGGCCGGGTCGTCGAGCAATGGCAACTGAGGGTCAACCTTCATGACGGTCCCCCGTTGCCGGCAGCGTTACTTTGGTCGACCTCGGCCGGAACGGCGACGGCGGCGGCGGCGTAACGCGCAGCTGCGGCCGGCATGCAACCGGCGCGGACGAACGCGGCCAGGGCACCGGCGACCGCGATCGCTTCGAGCGGATACACGCGGTCGACGCCAGTTCCCGGGCACGGGTCCGACGCGGGAACGTACCCTCGCCGAGTCCAGTGGTCGAGTTGTCGGTAGGTGCAACCGAGCAACTCGCAGAGAGTTGACGAGTCGATCCCGACCGCTTCAGGTGCGCTCATGACTGTCTGCCCTGCTCGGGATTGGGCTCCAGGTTCTCCCGCGCAGCGCAGGCATCACATAGGCCGCCTGCTAGAAGCACATCCGGCAAATCGGACCTCGGCGCCTCGCAATGCACGCTGAATAGGTGGAATCGGTCGTCAGGTTCTCCGCAATATCGACCGCACCTATCACAGCTGTAATCCTCACGGCTGCCAGGCGCCGAGGAATTGCTGATCGGGCAGATGATCGTTTCGAATAGCGGCGCGATATCGCGGATCTGTTTATCGCTACCGATCGCACGTAATCGAGCAGC
>JALHFU010000255.1:0-4109 GCA_022838525.1 Hyphomicrobiales bacterium | reverse complement strand
TCGGGTTGCGGCGCGGGATGTCGCGGCTCCGGTTGCGATGCCGTTCTTCGCCAATGCGGCGATGGACGGCTTCGCGGTGCGGGCGGGCGACCTTGCCGGGCCGCTCCCCGTGACGCTGCCGATTGCCGGGACCGTGTCTGCGGGCATGACGCGGGTGCCCGCGCTTGTGCCGGGCACGGTGCTCAAGATCTTCACCGGCGCTGCTCTCCCCGCCGGGGCCGATGCCGTCGTCGCTGTCGAAGGGGCACGCCACGACGCGGCATCGGCGACCTTCTTGCAGCCGGCGCGGCCGGGCGAGAACGTGCGCCCGGCCGGCGCCGAGCAGCCGCAGGGCGCGCTGCTGCTGCGCCGCGGCACCCCGGTCGCCCCGCACCACATCGGGCTTCTGGCCGCCAACGGCATCGGCCGCGTCGAGGTGGTCGAGCGGCCCCGGGTGGCTGTGTTCTCGACCGGCGACGAGCTCGTCGCGCGCGGCCGCCGCCACGGCCAGATCTTCGATTCCAACCGCCCGGCGCTGCTGGCGCTGGCCGAGGCGCACGGCGCCGATGTCGCCGACCTCGGGGTGATCCGCGACGATCCCGCCGCCCTCGGCGCGGCCATCGCCGCGGCGGCCGGCCGGTTCCACCTCCTCCTGACCTCGGGCGCCGTCTCCATGGGCGAGCGCGACTTCCTGCGCGCCGCGCTGACGGCGGCAGGCGGCCAGATCGCGGCGTGGCGCGTCGCGGTGAAGCCGGGCAAGCCGGTGATGTTCGGCCGCGTGGGGCAGGCCGCCATCACCGGCGCGCCCGGCAATCCGCTATCGGCCTATGTCTGCTTCCAGCTGTTCGTGGCGGCCCAGATCGCCCGCCTCGCCGGCCGCAGGCCCGCACCCTTCGCCGCCCGCCGCGCGGTCGCCGGCTTCGCCTGGAACGGCAAGGCCGCGCGCACCGAGATCTTCCCCGCCCGCGTGACCGGCCACGACGCGGCCGGCCTGCCGGTCGTCGAGCGCTGCGGCGGCGGCTGCTCCGGCACGCTGTTCCACATGGCCGCGGCCGACGGCCTCGGCGTCATTCCCCGCGGGTCGGCCCCCTTCGCGCCCGGCGCGCCGCTGGCCTGGCACCCGCTCGCCGAAAGGGATGCCCCATGATCGCCCGTTTGCCGCCGAGCGCCCCTGCCTTCCTTCCCGCATCGCAGCCGACGCAGTGAGGCCGCCATGTTCCTCGACCCCAACCACCTGCCTGCCGCTCTCCCCGCCTGCGCCGCACGGCTGATCGACGGCTTCGCCAGGCCGATCAGCTATCTGCGCGTCTCGGTCACCGACCGCTGCGACTTCCGCTGCACCTACTGCATGTGCGAGAACATGCAGTTCATGCCCAAGCGCGACCTCTTGACCCTAGAGGAGCTCGACCGGCTGTGCAGCGCCTTCGTCGCCATGGGCGTCACCAAGCTCAGGATCACCGGCGGCGAGCCGCTGGTGCGGCGCGACGTCATGTCGTTCTTCCGCGCCATGGGCCGCCATCTGGCCAGCGGCCGGCTGAAGGAGCTGACGCTGACCACCAACGGCTCGCAGCTCGCCCGCTTCGCCGACGCGCTCGCCGCCTGCGGTGTCAGGCGTGTCAACGTCTCGCTCGACACGCTCGATGCGCAGAAGTTCGCCGACATCACCCGCTGGGGCCGGCTCGCCCAGGTGCTCGACGGCCTCGCCGCCGCCAGGGCCGCCGGCCTCAGCGTCAAGATCAACACCGTGGCCCTCAGGGGCTTCACCGAGGAGGAGCTGTTCCCGCTGATCGACTGGTGCGCGCAGGAAGGCCACGACCTCACCTTCATCGAGGTGATGCCGATGGGCGACATGCCGGCGCAGGAGCGCATCGACCAGTACTGGCCGCTCCTCGACCTGCGCGCGCGGATCGAGGCGCGCTACCGCCTCACCGACCTTGCCGAGACCACCGGCGGCCCGGCCCGCTACGTCCGCGTCGAGGAGACCGGCCAGAAGATCGGCTTCATCACGCCCCTCAGCCACAGGTTCTGCGAGAGCTGCAACCGCGTGCGCCTGACCTGCAAGGGCGAACTCTACACCTGCCTCGGACAGGAGGGCTACCGCGACCTGCGCCAAGCCCTGCGCAGCAGCGACGACCCGGCCGCGCTCGAGGCCGCCATCCGCGCTGCCATCGCGCTCAAGCCGAAGGGACACGACTTCGACTACTCAAGGCACAACGTCCATGGCCAAATGACCAGACATATGAGCCATACTGGGGGGTGAAAACACACACCCCTCACGGCGCTGCCGGAACGCCGCCCGGACGGCTCAGAGCACGTCCTCCCAGCGGCGGGAAAGGCGCATGGCGGCGTTGATGAGGCCGACCATCGAATAGGTCTGGGGAAAGTTGCCCCACAGCTCGCCGCTGTCGATGTGCAGGCCCTCCGACAGCAGGCCGAGATGGTTGCGGTGCTCGAGCACGTCGGCGAAGACCTCGAGCGCGTCCTCGCGTCGGCCGACGCGGGCGAGCGCGTCGATCAGCCAGAAGGTGCAGGCGGTGAACGCCGTCTCCGGCTCGCCGAAATCGTCCGGCGCGCGGTAGCGATAGAGGTGGTTGCCGAAGCGCAGGTGCTTCTCGCAGACGGCGAGCGTCGACAGGAAGCGCGGGTCCTGCGCCGGCACGATCCCGATCTCGGGCATCAGCAGCAGGCTGGCGTCGAGGTCGCCGCCGCCGAAGGTCGATGTGAAGCTCTCCAGCTTCCCGTCCCATGCCAGCTCCAGCGTGCCGGCGCGGATGCGCCCGGCCTCGCCCTGCCAGTGGGCGGCGCGATCGGGAAGGCCGAGCCGCGCGGCGATCCGCGCCAGCCGGTCGCAGGCCGCCCAGCACATCATCGCCGAGTGGGTGTGGACGCCGTTGCGCGTGCGGAACTCCCAGATGCCGGCGTCGGGCTGGTTCCAGCGGCGCACCGCCTGCTCGCCGAGCGGCTCCAGCCGGCGGAACAGCCCCTCGTCGCCGGTGGTGGGCAGGCGCTCGTCGAAGAAATACTGGGTGATGGCGAGGATCACCGAGCCGTAGCCGTCGTTCTGCACCTGCGCATAGGCCGCATTGCCGCTGCGCACCGGGCCGTGGCCGCGATAGCCCGGCAGCGTGTCCACCGTGGTCTCGTCGAGGCGCCGTTCGAGGCCGAGCCCGAACAGGGGCTGGAGGTAGCCGTCCGGCAGGCCGGCGGCGACGTTGGAGACGTAGCCGAGATAGTCCTCCATCGTCTTGGTCGCGCCGAGCAGGTTCAGCGCCTTGACGGTGAAATAGGAATCGCGCAGCCAGCAGAAGCGGTAGTCCCAGGTGCGGCCGCTGCGGCCGTATTCCGGGATCGACGTCGTCAGCGCGGCGACGATGCCGCCGGTCTCCTCGTGCGAGCACAGCTTGAGCGTGATCGCCGAGCGGATCACGACGTCCTGGAAGTCGATCGGCACCGAAAGATAGCGCACCCATTCCTGCCAGTAGGCGACGGTGCCCTCGAGGAAGCTCCGCGCCACCGTCATCGGCGCCTGCTCCAGCCGCTCGTCGGCGCCGAGGATGAAGGCATAGGGCCGGTCGACGAGAAAGGGCGTGCCGCGCTGGACGAACTCGACCGGCGCGTCGGTCGTCCCCCGCGTCGTGTCCGGCCGGTGGGCGCCGTAGCCGTAGCGCGGCTGAAGGCTCACCCGCACGCGCGGCGATCCTTCGAGGGGTTCCACGATCCGGATGATGGTCTGCGGCCGGAAGATGCGGCCGAGCGCCTTGAAGCGCGGCGCGAAATCGGTGATGCGCAGCCGGTTGCCGTCCGGATCGCTCTGTATCGTCTCCAGCACCGCCGTGTTGCGCAGGTAGCGCTGCTCGCAGGCGGCGACGTCGTCCATGGCGACGGACCAGCTGCCGCCTTCCTCGGCGTCGTCGAGCAGGCGGCAGAAGATGGGGTCGCCGTCCATGCGCGGCGCGCACATCCATACGATGGAGGCGCGGCGGTCGACCAGCGCCGCTGCGGACGCGTTGCCGATGACGCCGAGGTCGAGTGAAGGAAGCCGGGTGCCGGAAATCATGCCGTAGAGAAAAAACAGAAATTCGTTCCGGCTCGATAACCCCTGAACGCGGGGCTGGTTCCCTGACGGATTC
>JALHFU010000254.1:0-3659 GCA_022838525.1 Hyphomicrobiales bacterium | reverse complement strand
CATCGCCATGTCGCGGATCGACACCGCGACGCTGCGCCAGGCGACCGAGGACGTGCTCGCCTTCGGGGTCGTCGTCTCCGAGCAGGACGCCGATCAGATCGAGCGGACGAACGATGCCATCTCGAGGCTGGGGCTGATCTGGCGCGGTCTCTCGAACCAGCTGGCGGTCGCCGCCGCCCCCGCTCTGGAAGCCGTCGCCAACGCGATGGCCGCCATTGCCAGCCGCACCGGTCCGCTCGGCATCGCGATCCGTGGTCTCTTCGACAATATCGGCCGGCTGACGACCTATGCCGCCACCTTCGCAGCCTTCCTCGCGGGGCGGTGGGTCGCCGGCATGGCCGCCGCAGCGCTCTCGGTACGCGGTCTCGCCACGGCGCTGGTCGTCCTGCGCGGCGCGCTGATCCGCACCGGCATCGGGGCGTTGATCGTCGGTGCCGGGGAACTCGTCTACCAGTTCACCCGGCTCGTCTCCGGCGCGGGCGGCTTCGGCGAGGCGATGTCGCTCATGAAGGACCTCGCGGTCGAGGTCTGGGAGCGGATCCGGATGGGCGCCGCTGCGGCGGGCGCGGCCGCCACGGCGATGTTCTTCGACCTGAAGGCGGACGCTGCATCGGGCATGCAGAGCGCCATCGAGAGCGTGGTTGCCTTCGGCAACACCGCCGCGAACACGTTCGAAGGGGCCTACGAGGCGATCAAGGCCATCTGGGGTCTGCTGCCCGCCGCCATCGGCGATCTGGTGTTCCAGGCGGCCAACAGCCTCGTCGACGGCGTCGAGGCGATGCTGAACGGCGTGGTCTCGCGCATCAACGGTTTCATTGGCGGGATCAACCAGGGGCTGGAAGCGCTCGGCTCGGAGCGGCGCATCTCGCTGGTGCCGGACCTCGACCTCGGCGAGATCGAGAACCGCTTCGAGGGCGCGGCGACGGCCGCGACGACAGCGGCGCAGGCGGCGTTCGACCGGGCCTTCGAGGACAACCCGCTGACCGCGCCCGATCTTGGTCTGGCCGAGGCGGCGAACAGGGCGCTCGAGTCCGCGAACCTCTACCGTGGCGCCGCGCGCGATCTGGCCGAAAGCGCCCGCGCGCCGCTCGAAAGTTGGCAGGCGCTTCGCGATGCCGTGCGCGGCACCGACGAGGCCAGTGCCGATGCGCTGACCGAGGCCACAGGTGCTGCCGAGCGGCTGGAGACGGCGCTCGGCGATGCCGGACGCGCCGCAACAGCTGCAGGCGCGGCGGCCGGAGCTGCTGCCGCTGCGGCAGAGCCCGCGACCGACGCGGCCGTCACAGGCTGGCAGGCGGTCACCGCCGCGCTGTCGGACTACGCCAGCAAGGCGCGCGACATCGGCGGCGATATCGGCCAGAGCCTCGTCGGCGCCTTCCAGTCGGCCGAGAACGCGGTCGGCCAGTTCGTGAAGACGGGCAAGCTGAACTTCCGCGACCTCGTCACCTCGCTGTTGGCCGATCTCGCCCAGCTCGCGGCGCGGCGTTTCATCTTGGGGCCGATCGCCAATGCGCTTTCGGGCGTGTTCTCCGGTGCTGGCGGCATCTTCGCCAACGTCCTGCATGCGGGCGGGATGGTCGGATCGGCTGGGCCCACGAGGATGGTCCCGGCCATGGCTTTCGCCGCCGCGCCCCGGATGCATTCCGGCGGGATGGCCGGACTTCGCCACGACGAGGTGCCCGCGATCCTGCAGCGCGGCGAGCGGGTGCTGTCGCGCCGAGAGGCGCAGAGCTACGGCGCGGGCGGGGTCAACGTCACCATCATGGCGCGCGACGCCGAGAGTTTCCGCCAATCTCGCACGCAGGTCGCCGCGGACATCGCTCGCGCCGTGTCGCTCGGGCGGAGGGGCATGTGATGGCGTTTCACGAGGTCCGGTTTCCCGACAATATCAGCCGGGGTGCGCGCGGCGGGCCCGAGCGGCGCACGCAGATCGTCGAACTCGCCTCGGGCGACGAGGAGCGCAACGCCAGCTGGGCGAACTCGCGCCGCCGCTACGATGTCGCCTACGGCATTCGCCGCGCCGACGATCTGGCCGCCGTCGTCGCCTTCTTCGAGGCGCGCAACGGGCGGCTCCACGGTTTCCGCTTCAAGGACTGGGGCGATCACAAGTCCTGCCTGCCTTCGGGCACGCCGTCGCCCACCGATCAGTCGATCGGCACCGGCGACGGCGCGACGACCGCCTTCCAGCTGGTGAAGCGCTACGCCTCCGGTGCGCAATCCTGGACGCGGGCCATCGCCAAGCCGGTGACCGGAACCGTGCGCATCGCGCTCGCTGGGGTCGAGCAGCCCTCCGGCTGGTCCGTCGACACCACGACCGGCCTCGTCACGTTCAGCGCTGCGCCTGGCGCTGGTGTAGCGATCACGGCGGGCTTCGAGTTCGACGTGCCGGTCCGCTTCGACACCGATGTGCTCGACGTGACGCTCGACCTCGAGCGGCTCGGCTCGATCACCTCCATTCCGCTGCTGGAACTGCGCAGATGAAGACACTTGATCCCGCCCTGCAGGCCCATCTCGACGACGGAACGACGACACTCGCCTGGTGCTGGCGGATCGCCCGCGCCGATGGCGTCACCTTCGGCTTCACCGATCACGACCGGACTCTGAGCTTCGACGGGACCGACTTCGAGCCCGAGAGCGGGCTGACGGCGTCCGAGGTCCGTTCGGGCTCGGACCTGTCCGTCGACGCGCAGGACGCCGAGGGCGTGCTGACCTCGGACCGGATTACCGAGACCGACATCCTCGATGGGCGCTGGGACAACGCGGAGGTGGATGTCTGGCGTGTGAACTGGGCCGATCCGAGCCAGCGCGTGCTGATGCGGCGCGGCGCCATTGGCCAGGTCCGGCGCGGGCGGCTGGCCTTCGTCGCCGAGGTGCGCTCGCTCGCGCATGTGCTCGGCCAGACGGTCGGGCGAACGTTCCAGGCGACCTGTGACGCCGCGCTTGGCGACGCGCGCTGTGGGGTCGATCTCGAGGACCCCGCCTTCAAGGGCACGGGCGCCGTCGTCGACCTCCTGCGCGACCGGGCCTTCACCGCCTCGGGGCTGGGCGGGTTCGAGGCGGGCTGGTTCACCTTCGGCACACTCGAATGGACCAACGGCGCGAACGCGGGGCGGCGCACCGAGGTGCTCGGCCATGAGGTGACCGATGGCGTGGCGATCCTGACCCTGCTCGAGGCACCGGTGCGCGCGATCGCCGAGGGCGATGCCTTCACCATCCGCGCGGGCTGCGACAAGCGCATGGAGACCTGCGGGGCGAAGTTCGCGAACACCGCGAACTTCCGCGGTTTCCCGCACGTCCCCGGCCAGGATGCCGTGCTCCGCTACGCCACCAAGGACGGTGGGCACGATGGAGGCGTGCTGTGATCCCTGCCGATCCGGACAGGGTCATCGAGACGGCCCGCGCCTGGCTCGGCACGCCGTACCACGACCAGGCCAGTCTGCGCGGTGTCGGCTGCGACTGTCTCGGGCTGGCGCGCGGGGTCTGGCGCGAGGTGGTGGGCGCCGAGCCGTTCCCGATCCCGCCCTACAGCCGCGACTGGGGCGAGACCGGCCCGCGCGAGGTGCTGGCCGAAGGCGCGGGGCGCATGATGATCGAAGTGGAACCGGCAGCGGCCGGTCCCGGCGCGCTGGTCCTCTTCCGCATAAAGCCCCGCGCCATCG
>JALHFU010000253.1:0-3672 GCA_022838525.1 Hyphomicrobiales bacterium | reverse complement strand
CGCGTCCAGGCGCCGCGCTTGCGCGCCGGCTCGCCGAAGCTGTTGCCGACATTGGCCACCGTTTCCAGCACGCCGCGCAGGGTGGGGTCCATCTCGCCCCTGTCGACCAGCGTGCGGCGCATCTTGACGATCTTCACCGGCTGCTCGATGCCCACCGGGCAGATTTCGGCGCAGGCGCCGCAGGACAGGCAGGCCCACAGCGTCTCGGGCGCGATCGCCTCGTGCGGATCGGCCGCACCGTCGCCCTTCTGGGCGAGAAGCCGCAGGTCGAGGATCAGGTCGCGCGGGCTGAGCGGATAGAAGCTGTTGCGCGCCGGGCAGGCCTCGTGGCAGCGGCCGCATTTGGTGCAGGCGTCGAAATGCAGCATGTCGCGCCACGAGAAGTCGTCGATGCGCGCCACGCCGACCGGGCCGTCCTCCGGCACCGCCGGCAGCCGCGCGACACTCGACGGGTCGCGCACGGCGAGCGAGCCGAAGGCGGCGACCATGTGCTTGCCTTTGGTCCAGGCAACACCGGCGATGAAGGAGAGCGCCAGCACGCCGTGGACCCACCAGTTGACCCGGCGCAGCGTCTCGGCCCCCGCCTCGCCGAGGCCGAGCGCGGTCAGCGTCCGGCCGAGCGCGGCCCCGACCGGGGAGAGGTCCGACAGCGGCGGCTTGTCCACGATCAGCCGGGCGGCCTCCTGCAGGAAGCCCGACACGGCGATCAGCAGCAGCGAGACGAGGAAGGCCCAGTCCTCGACCTTCCACGCCACGGCGCGCGGCAGCGGCTCGACGTCGCCGCGATAGCGACGGACATAGTCGAGCTTGGCGAGGCCGAACCAGGCGCGCCGGCCGATCATCATGGCGAGCCCGACGATCAGCATCGCGCCGGCGACGTCCATGACCAGGCTGTAGATCAGGTAGAACCAGCCCTTCCAGAAGGTCCTTCCGGTCAGCGGCTCGACGATGTCGTATTCGAGGGTGATGATCGAGGTGCCCACGAACAACGTCGCGAAGCCGAAGAAGATCAGCCTGTGGGCGAGGCCGGCATAGGGATCGCGCCGGCCGAGCGTGCGATGGGTGACCACGTCGTCGAGCATGCGCCTCAGGCCGCCGCGCCAGTCGACGGGCACGCCGGCGGGCCGGCCGCGGCGGTAGCGCAGGATGTGGCGCGCCAGCCCGACGACGAACGCGGCCATGGCCGCGACGGCGATCAGATAGAAGATCCCCATCGCAAGCGACGAGAATTGCGAGAAGACTTCGCGGGTTTGCATCGCTCTTGGCTCTGGAAGAAGGCGGCGCCCCGGTCTTCACCGGGACGCCGCCCCGCGTTCAGGATGAAAGCTCGACGGCCGGCCGGCGGTCGCCGAGGGCGGGGACGGTCTCGGCGCCCCAGAGCTGCCGCTCGCGAATCCACGGCAGCGGATATTGCGGGTGGTCGCTGTCGAACTCGCGGGCCAGGCGATGGCCGTCGAACACGGCGTCGGAGATCTGGCGCGGCGCGTGGCAGTCGCCGGCCCGGTAGACGGCCTGAAGGCCGTGCTTGTCCCACTCTCCCCGCCGCTGCTTCAATTCCATGAACAGCTCGTGGTTCGGCACGCGCGAGGTGACGAGGATGACGGCGTCGGCGTCGAGCACGGCGACGTCGGTGCCCTCGCGGCGCGGCATCCTGCCGGTTTCGGGATCGGTCAGCGCCCAGCCGTGGCGGTAGAGGTAGAACAGCGTCAGCTTGCCGTTCTCGTAGGACTCGACCCAGTGGTTGCGGAAGATCGCCACCCCCTTCTCGTGCATCAGGCGCTTGTTGTTCTGCACCTCCATCGTGAACTGGCTGTATTCGGCGGGGTCGGACATGTTGGTGACGAGCGTCACCTTCTTGCCGAGGTCGGCCGCCAGTTCCACCATGCTGACGCCGGTGAAGTGGCCGTCGCCGTCGAGCACGACCACGCGTTCGCCGGGAATCGGCTTGCCGGCCATGATCTGCTCGGGCGTCAGGCAGGTCGGAAGCGAGGCGTCGCAGCCGGGCAGCGGGCTGTGGCCTTCGGCGCCGAGGCCGTCGGTGGCCCAGTGCGAGCCGGTCGCGATCACCACCTTGTCGGCGCCGTAGGCGAGCACGTCGTCGGCCGACATCCTGCCGACGCCCAGATGCACCTCGACATTCTTCATCTTCGCGAGCTGGAGCTGGCGATAGGTCGTCACCCGCCCCCATTCGTTCATGCGCGGATAGCGGACGACGTTGCGCAGGTGGCCGCCGAGCTCGGCCTCGGCCTCGCGCAGGTGCACGTCGTAGCCGCGTTCGCCGAGCACGCGGGCACACTCCATGCCGGCCGGGCCGCCGCCGACGACCAGCACCGAGCACGGGTCCTTGGCCTTGCTGAACCGCTCCGGGTGCCAGCCGCGGCGGTATTCCTCCATGGAGGTGGCGTTCTGGGTGCAGTTCAGCAGGCCCGACTGGTTGAACTTCGACACGCACTGATTGCAGCCGATGCACTCGCGGATGTCCTCGGGCCGGCCCTCCTCGATCTTCTTCGGCAGGAAGGGGTCGGCGATGGACGGCCGCGCCGCGCCGATGATGTCGGCGATGCCGCCGCGGATGACGGCGACCATGTCGTCGGGGCTGGTGTAGCGGCCGTTGACGACCACCGGCACATCGCCGACGACGCTCTTGGCCTCCCTGACGAAGGGGATCATCCAGCCCGACTTGCGGAAACGCGAGGTGCCGGCGTCCTCGCCCCATTCCTCGTAGTCGCCGATCTTGACCGCCCACAGGTCGCACACGCCTTCCTTGTGCATCAGCTCGACGAACTTGATGCCCTCGTCCTTGGCCTGCAGGCCGTGGGGGCCCTGCAGGGTGTCGATCTCGTAGCGGGTGGTGATGGCGCTGGTGTCGCCGCAGGCCTTCTTGAGCGCGGTCATCACCTCGATATAGACACGGGCGCGGTTCTCCAGCGAGCCGCCATACTTGTCGGTGCGCTTGTTGTAGCGCCGCTCGAGGAACTGCACCGGGAAGGTGCTGTCGCCGGCCGTGACCTCGAGCAGGTCGAAGCCGGCGTCCTGCGCCCGCTTGGCGGCGAGCACGTACATGTTGATGACCGCCTTGATGTCGTCCTCGTCGCATTCGGCGGCATAGATGGTGCGTGCCGGCAGCAGGTTGGACGGAAGGCAGGAGGCCGAGCGCGGGACCTCGCGCGATTCCAGCCGCGGCGAATGGATGCCGCCGTACCAGAGCTGGACGCCCGACAGGCAGCCGTGCTTGTGAATCTCGTCGCACATCGGCCGCAGGTTGCGCACGTCGCCGTCGTCCCACAGCCGGGCCGAGGTGTAGGGGAACTCGTCGGATTCGGGATGGATCGAGCAGAACTCGGTGAAGACGACGCCCCAGCCGCCCTCGGCCTTGGTGCCGCGGAACATCGCCTGGGTGCCCGGCCGCTCGGAGCCGACGCCGGCGCAATGCGACGTCTGGAAGAAACGGTTCGGGGAGACCTTCGGGCCGATCTTCACCTTGTCGAAAAGAATGTCGTATTTCGGGTCGCGTGCCATTTCCGTCTCCTCCTTGTAAGGGGAACTGCTAGCTGCCTACGGGATCGACAAACGCAAGGTGCATGCCAGTCGACTAAAGACGGTGTTTATCAAGCAGTTGGACGAATCCTCCCTCCCGCCTCGCGCTTCTGGTGCGGCTTCGTGCAGCGATTC
>JALHFU010000252.1:0-3676 GCA_022838525.1 Hyphomicrobiales bacterium | reverse complement strand
GCTCGTGCGCTTCGGCGCCATCACGCCGGAGGGCGCGGAGGTCCTGAAGATCATCGGCCGGGTGCGCTGCAACGTCGTCATCTCCGGCGGCACCGGCTCGGGCAAGACGACGCTGCTCAACTGCCTGACCAACTTCATCGACCGCGACGAACGCGTCATCACCTGCGAGGACTCGGCCGAGCTGCAGCTCCAGCAGCCGCATGTGGTGCGGCTCGAAACCCGGCCGCCCAACCTCGAGGGCGAAGGCGAGGTCACGATGCGCGACCTGGTCAAGAACTGCCTGCGCATGCGGCCCGAGCGCATCATCGTCGGCGAGGTGCGGGGTCCCGAGGTGTTCGACCTGCTGCAGGCGATGAACACCGGCCACGACGGCTCGATGGGCACCATCCACGCCAACAGCCCGCGCGAGTGCCTGAACCGCATCGAATCGATGATCGCCATGGGCGGCTTCCAGCTGCCGCAGAAGACGGTGCGCGAGATCATCGTCGGCTCGATCGACGTCATCATCCAGGCCGCGCGCCTGCGCGACGGCTCGCGCCGCATCACCCACGTCACCGAGGTGATCGGCATGGAGGGCGACGTCATCATCACGCAGGACCTCGTGCTCTACAACATCAAGGGCGAGGACGCGCACGGCCGCATCGTCGGCGGCCACGTCTCGACCGGCATCGGCCGCCCCGCCTTCTGGGACCGCGCCCGCTACTACGGCGAGGAGGCGCGGCTGGCGAGCGCGCTGGAAGCGATGGAGAAGGCGAGCTGATGCGCCCGAGCAACGCCCCCGGCGGCACCGACGGTTAGGAACGCGCGATGTTCGGGCTGGACACGACGGTTCTCGTCTTCATCGCGCTGGCGGCCATCAGCGCCGCCGCGCTCGCCTATGCCCTGCTGTTCACCTCGATCGAGAACGAGCGCAAGGCGGGGCGGCGGCTGGAGACCGTCAAGCGCGCCGAGACCGACCGCGTCGCGGTCAAGGCCTCGCGCGACCGGCTGGCGGAAGCCGCCAAGCGGCGCAAGTCAGTGCAGGACACGCTGAAGGAGCTGGAGAACAAGCAGAGGTCGCGCGACGCCAACACGGTCAAGCCGCCGCTGAAGGTGCAGATCCGCCAGGCCGGCCTCGACCTGACGATGGAGCGCTTCTACCTCTACTCCGTGGTCTGCGGGGTCGTGCTCACCGCCCTCCTGTTCATCGCGGGCGTGCCGCTGCTGGTGCTGGGCGGCGCCTTCGTGGCCGGCACCTTCGGCCTGCCGCGCTGGTTCGTGGCGTTCAAGCGCCAGCGCCGCGTCAAGGCGTTCCTGGAGGAGTTCCCCAATGCGCTCGACGTGATCGTGCGCGCGGTGAAGTCGGGCCTGCCGCTCAACGACGCGGTGCGGCTGATCGCCTCCGAATCGCCCGAGCCGGTCAGGACCGAGTTCCGCCGCGTCGTCGAATCGCAGCAGCTCGGCCTGTCGCTGCCCGAGGCGACGCTGCGCATGCCCGAGACCATGCCCTGCCCGGAAGCGAGCTTCTTCGGCATCGTCATCCAGATCCAGAGCCAGGCCGGCGGCAACCTCTCCGAGGCGCTGGGCAACCTCTCGCGCGTGCTGCGCGACCGCAAGAAGATGAAGGCGAAGATCCAGGCGCTGTCGATGGAGGCCAAGGCGTCTGCCGCCATCATCGGCGCGCTGCCCTTCATCGTCGCCTTCCTCGTCTACCTGTCGAGCCCGACCTACATCATGCCGCTGTTCACCACCTCGACCGGGCACCTGATCCTCGTCATCTCGGGCATCTGGATGTCGATGGGCATCTTCGTGATGAAGAAGATGATGAACTTCGAGATCTAGGAGGCGGCACAGATGATCGATCAGGTGGTGAAATCCGTCATCGACCCGACCTTCATGGTCGCGCTCGTGGTCGCGGTGGCGGTGTTCGTCACCGTGTTCACCGCGCTGCCGGCCATCGGCGGCGACCCGCTCAAGACGCGCATGAAATCCGTGGCGCTGGAACGCGAGGAGCTGCGCGCCAGGCAGCGCATGCGCCTCGCCGCCGAGGCGGACCGCCGGCGCAAGGGGCTGCGCGAGGAGCAGTCCGTCGGCATGCGGAACATCGTCGAGCGGCTCGACCTGAAGCGCGCGCTCGCCGACGAAGGCACGATGGCCAAGCTGAAGGTCGCCGGCTTCCGCGGCCAGAACCCGCTGACGAAGTTCCTGTTCTTCCGCCTCGTGCTGCCGTTCGTCGGCTTCGCCATCGGCGCGGTCTACGTCTTCGTGCTCGGCGGGCTGCCGGACCAGCCGCCGCTCATCAAGCTCATCGTGTGCATCTTCTTCGCCTATGCCGGCTTCTACGCGCCGGTGCTCTACGTCTCCAACCGCGCGTCCAAGCGCAAGGAATCGATCCAGAAGGCGTGGCCGGACGCGCTCGACCTGATGCTGATCTGCGTCGAATCCGGCATGTCGGTCGAGGCCGCCTTCCGCCGCGTCGCCGACGAGATCGGCGCGCAGTCGGTCGAGCTCGCCGAGGAGTTCGTGCTGACCAATGCCGAGCTCTCCTTCCTGCAGGAGCGCAAGCAGGCCTACGAGAACCTTGCCGCGCGCACGGGCCTCGATTCGGTCAAGAGCGTCAGCCAGGCGCTGATCCAGGCCGAGCGCTACGGCACGCCGGTGGCGCATGCGCTGCGCGTGCTGTCGCAGGAAAGCCGCGACATGCGCATGAACGCGGCCGAGAAGAAGGCGGCGGCGCTGCCGCCCAAGCTGACCGTGCCGATGATCCTGTTCTTCCTGCCGGTGCTGTTCGCCGTGATCCTCGGCCCGGCCGGCATCCAGATTTCGCAGCAGGGCATTTTCGGCAACTGAGGATGCCGTCCGCGGCCTGCCGGACGGAGCAAGATGGGTGCAGTCGGCCGACGTGTTCGTCGACGCCGCCGGCCTCCTCTACGTCACCGACAACAATGGCGGCCTGTCGGTGATCGAGTACGGGGGGTAGATCGGTTCATGGTTTCACGGAAACGGTGAAACGATCCGTCTTCTGTTTTTCGCAGCCCTAAGCCGGCCGTCTGACGGCCGGCGCCGCCTCGCGCACGATGGGCAGGAAGGCCTCGCCGTCGCTCTCCAGCACCTCGAAGAACTGGCGGCGCATGCGCGGCTCCCAGAACCTGTTGATGTGCTCGGCCACGCCGGCCACGCCCTCCTGATGCGGCTTCGACAGGAAGAAGGTGCCGATCTGGTTGGCCATGCGCACGATCCGGACGTGCGGTCGCAGCGGTTCGTCATGCGACATCGCGGGCCTCTCCGCCAATGTCCTCCCCGCTGGTGCCCTTGCCGGCGACCCGCCGCGGGTGGGTGAAGACGTCGAACTCCTCGCCGCGCACCAGCGCCACCAGCGTCATGCCGGCCTCCTCGGCCGTGCGCAGGGCGAGCGCGGTCGGGGCCGACACGGCGACGATGGCCGGCGCGCCGATGGCGGCCGTCTTCTGCACCATCTCGACCGAGACGCGCGAGGTGACGACGACCGCGCCGGCAGGCCCCTCGATGCCGGCCCGGACCAGCGCGCCGGCCAGCTTGTCGAGCGCGTTGTGACGGCCGACATCCTCGCGCACGGCGACGATGCCCTTGCCCGGCACGTAGAAGCCGGCGGCGTGCACCGCGCCCGTCTGCGCGTGCAGCTTCTGCCGCTTCGACAGCAGCGCGACCGAGCGGACGA
>JALHFU010000251.1:3694-8906 GCA_022838525.1 Hyphomicrobiales bacterium | reverse complement strand
GCACGCCGTGTCGTCGAGGAACATGTATTCCGAGCACGGGTTCGACGCGCGGATCGGGCCGGCCGCCGGGCAGGTGTGCCAGTCGTTCATCGTGGTGTTGAAGTGCAGGCCCGGATCGGCCGAGGCCCAGGCGGCGTAGCCGATCTTCTCCCACAGGTCGCGGGCCTTCAGCGTCTTCGACACCTTGCCGTCGATGCGGCGGATCAGGTTCCAGTCGCCGTCCTCCTCGACCGCACGCAGGAAGTCGTCCTTGAGCGAGACCGAGTTGTTCGAGTTCTGGCCCGAGACGGTGAGATAGGCTTCCGAATCCCAGTCGGTGTCGTAGGTCTTGAACTCGATCGAGGTATAGCCCTGCTTCGCGAACTGGATGACGCGCTTGATGTAGTTCTCCGGCACCGCGCTCTTCTTGGCCGCGCGAATCTCGCGCTTGAGCGCCGGGTTCATGGCCGGGTCGAAGCAGTCGTCGCCGTTGCCCTCGCAGTTGACGCAGGCCTTCATGATGGCGGCGAGGTGCTGCTTGACGATCTTGGAGCCGGTGACGAGGGCGGCGACCTTCTGCTCCTCGTTCACCTTCCAGTCGATATAGGCCTCGATGTCGGGATGGTCGGCGTCGACCACCACCATCTTGGCGGCGCGGCGCGTGGTGCCGCCCGACTTGATGGCGCCGGCGGCGCGGTCGCCGATCTTGAGGAAGCTCATCAGGCCCGACGACTTGCCGCCGCCCGACAGCCTCTCGCCCTCGCCGCGCAGATGCGAGAAGTTGGAGCCGGTGCCCGAGCCGTACTTGAACAGGCGCGCCTCGCGCACCCACAGGTCCATGATGCCGCCCTCGTTGACGAGGTCGTCGGCGACGGACTGGATGAAGCAGGCATGCGGCTGCGGATGCTCGTAGGCGGAGTTCGAGCGCGTCAGCTTGCCGGTGAAGGGATCGACGTAGTAGTGCCCCTGCCCCGGGCCGTCGATGCCGTAGGCCCAATGGAGGCCGGTGTTGAACCATTGCGGGCTGTTGGGCGCGACGCGCTGGGTGGCGAGCATGTAGGCGAGCTCGTCGCGGAAGGCGAGCGCATCCTCCTCGCCGTTGAAGTAGCCGCCCTTCCAGCCCCAGTAGGCCCAGGTGCCGGCGAGCCGGTCGAACACCTGCCGCGCGTCGGTCTCGGGGCCGTAGCGCCCGTCCTCGGGCAGCTCGGCGAGCGCCTCCTCGTCGGCGACCGAGCGCCACAGGAAGGACGGAACGTCGTTCTCCTCGATCTTCTTCAGCCGCACGGGCACGCCGGCCTTGCGGAAATATTTCTGCGCCAGGATGTCGGCCGCGACCTGGGAGAACTGCGCCGGCACGTCGATGTCGTCGGCGCGGAAGACGATCGAACCGTCGGGGTTGCGAATCTCGCTGACCGCCTTGCGGAACTCGATCTCCGCATAAGGCGACTGCCCCTCTTTGGTGAAACGACGTTCGATGCGCATCTCTTTTCAGTCCCTGTGCTTTCTAAATATAGTACCGAACGGCCTCGGGTGCAGCACCCTCGTTCCGCCCCTCGGACGGGCCCGCCACCATCCCCGCGGCAGGCGATTCCCGTTTCGTCGTCGCGCCTCCGGGAAAAGCCCGGCCATGGAAGGCATCGGCGCGAACACCTCGAACGTCCGCCTGCCTGCCCTTCCCGACGCGATTTCCGGCGGCGCTTTGCCCTGCCGGCTAATCACATTATCTAGCACACATCCTGAGTTAAAACACTAAATATAGTGTTAACAGGAAATTTACGCTAGCTGCCGGGCTGCGGGCTCACCGTTCTGACGGACGCGAAACCCCATCCCCGGCCGACGCTATGTGCGGCCGGTGCCTGGTGAACGCGGACAAATCTGGAAAAACGGCCGGGCTCCGAACTCTCCGGCCACGTCCGCAACAGGGACGCATGGCCCATAAAAAGCGACTCGCCATGCCCCGTCAAGAACTCGTTTTCGTGAGGGTCACGCCCCCAATATCTTGTGTGAAGGAATGTGGATAGCGGGGAGAAGAATCGTCCCGCGCCGGCCTATGCGAGCGCGCGCAGGAGAAGGAAGATGCCGGCGGCCAGAACCGCCGAGGCCGGCACCGTCGTCACCCATGCGGTGGCGATGGTCATCACATGGGCGCGGCGCACGAGCCGGCGGCGCGCGATCTCCTCGCGCGAGACCGGCGGCCCGTCCTCCTCGAGGTCGTCGCCGTTGCCGTTCTCGCCGCCCTTGGCCTTGCGCTCGCCGTTCCGCGCGTTTTCGGCTCGTGCGGCGCGGGCGCGCTTTACCTTGCGTTCGAGATAGGTGCGCCGCCGCGGCGAGTTGGCCGTGTACCACTCGCGAAAGAAGCCGACGCCGAACACGGCGCCGACGGCGATGTGAGTCGAGCTGACCGGCATGCCGAACCACGACGCGACGATGACGGTGATGGCCGCCGACAGCGCCACGCAGAAGGCGCGCATCGGATTGAGCTTGGTGATCTGCCCGCCGACCATGCGGATCAGCTTCGGCCCGAACAGCACCAGGCCGAGCGAGATGCCGAACGCCCCGATCACCATGACCCACAAAGGGATGCCGACCGTTGCCGACATGTCGCCCGACGCCGCGTGCACGATGGCCGCGAGCGGCCCGACCGCATTCGACACGTCGTTCGCGCCATGCGCGAAGGACAGGAGCGCGGCGGAGAAGATCAGCGGGAGGTGGAAGAGTTGGCGCAGCGACCCCCCACACCAGAACGAAGCTGCCCAGCCCCAGCACCGCGACCTGCAGCCCCGAAATGTCGATGATGCGCTTCAGCCCCTTGGTCGCGAGATAGGCGCTGAACGCGCCGGCCATCACCGCGATGAGCAGAGGCACCCACAGGCGCGCGGCGGCGATCTTGTCGTCCTGATAGATGATGGCGGCCTTGATGAAGGCGAGGAAGAGGATGGCGACGAAGCCGCCGAGCGCCGGCGAGATGACCCAGCTCGCGGCGATGCTGCCGAGCGTCGCCCAGTCGATGGCCGCGAAGCCCGCCGCGGCGATGCCGGCGCCGGCAACCCCGCCGACGACGGCGTGCGTGGTCGACACCGGCGCGCCGATCCACGTCGCGAGGTTGATCCACAGGGCGGAGGAGATCAGCGCCGCCAGCATCAGCCGCACGAACACGCCCTGGTCGGACACGGCGGCCGGATTGACGATGCCGCTCGAGATCGTCGTCACCACATCCGCGCCGGCGATCAGCGCGCCCGCGCTCTCGAACACCGCGGCGATCGCCAGCGCGCCGCCCATGGTCAGCGCCTTGGCGCCGACGGCGGGGCCGACATTGTTGGCGACGTCGTTGGCGCCGATGTTGAGCGCCATGTAGCCGCCGATGGCGGACGCGGCGATGATGACCACCGCCCCCGGCTCGCCCATGACGAAGAACGACGCGACGATGGCCGACAGCGCCAGGAACAGCAGTCCGAGGCCCGGCGCCACGAGCCCCCGCGCCAGGAAGCTCGCCGCCTCCTCGACATGGACGAGCTTGTCCAGGTCCTTGTCGAGCGTGTCCTTGCGCGCTTCGGTGGCGAAGTCTGTCATAGGCTTTTCCCCGAGGGCGCCGAGAGGGCACGCTCCGGCGCGCCCGCGGCTACCCTGTAAGTAAGCCGGCGAACGATCTCAAGCCGTCAAGCGCAGAGGATACGGTTAGACGGAAAATTTCCGTGGATTGTCGGCAAAGGAACCGATCAGCTCGCCGAGATCCGTCTCCCGCACGAGGGCTGCCGCCTCCTCGGGGGAGAACCAGCGCCGGGTGCGCTGCTTCCGCTCCGGCCATTTCTCGGCGACGCTTTCCACCCTGAGCGGAAACACGTGTACCTCGCACCGCCACCGCGATCCCGACGGCATCACCTTTCCGTAGTAGAAGCGACCGACCTCCTCGCGCGCCACGGTGCCGCTGACGCCGGCCTCCTCGGCCGCCTCGCGCGCCGCCGCCGCGTAGAGCGGCTCGCGCTTTTCCGGCCAGCCCTTGGGCAGCACCCAGCGGCCCGTGTCGCGGCTCGTCACCAGCAGCATCTCGGGGCCGCCGTCGTCGCCGATGCGCCACGGCAGCGCGGCCACCTGCACGCGCGGCGGCAGGCCACCGAGAAAACGGCGGACTCGTTCCCTGAGCGCGCTGCGCGCGCAATATCCGAGCAACATCGGCCACTCGTCCCGAAATCAATGGATCACGGAAGAAAGTTTGCCAGTAATTATGTGAAAATAAAGGGCAAACTGCGTCAAAATGCGCGCTGTACCCCGATTTCGCCCCCCGGCACCGCGCTCAGGCAAGCCTCGCGCAAGCTTCGCACCGCCTCAGAGGCGGTGATCCTCCGAGATCGGCTTCTGATAGGTGAATCCCATGTCCCACGGGAAGTAGATCCAGGTGTCCTGCGACACCTCGGTGATGAAGGTATCGATCATGGTGCGCCCCTTGGGCTTGGCGTAGACGGCCGCGAAATGCGCCTTCGGCATCATCGCGCGCACGATGGCGGCGGTCTTGCCGGTATCCGTCAGGTCGTCGACGATGAGGACGCCCTCGCCCTCGTTCTCGAGCAGGCCGGGCGTGATCTCCTTGAGGACCTTGAGTTCGCCCTGCTCGGTGTAGTCGTGATAGGAGGCGATGCAGACCGTCTCGATCATGCGCACGCCGAGCTCGCGTGCGATCACCGCCGCCGGCACCAGCCCGCCGCGCGTGATGCAGACGATCGCCTTCCACTCGACGTTGATGCCGGCGAGCCGCCACGCCAGCGCACGGGCGTCGCGGTGGAACTGGTCCCAGGAAACGGGGAAAGCCTTTTCGGGAAGGGACATGACGGCACTCCGGCTGACGTGGAATGCAGCCGCAATTACCCGGAACCGCCGGCCTTTGGCAAGTGCGGCGGCGGCCGCCTTCCCCGTTCTCCCGCCGGTCGGGGCCTTTCGCAGCGGCGCGACTCGGATATGCTTGGTAGCAGGCGACGCCTTCCGCCTCCCCCCTCCGCTCGGGAAAGCACGCCACGTGCAGGGCCGACCGACTTTCCGACCGACTGTTCGAGCATCGCGCATAAGGAGGGATTGCAGAACCTGCTCGCACCAGGAGGTTGTTCCGATGAGGCTTTCCGCCCCCGTCCATCGCCTGAAGCATCAGGCAAGGCTCCTCTCGCGCAGGGAGGGCATCCCGCTCCACGCCGCGCTCGACCGCATCGCCGCGGCCGAAGGCTTCGCGAGCTGGAGCCTGCTCGCA
>JALHFU010000251.1:0-3679 GCA_022838525.1 Hyphomicrobiales bacterium | reverse complement strand
GCGGCGCGGCCGGGACAGGGCAAGACGCTGATGGGGCTTCGCCTCGCCGTCGAAGCCATGAAGGCCGGACGGACGAGCGCCTTCTTCTCGCTGGAATATACGGAGCGCGACATCCTCGACCGCTTCCGCGCGATCGGGGTTTCGCCGGCGGCCTTCGCCGACCGCTTCACCTTCGACAGCTCCGACGGGATATGCGCCGGCTACATGGTCGAGCGGCTGGCCGATGCCCAGGCCGGCACGCTCGCCGTCATCGACTATCTGCAGCTTCTCGACCAGCGGCGCGACACGCCGCCGCTGGCGCAGCAGGTCGCGACCCTCAGCGCCTTCGCGCGGCGGCGCGGGCTCATCCTCGTCTTCCTCTCGCAGATCGACCGCAGATACGACCCGTCGTCGCGCGCCTGCCCCGATCTCGGCGACATCAGGCTGCCGAACCCGGTCGATCTGTCGCTGTTCGGCAAGACGTGCTTCCTCAACGGCGGCGAGATGCGCTTTCAGGCATCGGCCTGAAAGCCGTCGCCGAAGCGCGGGCGGCTCGCCGCCTGCGTCAGCGCGACATCAGCGTCGCCACGGGCATCGATTGCAGCAGCGTGCGCGTCGCGCCGCCGAAGAAGAACTCCTTCAGCCGCGACTGGCTGTAGGCGCCCATGACCAGCAGTTCGGCCTTGGTGTCGGAGATGCGGTTCTCGATGGCCTCGCCCGCACCGATGCCGGCCGAGAAGCCCGACGCGAAAGTCACCTTCGCGCCGTGGCGGGCAAGGGCGGCGGCGATGTCGGCGCCGGCAACGGCCGCGTCCTGCTCGGCGTTGTCGGAGGCGTCGAGCGAAAGCACCTCGGTTTCCTGCGCCGCGCGGATGAAGGGCAGCGCGTCGAAGGTGGCGCGCGCCGCCTGCTGCGAGCCGTTCCACGCCACCAGCACCTTGCGGAAGGCGCAGTTGACCGACACCGCATAGGGCACCAGCAGCACCGGCCGGCCGCTCTCGAACAGCAACGTCTCGACGTCGCCCAGCACGCCGTAGTCGGCGTCGGGGTCCGCCTGCTGCACCACGATCAGGTCGCTCGCCCGGGCGACGGAGAGCGCGCTGACCGCGCTGTCGCCCGAGATGCTGCGGGTCGTGTGCCAGCCGTGGGAAATGCCCTCGCGCGCCGCGCGCGTCTCGAACAGCGTGCGTATCTCGGCGACGCGCTGCTGGTTGGCTTCCTCGTTGGCCGTGATGAACTCGGTGTCCGGAAACCCCATCGGCGTCACATAGGGCATCGGTGTCGCCTCGGCGTGGAAGCCGATCAGATGGGCGGAGAAGCGGGCCGCCAGCGGCACCGCGCAATCCAGCACCCGGCCGCTGTCGGCCTTGCCCTGAAGAACGGCGAGGATGGTCTTGTAGGTCATTTCGGCCTCCGAGGTGCTGCGGCAGGGATACCGCGCATTATCGCACTCTGGCACGCGGAGCGCACCCCGGCTTTGACTTTCGTCAACATGCCCGCCCTGCGGAACGGGCGCGGCCGATCCCTATGCGGCCTTGGGGCCGAGCGAATCCACCAGCGCCTGAACCTCGGCCCGCGCCGCCTCCAGCGCCGCCTGCGTGCGCGCCCGCACCACGAGCTCGGTCCAGAAGGAGCCGTCGAGATATTTGGGATAGGAGCCGATGATGGTGTCGGGATGCGCCTTCTGGATGTCGGCCAACGGCCCGCCGATGACGCCCTCGCCGTAGGGGCAGTGGATGGTGGCCGAGACGAGCTTCTGGCCGGTCCTCAGCGTCGGCACCACATTGTCGAGCATCGCCTGGAAGATCGCGGGCACGCCGGCCATGACGTGGACGTTGCCGATGCGGAAGCCGGGCGCGATGGAGACCGGATTGGCGATGGCCTCCGCGCCGCGCGGCATCCGCGCCATGCGCTTGCGCGCCTCGTTGAACTCGATCCCCCTGCCGGCATAGTGGCCTTCGAGAAGCGCGTAGGTGGCCGGGTCGTACTCGCAGGGCACGCCGAAAGCCCTGGCGACCGAATCGGCCGTGATGTCGTCGTGGGTCGGCCCGATGCCGCCGGTGGTGAAGACGTAGCCGTAGCGGCTGCGCAGCGCATTCACCGCCGCGACGATCTCGTCCTCCTCGTCCGGGACGATGCGCACCTCCCTGAGGTCGATGCCGATGGCGGTCATCACGTCTGCGAGATGGCCGATGTTCCTGTCCTTGGTGCGCCCGGAGAGAATCTCGTCGCCGATCACGATCATCGCGGCGGTCATGATGTCGGCCATGGCATGTCCTTTCACGAGGGGTCCGCAGGCAATAGCGCCGCCCGCGCCGGGCGGCAATGGCGAAGGCGCACAGAAGCACCGGGACACGCCGCCGGAGCAAAATCTTCCCCCGACCGCCGCCCCGCGCCGGAGAAAACCGGCTCCCGCCCCGCGGGATCATGCTCTAAGGTGGCCGCCGCCGAAATCCCGGGGGGTCCCGCCAGCCATGCTTTCCGTCGTCACCGGCCTCGTGGCCGCCGCCCTTGCCGCCGTCCTTCTGGTCTCGACCTACTTCGTGTGGCTCACGCGGCGCATCGCCCGCGACGCCGAGCACGCGGTGCCGCCGCGCGGCCGCTTCGTCACCGTCGAAGGCTGCGACATCCACTATGTCGAGCGCGGCGAAGGCCGGCCGATCCTGATGATCCACGGCCTCGGCGGCACGCTGCACCACATGCGCCGGCCGCTGATGGAGGAATTCGGCGACGGCTACCGGCTGATCGCGCTCGACCGGCCGGGCTCCGGCTATTCGACGCGCCCGGCCGGCTTCGACGGCCGGCTGAGCGAGCAGGCGCGGCTGATCGCCGGCTTCATCGACGCGCTGGGCCTGGAGAAGCCGCTTCTCGTCGGCCATTCGCTCGGCGGGGCCGTGGCGCTCGCGACCGCCCTCGCCTACCCCGACAAGGTTTCCGGCCTCGCCCTGATCGCGCCGCTGACCCACCACGAGGACAAGGTGGCGCCCGAGTTCCGCATGCTCGACATCCGCTCGCCGCTGCTGCGCCGGCTGGTCGCCGAGACGGTCGCCCTGCCGGCGTCGCTCAAGGCGGCGGCGCAGACGCTCGATTTCGTGTTCGGGCCGCAGAAGCCGCCGCACGACTACGCCGTCGCCGGCGGCGCGATGGCCGCAATGCGGCCGAGCCACTTCTACGCCACCTCGACCGATCTGGTGGCGCTGCGCCACGACATGCCCGCGCTGGAGACGCGCCATGACGAGATCGCGGTGCCCTGCGGCATCCTGTTCGGCAGCGCCGACCGCGTCCTGAACCACAGGCGGCACGGCCTCGCCGTCGACGGCAGGATCGCGGGCCTCGATCTGGAGATCGCCGAAGGCATCGGCCACATGCTGCAATATGCCGAGACGGAGCGCGTCGTCGCCTTCATCCGCCGCATCGCCGCCCGCGCCTTCCCCGCTTGATCGCGACCGCGCCGTCCACTAACCACATTGCGCGCGGCGCACGACAAGGCGCGCGGAACGGCCGCTTGGTGGAACTGGTAGACACAAGGCACTTAAAATGCTTCGGGCCTTGCCCATGCGGGTTCGACTCCCGCAGCGGCCACCATCTTCTCGCTCACGCAAACGCGCTTCGCGCGCCGCCTCCGCGGCCCGGGCTTTCGCCCGCCCCCGCAGAGCCGGCGATTTGTCGGGCCGTCACGAATGCGCTACCGGTATGGCAT
>JALHFU010000045.1:0-18671 GCA_022838525.1 Hyphomicrobiales bacterium | reverse complement strand
GCGCATGACGTCCATCGGATGCGTCGCGGCCGGCAAGAGCTCCAGCGTGCGCCTGACCGCGTCGGGCAGCCCCCGCAGCGCCTTGAGCTTCGCCTTGTAAGCGGCAAGCTCCGCCAGCGTCGGCAGCATGCCGTGGACGAGGAGATGGGCGATCTCCTCGAACGCGCAGGTCTCGGCCACGTCGAGAATGTCGTAGCCGCGGTAGTGCAGGTCGTTGCCGGTGCGGCCGACCGTGCACAAAGCGGTGTTGCCGGCGACGACGCCGGAGAGCGCCACGGATTTTTTGGGCTTCGGTGCGGTCATGACGTCCTCCTCAACCACGCTTCCAGTCGAAAATGCCGGGGGCGGCCGCCGGGCCGAGCCTTTCGGCATCGACGGTGAAGGTGAGGCCGGCAAGCTCCTCCGGCTTCAGCGCCGTCAGCCGCTCGACCGTGGCGATGAAACGGTCCTGCTCTTCCCTTCCGACGATGCCCTCGGCCAGCGTGCGGAACTTGTTCACGTAGTCGGGCCGGGTGAAGGGGCGGCTGCCGAGCGGATGGGCATCGGCCACCGCCAGCTCGCCCTCGATCACGGTCCCGTCCTCGAGCGTGACGACGACGCGGCCGCCGAACGCCTTCTCCTTCGGGTCATGGCTGTGGTAGCGGCGCGTCCACTCCGGGTCCTCGACCGTGGAAATCTTGCGCCACAGCGCCACCGTCTGCGGCCGGTTGGCGCGCTCGGGCGCATAGGAGCGCTCGTGGTGCCAGCCGCCGTCCTCCAGCGCCACGGCGAAGATGTACATGATCGAATGGTCGAGCGTTTCGCGGCTCGCCTTCGGGTCCATCTTCTGCGGGTCGTTGGCGCCGGTGCCGATCACGTAATGGGTGTGATGGCTGGTGTGGATGACGATGTCCTTCACCTTCGACAAATCGCCGATCTTCGTCCGCATGCGCCGCGCGAGGTCGATCAGCGCCTGGCTCTGGTACTCGGCCGAGTGTTCCTTGGTGTAGGTGTCCATGATGGCGCGCTTGGCCTCGCCCTTCTCGGGCAGCGGCACGACATATTCGGCCTCTGGGCCGGAGAGCAGCCAGGCGATGAAGCCGTCCTCGCCCTCCCAGGCCGGCGACGGCGCGCCCTCGCCGCGCAGCACGCGGTCCACGGCCTCCACTGCCATCTTGCCGGCGAAGGCCGGCGCATAGGCCTTCCAGCTCGAAATCTCGCCCTTGCGCGACTGGCGCGTGGTGGTCGTCACATGCAGCGCCTGCTGCACCGCCTGATAGATGGTTTCGGGCGGAAGACCGAGCGCCGCGCCGATGCCGGCCGCGGCCGAAGGCCCGAGATGCGCGATGTGATCGATCTTGTGCTCGTGCAGGCAGATGCCTTTCACGAGATTGACCTGCACCTCGTAGCCGGCGGCGATGCCCCGGGCGAGCGCCGCGCCCGACAGCCCGCAGTGCTGGGCGACGGCGAGGATCGGCGGGATGTTGTCGCCCGGATGCGAATAGTCGGCGGCGAGGAAGGTGTCGTGGAAGTCGAGCTCGCGCACCGCGACGCCGTTCGCCCACGCCGCCCATTCCGGCGACACGCGCTTCGCCGTCGAAAGCCCGAACACGGTCGCGCCCGGCAGATAGGGATGCGCCGCCGCCTGCGCCCGCGCGCTCGCCACCGGCCGCCGCGCCAGCGAGGCGGCGGCGACGGCGGCGTTGTCGATGATGCGGTTGCCGATCATCTCGACCACGTCGGCGTCGAGCGGCACGTCGTCCGCGGCGATGGAGGCGATCTTCCAGGCGAGCTGATCCTCGCGGGCGAGCTTCTCGGCGGACTTCCGGGTGCGGACGGTGTGCGGCTTCACGAACGGGTTCCCTCGTAAGTTTCGGCTGGTTATCCTTCGCAATATCTGCATACTGAGATCAGCGTAAATCACTGAAAATGCAGAACTTTGCGAAGCAAGACCGCAAGTTTTGCGAAGTTTGCGAAGTACGGGCGCGCGACATGAAGAAGCTGTTCATGGGGGTGAGGCTGAAGCGGCTGCGCGACGAGCGCCGCCTGACTCAGCAGGCGCTGGCCGACGCGCTCGGCATCTCGCTCAGCTATCTCAACCAGATCGAGAACAACCAGCGGCCGCTGACCGTGGCGGTGCTGCTCAAGCTCAACGCCGCCTTCGGCGTCGACGTGCAGCTCTTCTCCGACGAGGACGAGGCGCGGCTGGTCGGCGAGCTGCGCGAGGTCTTCGCGAGCCCCGCCATCGGCGAGGAGATTTCCGCCGCCGAGATCAGGGAGATCGCCACCAACATGCCGGCGGTGGGCCGGCTGATCGTCGGCCTGAACAGCAGGCTCGCGCGCGCCCTCGACCAGTCGGCGGCGCTTGCCGCCCGGCTGGGCGACGACCGGCAGGCGGCCGCCGCGCCGCTCGCCGCCGCCCCCTTCGAGGAGGTGCGCGACTTCTTCTATGCCCGCCACAACCATATCGACGCGCTCGACCGCGCCGCCGAGGCCATCGCCGCCGGGCTCGGCAACCCGCTCGGCCGGATGGCGGACGCGCTCGAGGCGCATCTTCGCGAACGCCATGACATCCGCGTCACGCTCGCCGCCGACGAGCCGGCGACAACCGTCCAGCGCGCCTTCGAGCTTGACACGAGGACGCTGCGGCTGTCGCCGCATCTCACCGGCGGCCAGCGCGCCTTCCAGATGGCGACGCAGCTCGCCTTCCTCGAATTCGGCAGGGAGATCGACGCCGAGATCGCCGGCGCCACCTTCACCAATGCCGAGGCGCGTGCGCTCGCCCGCATCGGCCTCGCCAACTATTTCGCCGGCGCGCTGATCCTGCCCTACCGCGCCTTTCTCGAGGCCGCGGAACGGCTGCACCACGACATCGACCTCATCGGGCGTAAATTCGGCGTCGGCTTCGAGACCGTGTGCCATCGGCTCAGCACCCTGCAGCGGGCCGGCGCGCGCGGCGTGCCGTTCTTCTTCATCCGCGTCGACCGCGCCGGCAACATCTCCAAGCGCCAGTCGGCGACCGATTTCCATTTCTCGCGGGCCGGCGGCACCTGCCCGCTGTGGAACGTCTACGAGGCGTTCGCGCAGCCCGGCCGCATCCTGACGCAGCTGGCCGAGATGCCGGACGGGCGCACCTATCTGTGGGTGGCGCGCACGGTCAGCCGCGCCGTCGGCGGCTACGGCGCGCCGGACAAGACCTTCGCCATCGGGCTCGGCTGCGACCTGCGCCATGCCGGCAGGCTCGTCTATTCCAAGGGCCTGCGCCTCGACGACGCCTCGGCCCGCACGCCGATCGGCGCCGGCTGCAAGATCTGCGAGCGCTCCGCCTGCCCGCAGCGGGCATTCCCGCCGGTGGTCAGGCCGCTCGCCGTCAACGAGACGCGCTCGTCCTTCCTGCCCTATTCGTGAACCGGCCGGTTCGGGCGCGTGCCGGCGAGGCGGAATTCCTGCAAGGTGTGCGTCGCGACGCCGAGCGCGGCAAGCTCCGCGCCCATGCGCTTCACGGCCGCCTCGTCGAGCAGCGCCGGATCGACCGTGGTGCGCACCTGATGCGCCACGCCGCTTGCCAGCAGCAGCCGGAGGCTCTCCCTCGCCTTGTCGCCGCTGCTCGCCGCGCCGGTGACGCGGCGGTATTCGGCGAACGGCGCCTTGACGTCGAAGCCGACCCAGTCGCAGAGCGGCAGCACCGCCGCGAACCGGGCCGGGTACGGGCCGCCCGTGTGCAGGCCGACCCCGAATCCGAGGTCGCGCACGGCCTTCATCGCGTCGGGCAGCGCGCGTTGCAGGGTGGGTTCCCCGCCGGAGAACACGACCCCGTCGAGCAGACCACGCCGGGCGGCGAGGAAGCCCAGCACCGCGTCCCAATCCAGCATCTTGTTTCCCTTGACCGGGATCAGATGCGGATTGTGGCAATAGGGGCAGTCCCACGGACAGCCCTGCAGGAAAACGGTGGCGACCAGCTCACCCGGCCAGTCGCAGGCGGACAGGCGTTGCAGGCCGCCGACGCGGATGTCAGCCAAGACGCGCCTGCTGCTCGCTGAAATAGGTGCGCTCGCGGAACTCGCCCTTCTTGCCGCGGTTGAAGGACGAGACCGGGCGGTGATAGCCCATCACGCGCGTCCAGATCTCGCAGGGCTGGCGCTCCTCGTCGGCGAGCAAGATGGCGTCCCCGGCGACGGCGGGCTTGATGTCGAACATGGGTCTTTCCTTTCCTCAATGCGCGGCGGCGTGCCGCTTCCTCGTGATGAGCTCGTCGTCGCAGCGCGGGCAGAATTCGTGCTCGCCCGCGATGTATCCGTGCTTGGGGCACACCGAGAATGTCGGCGTGACCGTGATGTAGGGCAGCCCGAAATTCTCCAGCGCCCGGCGCACCAGCTTGCGGCAGGCATCGGTGGAGGACAGGCGCGACCCCATATAGAGATGCAGCACCGTGCCGCCGGTATATTTGCGCTGCAGCGTCTCCTGCCGCTCCAGCGCCTCGAACGGATCGTCGGTGAAGCCGACCGGAAGCTGGCTCGAATTGGTGTAGTAGGGCTCGTGCGCCGTGCCGGCCTGGAGGATGTCGGCAAAGCGCTTCCGGTCCTCCTTGGCGAAGCGGTAGGTGGTGCCTTCCGCCGGCGTCGCCTCCAGATTGTAGAGGTGCCCCGTCTCCTCCTGGAATTCCACGATGCGCGCCCGCACATGGTCGAGGAGCCGCACGGCGAAGGCGTGGCCCCATTCGGTGGTGATGTCGTGGGCGTCGCCGGTGAAGTTGCGGATCATCTCGTTGACGCCGTTGACGCCCAGCGTCGAGAAATGGTTGCGCAGCGTGCCGAGATAGCGCTTGGTGTAGGGGAAGAGCCCGTCGTCCATCAGCCGCTGGATCACCGTGCGCTTGATCTCGAGGCTGTCGCGGCCGAGCTCCAGCAATTCGTCGAGCCGCTGCAGAAGCCCGGCCTCGTCGCCCTTGTGCAGATAGCCGAGCCGGGCGCAGTTGACGGTGACGACGCCGAGCGAGCCCGTTTGCTCGGCGCTGCCGAACAGGCCGTTGCCGCGCTTCAGAAGCTCCGTCAGATCGAGCTGGAGCCGGCAGCACATGGAGCGCACCATGTTCGGCTTGAGGTCGGAGTTCAAAAAATTCTGGAAGTAGGGCAGGCCGTATTTCGCCGTCATCTCGAACAGGCGCTCGGCGTTCTCGCTCTGCCAGGGGAAATCGGGCGTGATGTTGTAGGTCGGGATCGGGAAGGTGAACACCCGGCCCTTCTCGTCGCCGCGCGACATCACCTCGATATAGGCGCGGTTTATCATGTCCATCTCGGCCTGCAGCTCGCCATAGGAGAAATCCATCTCCCTGCCGCCGACGATCGGCACCTGGTCGCGCAGGTCCTCCGGGCAGACCCAGTCGAAAGTGAGGTTGGTGAACGGCGTCTGCGTGCCCCAGCGCGAGGGAACGTTCAGGTTGAAGATCAGCTCCTGGATCGCCTGCCGCACCTCGCCATAGGTAAGGTTATCCTTACGGATAAACGGCGCCATGTAGGTGTCGAACGACGAGAACGCCTGCGCGCCCGCCCATTCGTTCTGGAGCGTGCCGAGGAAGTTGACGATCTGGCCGACCGCGCTCGACATGCGCTTCGGCGGGCCGGACTCGACCTTGCCCTGCACGCCGTTGAAGCCTTCGGTCAGCAGCGTGCGCAGCGACCAGCCGGCACAGTAGCCGGCCAGCATGTCGAGGTCGTGGATGTGGATGTCGCCCTCGCGGTGCGCAGCACCCACTTCCGGCGGATAGACATGGCTTAGCCAGTAATTGGCCACCACCTTGCCCGAGACGTTGAGGATCAGCCCGCCGAGCGAATAGCCCTGATTGGCGTTGGCGTTGACGCGCCAGTCGGCGCGCTCGAGATATTCGTTGACCGAGGATGCGACGTCGACGGCGATGTCGCGGCTTGCAGGATGCGCGACAGGCCCGGTCCCGTTATCGTCGCGTGCGGTTTCGGATAGCATCGGCATCGACGCTTGCCCCCCAATTTTCGGTTCGGTTGTTCAAATTCCGGTCCGGCTGAACGGTCCGGGATCGCGCGGCCGGCAGCCCCCTGCCCGCCGCGCGTCCCGTATTTCCCTTAGTCCCAGGAAAGCGCGCCGCCGTTCTGGTATTCGATGACGCGGGTCTCGAAGAAGTTCTTCTCCTTCTTCAGGTCCATCGCCTCCGACATCCACGGGAACGGGTTCTCCGCCTCGGCAAAGACGGGTGCGAGGCCGAGCTGGGCGCAGCGGCGGTTGGCGATGAAGTGCATGTATTGTTCGCACAGCGCCGCGTTCAGCCCGAGGAAGCCGCGCGGCATCGTATCGCGGCCATAGGCCGCCTCGAGCTCGGCCGCATCCTTGAGCATGCCGCGCACCTCGTCCTGGAACGCCTTCGTCCACAGATGCGGGTTTTCGAGCTTGATCTGGTTGATGACGTCGATGCCGAAATTGAGATGGATCGACTCGTCGCGCAGGATGTACTGGTACTGCTCGGCGATGCCGACCATCTTGTTGCGCCGGCCGAGCGACAGGATCTGCGCGAAGCCGGTGTAGAACCACATGCCCTCGAACACGACGTAGAAGGCGACGAGGTCGCGCAGGAAGGCCTGGTCGGTCTCCGGGGTCCCGGTCTTGAACTCCGGATCGTCGAGATGCTTGGTGTAGTCGAGCGCCCACGCCGCCTTGTCGGTGATCGACGGCACCTCGCGATACATGTTGAACAGCTCGCCCTCGTCCAGCCCGAGGCTTTCGACGATGTACTGGAAGGTGTGGGTGTGGACCGCCTCCTCGAACGCCTGCCGGAGCAGATACTGCCGGCATTCCGGGTTGGTGAGGTGGCGGTAGATGGCGAGCACGATGTTGTTGGCCACCAGCGATTCCGACGCGGCGAAGAAGCCGAGATTGCGCTTGATCATGCGCCGCTCGTCCTCGGTCAGCCCGTCCTTCGACTTCCACAGCGCGATGTCGGCCTGCATCGACACCTCGGTCGGCATCCAGTGGTTGTTGCAGCCGGCAAGGTATTTTTCCCACGCCCAGCGGTACTTGAGCGGCAGCAGCTGGTTGACGTCGGCGCGGGCGTTGATCATGCGCTTGTCGTCCACCGACACGCGCGCCGCCCCCCGCTCGATCGCGCCGAGCCCGGTGGCGTCGGCCTCGCCGGACGGCGGGATGAAATTGGCCACGGCGGCTTTCGGTTCGGTCCACTCGAGCATTTTCCTGTTCTCCATGATGTCGTTCTGTGCTGTCGGCGCTGCCCCTCACCTGCCTGCCGGCATCCTCTCCCCGTTCACGGGGAGAAGGTGGCCCGAAGGGCCGGATGAGGGGCGGCGCCAGTTACGCGATTGTCTTGCGGCCTACTGGCACGCCTCGCATTCGGGGTCGTCGACGGCGCAGGCCTTGCCCCAGCCGGCATTGGCGTCGATGACGATGGGCGCTGCGGCGGGCGCGGCCTCGATGGTGGCGGAGACGGCGTTGAGCTTGCCGTCCGTGCCCTTGAGCGTCGATTTCTCGACATGGGTCGCCGAGCGCGAGCGCAGATAGTAGGTGGTCTTCAGCCCCTTCCGCCACGCCAGACGATAGAGCTCGTCCAGCTTCTTGCCGCTCGGATTGGCGATGTAGAGGTTGAGCGACTGCGCCTGATCGATCCACTTCTGCCGGCGCGACGCCGCCTCGACCAGCCATGCCGCGTCGATCTCGAACGCCGTGGCGTAGAGCGCCTTCAAATCGTCGGGGATGCGGTCGATGGAGCCGAGCGAGCCGTCGAAATATTTCAGGTCCGACACCATCACCTCGTCCCACAGCCCGCGCGCCTTCAGATCGTGGACGAGCTGGGCGTTGACCACGGTGAAGTCGCCCGACATGTTCGATTTGACGAACAGGTTCTGGTAGGCCGGCTCGATCGACTGCGACACGCCGCAGATGTTGGAGATCGTCGCCGTCGGCGCGATCGCCATGGTGTTGGAGTTGCGCATGCCGGTCTTCTTCACCCGCTTGCGCAGGGACTCCCAGTCGAGCGTCGTGCCATTGTCCATCTCGACGCCGGGGCGCGCCTTCTCCATCAGCGCGATGGAATCGACGGGCAGGATGCCCTTCGACCACAGCGAGCCGTCGAAGCTCGCATAGCGGCCGCGCTCGGCAGCGAGATCGACCGACGCCGAGATGGCATGGTAGCTGATCGCCTCCATGCTCCGGTCGGCGAACTCCACCGCCGCGTCCGAGGCGTAGGGGATGCGCAGCTTCTGGATCGCGTCCTGGAAGCCCATCAGGCCGAGGCCGACCGGCCGATGCTGCAGGTTGGAGCGCCGCGCCTCGGGGATGGTGTAGAAGTTGATGTCGACCACATTGTCGAGCATGCGCATCGCCGTGCCGACGGTCCTCGCCAGCCGGTCGAGGTCGAGGCCGGTCTCCGTCACGTGGTTGAGGAGGTTGACGGAGCCGAGATTGCACACCGCGACCTCGTCCTTCGAGGTATTGAGCGTGATCTCGGTGCACAGGTTCGACGAATGCACCACGCCGACATGGCCCTGCGGCGAGCGGATGTTGCACGGGTCCTTGAAGGTGATCCACGGATGCCCGGTCTCGAACAGCATGGTCAGCATCTTGCGCCACAGGTCGAGCGCGCGGACCTTGCGGAACACCTTGATGCCGCCGGCCGCCGCCCTGGCCTCGTAGGCTTCGTAAGCCGCCTTGAACGCGGCGCCGTAGAGGTCGTGCAGATCCGGCACCTCGTCGGGCGAGAACAGCGTCCATTCGCCATCGGCCTCGACGCGCTGCATGAACAGGTCCGGCACCCAGTTGGCCGTGTTCATGTCATGGGTGCGGCGGCGGTCGTCGCCGGTGTTCTTGCGAAGGTCGAGGAACTCCTCGATGTCGACGTGCCACGTCTCGAGATAGGCGCAGACCGCGCCCTTGCGCTTGCCGCCCTGGTTGACGGCGATGGCCGTGTCGTTCGCCACCTTCAGGAACGGCACCACGCCCTGGCTCTCGCCGTTGGTGCCCTTGATGTGGGCGCCGAGGCCCCGCACCGGCGTCCAGTCGTTGCCGAGACCGCCGGAATATTTGGCGAGCAGCGCATTGTCCTTGATGCCCTTGAAGATGGCGTCGAGGTCGTCGCCGATGGTGGTCAGGAAGCAGGACGAAAGCTGCGGCCGCGTCGTGCCCGAATTGAACAGCGTCGGCGTCGAGGCCATGAAGTCGAACGACGACAGCAGGTCGTAGAACTCGATGGCGCGCGCCTCGCGGTCGATCTCGCGGATCGCCAGTCCCATCGCCACGCGCATGAAGAAGGCCTGCGGCAGCTCGAAGCGCTTGCCCTTCGTGTGCAGGAAATAGCGGTCGTAGAGCGTCTGGAGGCCGAGATACTGGAAGTTCAAATCGCGCTCGGGCTTGAGCGCCGCCCCCAGCCGCGCCAGGTCGAAGCGGCCGAGATCCGGGTCGATCAGCTCGGCCTCGATGCCGGTCTTCACGAAATCGGGGAAATAGCTCGCATAGCGCCCGGCCATGTCGGCCTGTGTCGCCTGCTCCGGCCGGCCGGAGACGAAGGTCAGCGCCTCGCGGCGCAGCCGGTCGAGGAGCAGCCGGGCGGAGACGAAGGCATAGTTCGGCTCCTGCTCGACCAGCGTCCGCGCGGCGAGGATCGGCGCCAGCGACAGCTCGTCCAGCGTGATGCCGTCATAGAGGTTGCGCCGCGCCTCGGCGAGGATGGCCTCCGCCGACACCGCCTCCAGCCCCTCGCAGGCCTCCTCGACGATGCGGGCGAGCCGCGCCTCGTCGAGCGGGGCAAGCGTGCCGTCCTCGGCGCGCACGCTGAGCGACGGCATGGCTTCGTCGGCCGCGGCCGCCTTCGCGGCGGCGCGCTCGCGCGCCCGCTCCTCGCGGTAGAGCACATAGGCGCGTGCCACCTTGTGGTGCTCGCCGCGCATCAGCGCCAGCTCGACCTGGTCCTGCACGTCCTCGATATGGAAGAGGCGGCCCTCGCCGACGCGGCGCGTCAGCGCGGCGACGACCTGCTCCGTCAGCCCGGCGACGGTGTCGTGCACGCGCCGCGAGCCGGCTGCCGTCGAACCCTCGACGGCGAGGAACGCCTTGGTGAGCGCCACGGTGATCTTGGTGGCGTCGAACGGCGTGACCGCGCCGTTGCGGCGGATGACGCGGTAGCCGGGCTCGGCCTGCGGGCGCGCGGCGGCGTCGGGATGGATCGGAACCTGATCGGTCCCGGCGATGAAGGATTTGGCGGTGGAGGCTGCCGGCATCTTGTCCCCGTGGAGCTGTGGACGGGGAGAGCCGCAGACGCAGGACCGTGCGGACATGAAGACGAGGCCGCAGGCGATCCGATGCGCACCGCCGGGACACCCCGCCCGAGGTTCGTTCATGTCGCCACGGCAGGTCTCCTGGCTCGCAGGTCGTTGCCTTCGCCGGCCTTCCCGACGCCTTGCGGCATCAGTGGCATAACTCGACGCAGGCTCGCTGCTTACAGTTGCGGGGGCAGCGCCGGCTTTGCGCAACGCGCGCACCGGCTTCCCTCTTAGCCTCCGTGATCTTGCGACTCGGAGGAACCATGACATCTATATCTAGTAGGCGATGGCGCAATTCTGTCAAGGGACGATCAAGGGATAGATTCATTCTCCCTGCATGCCGGCCCCGCCCCGGCCGCTTTCTCGCGGCTCCGCCCCGCGCAAAGCCGCCTCGCCGAAGGCCGTTTCGGGCCGCCGCTTTCCTGTGGACGGCCGGCGCGCGCGTCGCCCGCCCGGCAGAGACGGCTTCGCCTCAATTTCGCCTCAAGGGTTGACGCTCAAAGAATGGAATTCCTATAAAGACAGTTCATCTCCGCAGCGAGGCCGCATTTCGCGGCTCCGCCGAATATCTTTGTGCTCTCACTCGCAGAATGGGCACCATCGGAAAAGGAAATGTGCTGAGGGTAGATTGTCTGTCGATTCAGGCATGATTACTTTCTATCCAGACATCGATACATGCATACAAAGATATCAGGAAGCAATCTATACAAGATCTTTGGCAGAGACCCCGCCGAAGCGCTCACCCTTCTGAAATCCGGCAGGACCAAGGACGAGATTTACGCCGCCACCGGCCAGACCGTGGGCGTGGACGATGTCAGCTTCAGCGTCGCCGAGGGCGAGATTTTCGTCGTCATGGGGCTCTCCGGCTCGGGCAAGTCGACGCTGGTGCGGATGATCAACGGCCTCATCAAGCCGAGCGCCGGCTCGATCCTCATCGACGGCATCGACGTCGCCGCCTGCTCCGACGACGAGCTGCGCCGGGTGCGGCGCGAGAAGGTGGCGATGGTGTTCCAGCACTTCGCGCTGTTCCCGCACAAGACCGTGGCCGAGAACGTCGCCTTCGGCCTCAAGATCAGGGGCGTCAAGCCGAGCGAGCGGCGCGAGCGCGCGCAGGCGGCGCTGGAGCAGGTGGGCCTCGCCGCCCGCGCCGACAGCTACCCCGACGAGCTTTCCGGCGGCATGCAGCAGCGCGTCGGGCTGGCGCGGGGGCTGGCCTCCGAACCCGAAATCCTGCTGATGGACGAGCCGTTCTCCGCGCTCGACCCGCTGATCCGCGGCGACATGCAGCAGGAGCTGCTGGAGCTCCAGCGCACGCTGAAGAAGACCATCGTCTTCATCACCCACGACCTGACCGAGGCGCTGACGCTGGGCAGCACCATCGCCATCATGCGCAACGGCGCGGTGGTCCAGACAGGCACCGCCCAGGAGATCGTCGGCAACCCGGCCGACGACTATGTCGCCGCCTTCACCCGCGACATCGACCGCTCACTCGTCTTCACCGCCGAGAGCGTCGCCCGGCCACGCGAGACGCTTCCCATCGAGACCACCGACGCCCGCACCGCCCTGTCGCGCATGGAGAAGCTGGGGGTGAACGCGCTTCACGTCACGGAGAACGGCCGGCTCGCCGGCATCGTCACCTGGCGCAGCGCCAGCGCAGCGATCCGCAAGGGCACGGAGCTGAGGCAGGCGGTGAACCGCGACTTCCCCACGGCCGCGCCCGATGCGCGGCTCGTCGACCTCTATCCGCTGGCACAGGAGGGCCTGCCCATCGCGCTCACCGACGGCAACGGACGCCTCGTCGGGGTCGTCCGGCCGCAGGCGCTGTTCGCGCGGCTCGCCCGCGAGGAAGCCGGCGATGAGACCAAAGGGGAGACCAAAGGGGAGACATGACGATGCCGAGCCCGTCCGACTTCATCTCCATCCCCTTTGCGACCTGGGTCAACCTGTTCGTGCGCGAGTGGCTGGTGCCGAATTTCCGCCCCTTCTTCCGCTCGATGCAGTGGCCGATCACGCAGGTGCTGAACGCGCTGTCCGGCTTCCTGAACGCCACGCCGATGCTGGTGTTCACGCTGGCGCTGGCGCTGATCGCGTGGCGCACGGCCGGCCGCGGCGTCGCCCTCTTCACGCTCGTCGCGCTCTCCTTCATCGACATGATCGGCCTGTGGCCGGAGACGATGACGACGCTCGCCATGGTGGTGACGGCGGTGCTGTTCTGCGTCGTGATCGGCATCCCGCTCGGCGTGCTGGCCGCGCGCTCCGACATCTTCCGCGCCATCCTGCGGCCGATCCTCGACATCATGCAGACGATTCCCTCCTTCGTCTATCTGGTGCCCATCGTCATGCTGTTCGGCGTCGGCGTGGTGCCGGGCATCATCGCCACCATCGTCTTCGCCCTGCCGCCGATCATCCGGCTGACCGACCTCGGCATCCGCAACGTGCGCGAGGACCTGACGGAAGCCGCCCTCGCCTTCGGCGCGACGCCGTGGCAGATGCTGGTCGAGGTGCAGTTCCCGCTCGCCCTGCGCACGGTGATGGCCGGCCTGAACCAGACGCTGATGCTGGCGCTCTCCATGGTGGTCATCGCCGCGCTGATCGGCGCCGGCGGGCTGGGGCTGACCGTCTTCACCGGCCTCGGCCGGCTCGACGTCGGCAACGCCACCGCCGGCGGCATCGGCATCGTGCTCATCGCCATCGTCCTCGACCGCATCAGCCAGGCACTGGGCGAGAAGCGCGCGGTGCGCACGCCCACGCTGATGCAGACGATGCGCTCCCTGTTCTCGCTGCGGCGCGGCGGTGCCGCGGCGGAAGCCGAAAGGGCGGGCTGAGCCCGCCCGGCCGCGTCTTGCGCGGCTCCCCGTCCCCGCCGCCGGCGGGACATACGGAAGAAGACCCCGGCCCGCCGGGGAGGCAAGAAGAAGACAAGGAGTCTGACCATGACCAACCCATCTCTCTCGCGGCTCGTCGCCGTCGCGCTCGCGGCGGGCACGATGCTCGCCGCCCCCGTCGCCGCGCTCCACGCCCAGGAAGGGCCGGGCGCCGGCACCACGGTCCGGATGGCCCAGGCCACCTGGGACACGGGCTGGTTCGAGGCCGCCGTCTACAAGCAGCTTCTGGAAAAGCTCGGCTACACGGTCGAGGGGCCGACCACGCTCGACAACCCGCCCTTCTACCAGGCGGTGGCGCAGGGCGACCTCGACCTGTGGGTCAACGGCTGGTTCCCGCTGCACAATTCCTATGAGAGCACCTATTCGCAGGGTGCCGAGCTCGTCGGCTACGTCGCGCAGGGCGGCGCGCTCGAAGGCTATCTCGTCGACAAGGCGTCGGTGGAGAAGTTCGGCATCAAGACGCTCGACGACTTCAAGCGCGACGACGTCAAGGCCGCCTTCGACCGCGACGGCGACGGCAAGGCCGATCTGGTCGCCTGCCCGCCGGGCTGGGGCTGCGAGATCAATATCGAGCACCACCTCGACGCCTACGGCCTGCGCGACCACGTCAACCCGATCAAGGCCAGCTACTCGGCCTCGATGGCCGACGCGGTCGCGGCCTATGGCGAGGGCACGCCGATCCTGTTCTACACCTGGACGCCGAACTGGACCGTCGACACGCTCAAGCCCGGCGAGGACGTGATGTGGATCGAGGTTCCCGAGGTGAACCTGCCGGCCGATCTGGCCGATCTCGCCGATGCGGCCACGCTCGCCGGCGTCACCGGCTGCGTCAACGACCCGTGCACGCTCGGCTTCCCGGCCAACGACATCCGCCCGGTCGTCAACTCGGAGTTCCTCGCCGCCAATCCGGCCGTGAAGGCGCTGCTCGAGGCGGCCTCGCTCCCCATCGAGGACATCTTCGCCCAGAACGCCAGGATGAACGACGGTGAGGGCAGCGCCGCCGACGTCGAGCGCCATGCCCGCGAATGGATCGAGGCCAATGCCGACCTCGTCGAGGGCTGGCTCGAGCAGGCCCGCGCCGCGGCGCAGTAGCGGGCGAATATCCGTTGGGGCGGGGCGCACGGCGTCCCGCCCCGTCTCATGCAACGCATCGAAGGGAGGGCGCTCGAATGCCCACCACCGGAAACCGCGGCTATGCGGCACAGGACACGCTCGGCGGGCGCATTTCGCTCGCCCGCGAGATGTCCGGCCTGAGCGAGGCCGAGGCCGCGCGCCGCCTCGGCGTGCTGGCGCAAAGCTGGACCGCCTGGGAGCGCGACCGCGACGTGCCGCGCGCCAACCGCCTCGCCACCATGGCCGGCATCCTCGGCGTCAGCCTGTCCTGGCTCCTGAGCGGCGAGGGCGACGGGCCGCAGGACCGGCCCGCCACGCCCGAGGTCGCGGAGGAGTTGCTGCGCGAGCTGCGCCAGGCGTCGCAGGACGTCGCCGAGCTCAACCGCCGCATGAACGAGATCGCCGAGGGGCTGGAGCGCATCGGGCGCGACACCCCCGCATCCGCGCAGGCCGGCTGAGGCTGGGTCTAGAGGCAGGGCCTAAAGGTAGGGCGAGCCGAGCCACAGGATACGATCGGTCAGGCGCACGACGAACGGCCGGGCGCGCAGGGAATCGATCGTGATCGGCTGCGCCGTGGCGATGGCGGTCTCGATCCGGCGGTCGATCCAGCCGGCGAAATCGGCGTCGAGCACCTCGATGTCGATCTCGAAGTTCAGCCGGAGCGAGCGCGGATCGAGATTGGACGAGCCGACGAAGGCCCAGACCCCGTCGACCGAGAGCAGCTTGGAATGGTCGAACGGCCCGCTGGCGCGCCACACGCGGCAGTAGTTCTTCAGCACCTGCTCGAACTGCGCCAGCATGGCGCGCTCGACGAGCACGAGGTTGTTGTCCGCCGGCACCACGATGTCGATCTCGACGCCGCGCCGCCCCGCCGTCGCCAGCGCCGCCACCAGCTCGCGGTCGGGCAGGAAGTAGGGCGACATGATGCGGATCGAGCGCTGCGCGACCGAGAACGCCCCCATCAGCATCCGGTGGTTGGTCTCGAGCGCCGCATCCGGCCCGGACGAGATGGCGCGGATGAACACCGGCGCGCCGAAATGCACGGCCGGCGCCGGCTCGATCGCCCACGCCTCGCCCTCCAGCACCTCGTCGGCGGCGAAGCGCCAGTCCTCGGCCGCGACGGAGAAGATGTCCCCGACCACCGGCCCGGTGAGGCGGAAATGCGTGTCGCGCGCCCGGGTGCTGCGGGCGAACTCGCTGGTGAACCCCTCGCGGATGTTCATGCCGCCGACGAAGGCGACGGCGCCGTCCACGACGAGGATCTTGCGGTGCGTCCTGAGGTTGGCATAGGGCAGGCGCAGGCCCATGATCAGGCTGCCGTTGAACAGCTCGACGGCGATGCCGCCGCCCTTGAGCGTGCCGACGATGCTGGGGACGCTGTAGCGGGCGCCGACCGCGTCGACGAGGACGCGCACCGCCACGCCGCGGCGGCGGGCGCGGGCAAGCGCCTCGGCGATCCTGAGGCCGATGGCGTCGCGGTCGAAGATGTAGGTTTCGAGGATGATGCTGCGCCGGGCCCCGTCGATGGCCGCGATCATCCCGGCATAGGCCTCGTCGCCGCCGTCGAGGGTCCGGATGGTGTTGCCCACCGTCATCGCGTGCTTGGCGACGCGGTCGCCCAGCGTCTTCATCGCCGCGAAGCACTCGCCGAACTGGTCGGCGACCAGCGCCCGCGACACGTCGAGATGCGCCTGATGCCGCGGGTCGCCCGTGGTCGAGCGCCGGCGCTCCGAGATCATCGAGGCCCGCCGGATGCGGTTTATCCCGGCGATGGCGTAGATCACCGCCCCGACGATGGGCGACAGAAGGATGACGCCCACCCAGCCGATGGCGGAACGCACCTCCTCCTTGTTCATCACCACGTGAACGATGGCCACGGCCGCCATGGCGACGGATATGACGGCGAGGATATGGGGCCAGTAGCCGGCGAGAGTGCTCCACATTGGCGCGATTATCGTGTGTTCGCCGCGCCCGCGCAATCGCCGTGCCGCAGGCCGGCGACACGGTGCGGCGGCGTTTCACGCACAAGTGGATGCAACCGGCCGCCTGCGACAATTTGGTTCAGAGTTAATTAATCGGTCTCCCGCAGAGTTGCGCCCGTTGAAGGAGCGCTGGCGGGGGATGCGGTCTTCGACGGGGCGCATCCTTCCTGCATCGCAATCGAGGTCGCAATCCCTTCCGCCGTGGTGAAGCGGAGGGTGTCGAACATCGCCAGAAAGGCATTTCCCCCCATGCTGTTCAAGACTGCCACTTCCAGGAACATCTTCTCGATCGTCGCCGTGGGCGTGATCGCGACGGTCGCGACGGCCTCGAGCCTGTTCGTGATGTCCTATCAGCAGATGAAGGCCGCGAGCGGCGCGGAGATGAGGGCGGCAGCGCAGAACAGCGCCGCGACGATCCAGGGCGGCATCGCAACCCGCATGCAGGTCGTCTACACCCTGCGCGACACGCTGCAGGCGATGAGCGCCGGCCGGCGCGGCGACCGCGCCCAGGCCGACCGCATGCTGACGCAGATCCAGAGCAACACGCCGGGCATCCTCGGCGTCTGGACCGGCTTCGAGCCCGACGCCTTCGACGGCCGCGACTCCTACTACGCCGGCACCCCGCGCCACGACGCCACCGGCCGCTACATCCCCTATGCGACGACGAATGCCGACGGCAGCATCAATTTCGAGCCGCTGGTCGGTTACGAGCAGCCCGGCGACGGCGACTACTACCATCTGCCGCTCACCACGCGCAGGCCGGTCATCATGGAGCCCTTCGCCTACGACGTGAACGGCGTCTCGACGCTGATGACCTCGCTGACCGCGCCGATCGTCGTCGACGGCGCCGTGGTCGGCGTGGCCGGCGCCGATGTCGGCCTCGACGCCATCACCAGGGCCCTTTCCGGCATCAGGCCGCTCGGCACCGGCTTCGTCGCGCTCCTGTCGCGCGACGGCAGCTTCGTCAGCCATCCGGACGCCTCCTTCCTCGGCCGGCCGCTCAAGGACACCGCCGAGGACGCGTCCGCCTGGCGGCGTATGATGGACAATCCCGGCGAGGTGGTGGAGGTCGTTGGCGCCGACGGCGTCGACCGGCTCGCGGTCACCGTGCCGGTGCGGCTCCTCGACGACACCTCGTGGTTCACCGTCGTTTCCGTGCCGCAGGAGACGGTCTACGCCTATCTGACGCGCATGGCCTGGACCTCGATCGCCATCATCGTCGGCGCCGCGCTTCTCCTGATCCTGCTCGGCGTGATGATCTCGAGCCGCTTCCGCCGCCGCCTCGAAGGCATCATCGGCGCGACCGGCCGCATCGCCGGCGGTCAGATGGACGTCGAGATCACCGAGGCCGACGCCGCCGACGAGATCGGCGACATGGCCCGCTCGCTCGTCGTGCTGCGCGACGCCGCCGTCGCCAAGGACAAGCTCGAGCGCGAGGCCGACGCCAACCGGGCGCTGTCGGAGGAGGAGCGCGCGGCGCGCGAGCGCCAGAAGGCCGAGGAGGCGGCGCAGATCAAGTTCGCGGTCGATGCGCTGGCCGAGGGCCTGCAGCAGCTCGCCGAGGGCAACGTCGCCTACCGCATCGCCACGCCCTTCGCGCAGGGCCTCGACACGCTGCGCGCCGACTTCAACGCCTCGCTCGACAAGCTCCAGTCGACGCTGCGCGCCGTCGGCGACAACGCCCGCACCATCGATTCCGGCGCCAACGAGATCCGTTCCGCCTCCGACGACATGGCGCGGCGCACCGAGCAGCAGGCCGCCTCGGTCGAGGAAACCGCGGCCGCGCTCGAGGAGATCACCGCCACGGTGCAGAGCTCGTCCGAGCGGGCCGAGCAGGCCGGGTCGCTCGTCGCCCGCACCAAGCAGGGTGCGGAGAGGTCGGGCGTGATCGTCCACGACGCCATCACCGCCATGCAGGAGATCGCGCAGTCGTCCAACGACATCTCCAACATCATCGGCGTCATCGACGACATCGCCTTCCAGACCGGCCTGCTGGCGCTCAACGCCGGCGTCGAGGCCGCGCGCGCCGGCGATGCGGGCAAGGGCTTCGCGGTCGTCGCCCACGAGGTGCGGGAGCTCGCGCAGCGCTCGGCGACGGCGGCGAAGGAGATCAAGGCCCTCATCACCACCTCCGGCGAGCGGGTGCGCGCCGGCGTCGATCTGGTCGAGCAGACCGGCAGCGCGCTGGAGGCGATCGTCAGCCAGGTGCAGGAGATCGACCATCACGTCTCGTCCATCGTCACCGCCGCGCGCGAGCAGGCGACCGGCATCCAGGAGATCAGCTCGGCCGTCACCACCATCGACCACGGCACGCAGCAGAACGCCGCGCTGGTCGAGCAGTCGACGGCGGCAAGCCACGGCCTCGCCCGCGAGGCGTCGGCGCTGATGCAGCTGATCGGCCAGTTCAATCTCGGCGACGG
>JALHFU010000250.1:0-3710 GCA_022838525.1 Hyphomicrobiales bacterium | reverse complement strand
CCGCGACAGCGTGAGGAGAAGACGATGGTGCGGGTGGCCGGACTCGAACCGGCATGCCTTGCGGCGGCGGATTTTGAGTCCGCTGCGTCTACCAATTCCGCCACACCCGCGGGCAGGATGCGCCGGACTATACGGTGAGGGCAGGGGCCGTCAAGCGACGCATCGGCGCGGCAATTCGTTTCCCCGCGCTCGGCGCTGCCTTTCACCGCCTGCCTGCCCGCTTCCCTCTCCCTGCCCACGGCGGGCAATCGCCCGTGGCACGCCGCCGCCCCCGCCGTCATCCCGGCCAAGGCCGCGAAGCGGCCGCAGAGCCGGGACCCATTGGCCGGACAATCGTCGGGCACGGCCCGGTCCTCGCGTCGGCGCACTTCAGGACCGCCTCGCAAGCCTTGAACCCGGCCGTGCTGCTCAATGAGTCCCGGCTCTTCCTCGCTTCGCTCGGTCGGCCGGGATGACGCGGTGGCGGCGGCGTGCCACAGGCGATTGCCCCGCCGTGGGCAGGGAGAGAATGCCGGCAGGCAGGCGAAGGGCGGCGGCGGCGCCGGTATCGAGCCGCCCGGACCTGCCCGAGCACCCCGCCATTGCGCCGCCGCATTTTTGCTTCTAGGACGGGTGCGACCTTCCGCTGACTTCCCGAGGCGATCATGACGCTCACCGCAGCCACAGGCAGGATGCAGACGCTGGGGGCGGGGCTCGCCGCGCTCGGCATGGCCGTCACGGTGGGCGCCGCGCTCGGCTTCCAGCACATCGGCGGCTACATCCCGTGCAAGCTCTGCCTCGAGCAACGCCTTCCCTACTATATCGGCGTTCCGGTCGCGGTGCTGGCGCTCCTTGCCGCCGCGTTCAGGCTGCCGCCGCTCGTGGTGCGCGGGCTCCTGCTCGTCGTGGCGCTGCTGATGACGTGGAGCATCTGGCTCGGCGCCTTCCATGCCGGCGTCGAATGGGGCTTCTGGCCCGGCCCGGCCGATTGCGGCGCGGTCGCCCTGCCGCCCTCCGGCGGCGGCAGCCTGCTCGACCAGCTCGACGCGGTGATCCCGCCGTCCTGCGACCAGGCGGCGTGGCGCTTCCTCGGCCTGTCCTTCGCCGGCTGGAACGTGGTGGCGAGCCTCTTCCTCGCCGCCATCGCCTGGGCGGCGGCGCTCAGGAAGGCGTGAACGGCGGAGCCTACGGCTCCAGCTCGACGTCCCAGTAGAGATAGTCGAGCCAGCTTTCGTGCAGGTGGTTGGACGGGAACAGGCGGCCGTTGTTGTGCAGCTGCTGCACGGTCGGCTGCGCCGGCGTCTGGCGCGGCCACATGCGGGCCTGATGCGGCAGAAGCCCGCCCTTCTTCAAATTGCACGGCGCGCAGGCGGCGACGACGTTCTCCCACGTCGTGGCGCCGCCGCAGCGGCGCGGGACGACGTGGTCGAAGGTCAGATCCTCGTGCGTGCCGCAATACTGGCACTGGAAGCGGTCGCGCAGGAAGACGTTGAAGCGGGTGAAGGCCGGGTAGCGCGACGGCTTCACGTAGCTCTTCAGGCACACCACGCTCGGCAGCCTCATCGAGAAGGACGGCGAGGAGACGGCGTGCTCGTATTCGGCCAGGATGACGACGCGGTCGAGGAACACCGCCTTGATCGCGTCCTGCCACGACCACAGGGACAAAGGATAGTAGCTCAGCGGGCGATAGTCCGCATTCAGCACCAGAGCGGGCATCGCATCCGGCGAGACTGCAATCGTCACCTGCGTACCTCCTTGCCGTGTCCTCCGGGCCATGTGCCCGGAACCGGCGCGGATACTGTAATCCCGACATTGCAGGAATGTGAAGCGGACTTTTCGCGCCGCAACAGCGGAAATCTTCGCCGATTCAACGCTTTTCAGGCATTTATGACCGGCGGCACGGCGTCGCGGCCGTGCATGCGGCGGTAGTAGGCCCAGAACAGGCGCGCCGCGACGCCCCGCCACGGCGCCCATGATTCGGCCAGCCGGGCAAGGTCGCGCTCGCCCGGCCGCGGCGCGATGGCGAGCGCGTGGCCGACCGCGCTCTGCAGCGCCACGTCGCGGGCCGGGAAGATGTCCGGATGCCCGGCGCAGAATAGGAGATAAACCTCCGCCGTCCACGGCCCGATGCCGCGCAGCGCGGTCAGCGCCGCCATGGCCTCGGCCGCGTCCCCCTCGACCAGGCGGTCGAGGTCGAGCCCGTCCTCGACCACGGCGCGGGCGAGGGCGAGGAGGGCGGCCTGCTTCGCCCGCGACAGGCCGGCGGCGCGCAGCGCCTCCTCGCCGCCGGCAAGCACGCCGGCCGCGTCGAGCGGGTCGATCAGCCGCGCCAGCCGCGCCGCCATGGCGTCGGCCGAGGCGCGCGAGACCTGCTGGCCGAGGACGATGCCGGCGAGGCTGGCGAAACCGGGCCGGTTGAGGCGCAGCGGCACCTCGCCCGCCGCAGCCACGACCGCGCCGAGCCGCGGGTCGAGCCGCAGCAGGGCCGCGATGCCCTCGGCGATGTGCTCGTGGCTTTCGATGCGTCTCACCGGCCTTGCCGCGATCCTCTTGTCCTTGCCCTCGCCGCACCGTAGCAATCGGCCGATGAACGTCACAACCCGTTTCCTTCGCTGATGCGGCCGGTCTTCCGCTTCGCGCCGAGCCCCAACGGCGAGCTGCATCTCGGCCACGCCTATTCGGCGCTGCTCAACGCCGACATGGCCGCGGCGGCCGGCGGCAGGCTGCTGCTGCGCATCGAGGACATCGACACCACGCGCTGCACGCCGGCCTTCGAGGCCGGGATCTATCGCGACCTTTCCTGGCTCGGCCTCCGCTGGGAGGAGCCGGTGCGGCGGCAGTCGGAGCATTTCGCCGACTACGCCGCGGCGCTGGAACGGCTGGCGGATGCCGGGCTCGCCTATCCGTCGTTCCTCAGCCGCGGCGAGGTGCGCGCCATGATCTCGGAGGCCGAAGCCGACGGGCGCGAATGGCCGCGCGACCCGGACGGCGTGCCGCTGTTCCCGACCGTCGAGCGGCGGCTCTCCGAAAGGGAAAGGCAGGCCCGCATGGCGGCGGGGGAGCCCTATGCCTGGCGGCTCGACGTCGAGGCCGCCATGGCGCATCTGGGGGCGCATATCGGCCGGCCGCTCGCCTGGGACGAGGAGGGCATGGGGCCGGGCGGCGAGACGGGCCACGTCGCGGCCGACCCCGCCGCCTGGGGCGACGTGGTCATCGCGCGCAAGGAGGTGCCGACCAGCTACCAGCTCTCGGTGACGGTCGACGACGCGCTGCAGGGCGTCACCCATGTCGTGCGCGGCCGCGACCTCTTCTTCGCCACCGCGGTGCAGCGGCTGCTGCAGGAGCTGCTCGGCCTGCCCGAGCCGGTCTATGTCCACCACGACCTCATCCTGGGCGAGGACGGCCGCAAGCTGTCGAAGAGCCGGCAGGACACCGGCCTTGCGACCCTGCGCGCGGCCGGCCTCACGCCCGCCGACATCCGCCGGATGGTCGGACTCTGACCGGATGGGCCTCAGCCGATCAGCCGGCGCATCGCCGCCTTGAGGGCGACGAGCACGCCGAGCAGCACGAAGGAGCCGCCGAGGCCGGTGGCGATGGCGCGCTGCACGTCGGCGAGGCGGTAGCCCATGAGATTGGCGACGTAGATGCCGGCGAAGAAGCCGATGGCGATGATGGCGGCGTTGCCGGCCGCGCCGAATCCCTCCTCGCCCATCAGCGCGTTCAGCGCCATG
>JALHFU010000249.1:0-3714 GCA_022838525.1 Hyphomicrobiales bacterium | reverse complement strand
GGCGCTTCACCTTCGCCGTGCTGGCCGTCGGGCCGTTTCTGGGCACGCTCGCCATGTGGCGGCTGCGCCGCGAGCCGGATGCGGTGCTCCTGGCCGGCGGCAAACTCTAACCCTTCGAGACCTGAGGAAGAACGCCATCATGACCTGGGAAACCCTGCTGCTGGACAAGCCCGAAGACGGCATCGGCATCGTCACCTTCAACCGGCCGCGCCGGGCGAACGCCATGAGCCAGCACATGCTGCGCGAGCTCGAGGCGCTGTGCGGCGAGCTGGAGCGGGACGACGCCATCCGCGCCGTGATCGTCACCGGTGCGGGCGGCGCCTTCACCTCGGGCTTCGACCTGAAGGACCAGGCCGAGGCGATGCCGACGGGCGTCAGGGACTGGGTTCCGCTTCTGGAAGCGGATTTCAAGGGCATCATGTCGTTCTGGAACCTGTCCAAGCCCACGGTCGCGGCCGTCAACGGCCCGGCGCTGGCCGGCGGGTTCGAGCTGATGCTCGGCTGCGACCTTGCGATTGCGGTGGAGGACGCCGTGTTCGGCGAGCCGGAGCTGAAATTCGGCGCCGGCATCGTCTCGATGCTGCTGCCGTGGTTCGTCTCGCCCAAGATCGCCAAGGGCGTGATCTTCACCGGCGAGGATTCGATCCCCGCCCGTCAGGCGCTCGACTGGGGCCTGCTCAACAAGATCGTCGCGGCGGACGAGCTGATGCCGGAAGCGCTCACGCTGGCGCGCAAGCTGGCGCAGATGGAGCCGATGGTGATCCGGCGCACCAAGATGGCCGTCAACCGGACCTACGAGATCATGGGCATGCAGGAGGCCCTGCGCGCCGCCCTCGACATCGACATCATGATCGAAGGCGAGGGCGCCCAGCTCAAGCGCGACTTCCTCAAGGTCGTGCGCGAGGAGGGCATGGCGGCCGCGCTGAAGTGGCGCGAAGCGCGCCTGTCGACCGTCACGAAATGACCGGGCGCGCCGGGCGCAGCGACACGGCGCCGGCCGGCCGGCGCGGCATGGCGGCGCTCGCCGTCCTGTTTCTCGCCCGCATCGCGGTCTCCTTCCAGTTCCAGAGCGTGGCGCCGCTGTCGGCGCTGCTCGGCGAGCGGTTCCCGGTCAGCCTTTCGGGGCTGGGCCTCCTCCTCGGCCTCTACATGGCGCCGGGAATCGCCGTCGCCCTGTCTCTTCCCGCCCTGATCGGCCGCTTCGGCCGGGCCGCGATCATCTGCCTCGCGCTCGTGCTGATGGCGGCCGGGGAGATCCTGCTGTGGGCGGCGCCCACCCTGGAGCTTGCCGCCGCCGCGCGGCTCGTCGGCGGGGCCGGCGGCTGCGTCATCTACATCATCACCATCAACATGGTGGCCGATCTGGACACCACGGTGTCGAGCGCCGCGCGGATGGGCATCATCGCGGCGGCGTGGCCGTTCGGGAACGCCTTCGCGCTCGGCCTGCTCGGCTGGCTGGCGCAGTCGGCGCCGGACGTCGCGCGCCATGCGCCGCTGGCGCTGGCGCTTGCCGCACTTGTGGCGACCGGCCTGCTGCTGCTTTTCGGCAATGTGCGCGCGATGGCGGCAGCGCAATCTCCTCGCGAGGCCGGATGGGGCGTCGTCCTGCGCCGCATCTGGCCGGCGGCCTTCTCCTTCGCCTTCTACAATATCGGCTTCATCATCCTGACCGGCTTCGCCGGCCGCATCCTGCTCGAAGACGGGATCGACCCGTCCGTGGCGTCGGGCATCGCCGGCATCCCGATGTGGATGTTCCTGCTGTCGGTGCCGCTGGGCGGCTTCCTTGCCGGCAGAAGCGTGGCGAGGGGGCGGTGGCTCGTCGCCTTCGGCTGCCTGACGGGCGCGGCCGCGGTGCTCGCCACCGCCGGCGGAAGCCATCACTGGCCGCTCTATCTGGTCGCGGGCCTCGTCGGCGGCCTGCCCACGGCGCCCATGCTGTCGCGCGGCCGCGACGCGTCGGGCGAAGGCACGGACATCACCTATTCGGCGCTGTTCTTCGTGTTCTTCGCGGCGCTGCTCGTGCTGCCGCCGCTCGCCGGCACGGCCGCCGACCTCGCCGGCACCGGCCATGTCATTCTCGTCGTGGTGGCGATCCACCTGCTGCTCGCCACGGCCCTGTTCGAACTTGCGCTGCGGCGCACCACCCACGCTCCGTCCACATAGAAAGGGAAATCTCATGGTCGATGCAATTCTGATCGAGAAGGACGATGCCGGCTATCGCGCAGGGCTGGCCGAAATAGCGTCCGCCGATCTGCCGGAGGGCGACGTCACCGTTGAGGTCGAATGGTCGACGCTCAACTACAAGGACGCACTGGCCATCACCGGCAGGTCGCCGGTCGTGCGGCGGTTTCCGATGGTTCCCGGCATCGACTTCGCGGGCCGGGTCAAGGAAAGCCGCAACCCGGATTTCAGGCCGGGCGACGCCGTGCTCCTCAATGGCTGGGGCGTGGGCGAAACCCACTGGGGAGGGCTTGCCGGGGAGGCGCGGGTCAAGGGCGACTGGCTGCTGCCGATCCCGCACGGGCTCGACGCGCGCCGCTCTATGGCCATCGGCACCGCCGGCTACACGGCGATGCTGTGCGTGATGGCGCTCGAACGGCACGGCGTGACGCCGGACTCCGGCGAGGTCGCGGTGACGGGGGCGACCGGCGGCGTCGGCAGCTTCGCGGTCGCGCTTCTGGCAAGGCGCGGCTACAGGGTCGTCGCCTCGACCGGCAAGGCGCAGGAGGCCGACTATCTGAAGCGGCTCGGAGCATCGGACATCATCGACCGGACGGAACTCGGAGCGCCCGGCAAGCCGCTCGGCAAGGAGCGCTGGGCGGGCGCCGTCGATTCCGTCGGCGGCGTCACGCTCGCCAATCTGTGCGCCACGACGCGCTACGGCGGCACCGTCGCCGCCTGCGGCCTCGCCCAGAGCATGGATTTCCCGGCGACGGTCGCTCCCTTCATCCTGCGCGGCGTGACGCTTGCCGGCATCGACAGCGTCTACTGTCCGATGCCGCAGCGCCGCGCCGCCTGGGATGCGCTGGCGAGGGAGCTCGATCCGGCCCTCATCGACGCGATCGGCGCGGAGATCGCGCTGCCCGACGCCATCGCCATGGCGTCCGACCTTCTCGACGGGAAGGTGCGCGGACGCGTGCTCGTGCGCCTCTAGCGCCCGCAATCGACGGGCCGGGCTTGAGGCCCGGCGATCCGCATCCCCCGGGGTGCCGGGCGCCGGCCCGGCACGGAGAGCATGGGCAGGCTCGCGGCGGTGCCGCTGCGAGCCTGTTCTATTGATGGGCTTGGTGCATTTCAGGGAAACCGCATTGAGCGCGGCCGGCCGCGCGGCACACGCCGTCATGGCCGAGCTGGCCGGGGCGCCGATCCGGCGCCTGACGGCCGGCAAGCCACGACACCGACCGACCGGTCCGGGGGCCGGCGATGTGTGCGGAAAAGGTATCTCCATGGTCGGAAGAGGATGGGTGCGACGCTCCGCGCCCTGTTGGCGTGCTGCCATCTCATTCGTCCGACAATCGATAAATCCGACTATTATCGACTTGACAATTGAATGGTTAAATTATCAGACTGATAAAATCGAGCCGACGGGGAGGCGGCGGCTCGGGCCGTGCCGGACCGATCCGGCGCCCGGTATCGATGTGGAGGAGACAGATGAGACCATTTTTCAGGCGCATGGCCGTTGGCACCCTTGCGGCCCTGGGCGCGCTTGCGGCG
>JALHFU010000248.1:0-3756 GCA_022838525.1 Hyphomicrobiales bacterium | reverse complement strand
TGGGCGTCGATCCTGGCGCCGTCACTGCCGTATCAGACTTGCGAACCTCAATCATCAACGAGAACCCGTTGGCACAGCTCGGATTCGCGGCCCTCGGCGCGATCGTGTTCGCCGCTGGGCTGTATCTCGTGACGCTGGCCGCCGAGGGTCAGCGATACCTGTGCCGCATCCTCATCAGCGAGCCGCCGGCCGGGGAGGACGAACAGCTCACCGAGGTCACCCGCTCCCGCGCCCGGATCAGCTCAGCGTTCGACCAAGAGCGGCGCCGTATCGAACGCGACCTCCACGACGGCGCCCAGCAACGCCTCACCTCCCTCGTCCTCACCCTCGCAACGATGAAGTACCAACTTGGGCGCGGCCAGGAGATTCGACCACTGCTGGAGCAAGCAACGACAGACGCCCAGCACGCCGTTGACGAGCTCCGCGAGATCGTCCACGGCATCTACCCGTCGGCACTACGCGAGCACGACCTCAGCGAAGCACTGGATGACGTGCTCTCGCGCGCCGAACTCGCGGGCCTCACTTCCGACGTCCAACTCGACGTTCCCGCAGACCTGAGCCCCGATGTCGAGGTCGGGCTGTACTTCGCCGTGAGCGAACTCGTCACCAACGTCACCAAGCACAGCGGAGCCACCTGTCTGGTCGTCCGCATCAAGCCCACAAGCGAATCGAGCCTGCACGTCAGCGTCGAGGACAACGGACACGGCGGAGCATCCATCGAAGGCGGCACCGGACTCCTTGGCGTCGTCGATCGCATCGAGACCCTCGGCGGCACCCTGCATCTCTCCAGCCCTCCCGGCGGACCGACCCGGGTGAACATGGAGGTGCCGTGCGAATCGTCATAGCCGAGGACGCCGTCCTGCTGCGCGAAGGCCTCGCCACACTGCTGCGGACCGCCGGACACGACGTGGTTGCATCCGTTGGCGACGGCGAAGAACTCCTCGATGCCGTTCGCCGTCACAACCCGGACCTGTCAATCGTTGACGTCCGGATGCCGCCCACCCACACCGACGAAGGCATCCAAGCCGCCCAAACCCTCCGCCGGGAGAACCCTGACACGCGCCTCCTCGTGCTCTCCCAGATCGTCTCCGGACGCGCCGCAGCCGACCTCCTCGCTAGCGGCAACGGCGGTATCGGATACCTCCTCAAGGACCGCATCGGCAACGTCGAGGACTTCCTTCACAGCTTGGAGACCATCGCCGCTGGCGGCGAGGTCATCGACCCTCAGGTCGTCCGTAAGCTGCTACGCCACCGCTCCCGCATTGACGAGCTCACCACCCGCGAAACCGAAGTCCTCGCACTCATGGCCGAAGGCAAGTCCAACGCCGCGATTGCCGAGGAACTCGTCGTCAGCGACGCCGCAGTCGCCAAACACATCAACCGAATTTTCGCCAAGCTCGGCCTCGGCACCGACGACACTCGTCACAAGCGCGTTCAGGCAGTCCTCGCCTACCTCCAGCGATGAGGACGCCCGACGGTCAGCGAGATCATCCCGGCACTGAGAGCCGCTCAAGGTCTCTCATGCCGACCGGTCGATGTACGTCGAACTATCTCCATGACCACCGGTCTGAACTGAGAAGAACGAACGTCTGGTGTCGCTCGTGGATACGGGCGGCCTGAGAGCGCGTACCGCGGATGAGTTCGTTCGACAGCCGAGGTCTCCTGGGTACCAGCCAGTCCTGGCGTGCGGCCGATCGAGTTTCGCGGCTACTTCGCCTGTTGCTTACGACTGCATCCAGCTCGTCTTCGTGCGTGCCGGTGCGGCGACGCTCATGAACGAGCTTGGTCGGGCTCGGATCGCGGCGGGAGACGTGGTGATGCTCGCTTCCGAGACACTGTCCGGAGTCGAGCCGCGGCACGCGGTAACGACGACAACCGTCTATCTGGACCGGGACTATGTGGTCGATCAGGTCTTCTGGGAGTTGACCGCGCTGACAGCGGATCGCCACGAGGCGCCACGTGTAGTCGACTCCTTCTATGTCGAACCCGTGCAAATTGTGCACCTCGGCCGAGAGAGAGGGGGCTACCTAGCACCCTGGCTCGATGAACTAGTGGACCTCAGCCTGGGCGACATGGCATCGGCCCGCTACTACCGAATGCAGGCTCTGCTGTTCTCCGTGGTTGATGTGATCTGGCCGCACCTTCAGGTCACAACAGCACGTGTCACCGCGACCCAACGCCGAGCATCACGACCGACGCTGCCGAGGCTTCGCCAGGTTCGCCCTCTGCGCAGCGAGGCGCGGCTGGCGGCCGAACAGCTCCGAAGAGCGCCGGAGCGCCACTGGACCCTCGCGGAGCTCGCTCGCTCTGTTCACTTGTCGCCCTCGCAACTTGGGCGGGTGTTCGTGGATGCGTACGGCAAGACGCCTTTCGCCTATCTGACGATGCTCCGCGTAGAACGGCTGGCCACCTTGCTGCGCGAAACGAGTTGCCCGATCGGTGTGGCCGCTCGTCAGGTGGGGTGGGATGACCCCAGCTATGCGGCACGGCAGTTCCGCCGTTGCCTGGGCGTGACGCCGCGCCAGTACCGCGCAGCGGATGGGCCGGCTAGCGCGGTTGCCTGATCGGCGGATATCCGCAAGAACTCGGACGATATGAGCAGGGTTCCGGTATCCGGCGTGTCATCGCGCCGGTCTTCACGTAGACCGGATGGGACTCGTCGGGTTCATCGGAGCCTGACGGTCGCACCCACCCCGCCGTCCGTCTCGCCCACCCGATCCTCCCGGCGCACCTCATGGTCGCGAGGGCCGCTGCCCTATGCGGCGGCCCGCCGGAGGGAGGTCATCATGGCGACGGACGAGGAGAGACGGGCGGCGCGGGACGCGAAGCTCGACGCCCTACATGAGCGGCTGACAGGCGCGGTCGAACGGCTCGTCTCCGGGGATGACTGGCGGCGTGCGCTGGAGTTCGCGGCACGGTTCCGGTCCAGATCGTTCAACAACACACTGCTGATCTGGTCACAGCACCTGGACGCCTACGAGCAGGGCCGCACAACGGCGCCGGAGCCGACATACGTGGCCGGCTACAAGGGCTGGAAATCGCTGGGCCGATCCCCGCTGCCGGGCGGCTACATGATCTACGCACCGGTCACAGCACGATTCGCGTCCTCGACACCCCAAGACGCCGATTCGTGGCGCAGGCTGGGGAAGTTCGAGAAGCCCAAGCCGGGAGAGCTCGTGCGCTCCCGCATGGTCAGAGCGCGACCGACCTATGTGTGGGACGTCTCGTTCACGGTCGGCCCGCCGATCCCAGAGCGACCAGTCCCCAGGCTGCTGGAAGGTGAAGCCCCGGACGGACTGTGGAACGGGCTGGCCGCACTGATCGAGGCCGAGGGATACCGAGTGCTGACAGTCGAGCATGAGGGCCTGATCCACGGCGCGAACGGCCTGACCGACTACACGGCGCACACGGTCGCCGTGCGGACGAACATGGACCAGGCCGCACAGGCGAAGACGCTGGCGCACGAGCTCGCCCACGTGAAGCTGCACGGTCCCGACAACCCCGACGCGATCAAGCACCGTGGAATCGGCGAAGTCGAGGCCGAGTCGGTGGCGCTGATGATCGGCGCCGCGCACGGCATGGACACGAGCTCCTACACGGTCCCCTACGTCTCCGGCTGGGCCGGCACCGTCAAGGACACCGAACCCGTGGACGTCGTCAAGGCGACCGGTGAACGGGTACGCAAGGCCGCCGCCGCGATCCTGGACGCCTTGCCCACTGCTCAGGTGGGGGCGGGCGACCCGCCCGGCCTGGTCG
>JALHFU010000044.1:0-24432 GCA_022838525.1 Hyphomicrobiales bacterium | reverse complement strand
CGTCATCGACAAGTCGTTCGGCGCGCCGCGCATCACCAAGGACGGCGTCACCGTCGCCAAGGAGATCGAGCTCGAGGACAAGTTCGAGAACATGGGCGCCCAGCTCGTCCGTGAAGTGGCGTCGAAGACCAACGACATCGCCGGCGACGGCACCACGACCGCGACCGTTCTGACCCAGGCGATCGTCCAGGAAGGCAACAAGGCCGTTGCCGCCGGCATGAACCCGATGGATCTCAAGCGCGGCATCGACCTCGCCGTCGCCGAGGTCGTCGCGGCGCTGGCCAAGGCCACCAAGAAGATCAAGACCTCCGAGGAAGTCGCGCAGGTCGGCACCATCTCCGCCAACGGCGAGAAGGAGATCGGCCAGATGATCGCCGAGGCGATGCAGAAGGTCGGCAACGAGGGCGTCATCACCGTCGAGGAAGCCAAGACCGCCGAGACCGAGCTCGAGGTCGTCGAGGGCATGCAGTTCGACCGCGGCTACCTCTCGCCCTACTTCATCACCAACCCGGACAAGATGGTGGCCGAGCTCGAGGACGCCTACATCCTGCTCCACGAGAAGAAGCTGTCGAACCTTCAGGCCATGCTGCCGGTCCTCGAGGCCGTGGTGCAGACCTCGAAGCCGTTGCTCATCATCTCCGAGGACGTCGAGGGCGAGGCGCTGGCCACGCTCGTCGTCAACAAGCTGCGCGGCGGCCTGAAGATCGCCGCGGTCAAGGCGCCGGGCTTCGGCGACCGCCGCAAGGCCATGCTGGAGGACATCGCCATCCTCACCGGCGGCCAGGTCATCTCCGAGGATCTCGGCATCAAGCTGGAGAACGTCGGCCTGAACATGCTCGGCCGCGCCAAGAAGGTGTCGATCTCCAAGGAGAACACCACCATCGTCGACGGCGCCGGCAAGAAGGCCGAGATCCAGGGCCGCGTCGCCCAGATCAAGCAGCAGATCGAGGAGACCACCTCCGACTACGACCGCGAGAAGCTGCAGGAGCGGCTGGCCAAGCTCGCCGGCGGCGTCGCGGTGATCCGCGTCGGCGGCTCGACCGAGGTCGAGGTCAAGGAGCGCAAGGACCGCGTCGACGACGCGCTCAACGCCACCCGCGCCGCGGTCGAGGAAGGCATCGTCCCGGGCGGCGGCACCGCGCTGCTGCGCGCTTCGGCCGCCGTCAAGGCCACGGGCGAGAACGCCGATCAGGACGCCGGCGTCAACATCGTGCGCCGCGCGCTGCAGGCTCCGGCCCGCCAGATCGCGGCCAACGCCGGTGCGGAAGCCTCGATCGTCGTCGGCAAGATCCTCGACAACAAGTCGGCCACCTACGGCTTCAACGCCCAGACCGGCGAGTATGGCGACCTGATCGCCTTCGGCATCGTCGACCCGACCAAGGTCGTGCGCACCGCGCTGCAGGATGCCGCTTCGGTCGCCGGCCTGCTCATCACCACCGAGGCGATGATCGCCGAGGCGCCGAAGAAGGACGCGCCGGCTCCGGCGATGCCCGGCGGCGGCATGGGCGGCATGGGCGGCATGGACTTCTAAGTCCATAAAGCCGGAAACGACGGAGGGGGCGGCAGCGATGCCGCCCTTTCTCTTTGCCGGGGCCTTTCTTTTTGCCGGCGGACGAAGGAGCGCAACCAAAGCCGCCCCCGTCCGTTTTCCAAGGCCGCAAGCGCGCGGCGTTGGAAAGCAATCGAGGAAGAAGATGGTCAACAAGGATCAGGTCAAGGGCGTGGCCAAGCAGGCCAAGGGCGCCGTGAAGGAAGCCGTCGGCAAGGCCACCGGCTCGAAGAAGACCGAGGTGGAAGGCAAGGCCGAGAAAGTGGCCGGCAAGGTCCAGAAGGGCTACGGCGACGCCAAGGAAAAGGTGAAGAAGGCGCTGTAAGGCCGCCTCCGGCAATCCTCTCTTGAAGGAGCGGCCTTGCGCCGCTCCCTTTTTGCCGGCACTAGGCGGGCAGCCCTTCCTCCCGTGCGGAGCCGCAACCGAACGTGCCCGAGACCTGGCCGCTCCTCGCCCTTGCCCTGTCGGCCTTCACCTCCGCGACCCTGCTGCCCGGCACGTCGGAGGCGGCGTTCGTCGCCCTCCATGCCGCCGGGGCCGCGCCGGCATGGCTGCTCCTGGCCGTCGCCAGCGCCGCCAACCTCGCCGGCTCCTGCGTCAACTGGGCGCTGGGACGGTTCGCTTCCGGCTATGCCGGCCGGCGCTGGTTTCCCGTCTCGCCCGCCGAGATCGCGCGCGCCTCGGGCTGGTATTCCCGCTATGGCTGGCCGTCGCTCCTTCTGTCCTGGGCGCCGGTCGTCGGCGATCCGTTGACCGTCGTCGCCGGTTTCCTGCGCACGCCGTTCCTTCTTTTCCTGATCGTGGTGGGAATCGCCAAGACCGCGCGCTATGCGGCGCTGCTGTGGCTTGTGCAGTCCGTCTGAGCGGGGCATATGCAATCGCGACTGCGCCAGCCGGCCGGATGGAACGCCACGGCCGGCAAGCCGGAACGCCACGACAGGGAGATCGAGATGACGAAGACCCGCACCGAGACAGACACATTCGGCCCGATCGAGGTGGCGGCCGACCGCTACTGGGGCGCGCAGGCGGAACGCTCGCGCGGCAACTTCAGGATCGGCTGGGAAAAGCAGCCGCTGCCTATCGTGCGCGCGCTCGGCATCGTCAAGCGGGCCGCCGCGGAAGCCAACATGGAGCTCGGCCGCCTCGACCCGAAGATCGGCGAGGCCATCGTCAAGGCCGCGCAGGAGGTGATCGACGGCAGGCTCGACGAGCACTTCCCGCTCGTCGTCTGGCAGACCGGCTCCGGCACCCAGTCGAACATGAACGCCAACGAGGTCATCTCCAACCGCGCCATCGAGATGCTGGGCGGCGAGATGGGGTCGAAGAAGCCGGTCCACCCCAACGACCACGTCAACATGAGCCAGTCGTCCAACGACACCTATCCGACGGCCATGCACGTCGCCGGCGCCGAGGAGATCGTCAACCGCCTGCTGCCGGCGCTCAGGAAGCTCCACGCCGCGCTCGACGAGAAGGCGGGGGCCTGGGACCACATCATCAAGATCGGCCGCACCCACACCCAGGACGCCACGCCGCTCACCCTCGGCCAGGAGTTCTCCGGCTACGCCCAGCAGGTGAAGAACGGCATCGAGCGCATCGAGATGACGCTGCCGGCGCTGATGCAGCTCGCCCAGGGCGGCACCGCCGTGGGCACCGGCCTCAACGCGCCCATCGGCTTCGCCGAGAAGGTGGCGCAGAAGATCGCGTCGATCACCGGCCTCGCCTTCACCACCGCGCCCAACAAGTTCGAGGCGCTCGCCGCCCACGACGCCATGGTGTTCAGCCACGGCGCCATCAACACGGTCGCGGCCTCGCTGTTCAAGATCGCCAACGACATCCGCTTTTTGGGCTCCGGCCCGCGCGCCGGCCTCGGCGAGCTCGCCCTGCCGGAGAACGAGCCCGGCTCCTCGATCATGCCGGGCAAGGTCAACCCGACCCAGTGCGAGGCGCTGACGCAGGTCTGCGTGCAGGTGTTCGGCAACCACGCCGCTCTCACCTTCGCCGGCAGCCAGGGCCATTTCGAGCTGAACGTGTTCAACCCGGTCATGGCCTACAACTTCCTGCAGTCGGTGCGTCTGATCGCCGATGCGGCGGTCTCCTTCACCGACAACTGCGTCGTCGGCATCGAGCCGCGCGAGGACAACATCCGCGCCGGCGTCGAGCGCTCGCTGATGCTGGTGACGGCGCTGGCGCCGAAGATCGGCTACGACAACGCCGCCAAGATCGCCAAGACCGCGCACAGGAACGGCACCACGCTGCGCGAGGAGGCGCTGAAGACCGGGCTGGTGACGGAGGCCGAATACGACGCCATCGTGCGGCCGGAGGCGATGACCAAGCCGGGCTGATCGTGCGTGAAACGTGAACGCCCTCACGCATTCCGACTCGTTTAGTGAACGCAGAGTTCGCGACAAGGTGATTTGCTGCGCCGCACAGGCCTAGTATGAATGCCCCGATATCCGGTTTGAAAGGCTGATTATGACCAACGATGTCGTTCTCCTGGTGGGGCGTTTCCTCCTTGCCCTCATGTTCCTCATTTCCGGCGTGCCGATGCTGTTCGCGCCGGGCGGTTTCGCCGGCTTCATGGGCTCGATCGGCATGCCCGCGCCGCTGCTCGTCACCTGGCTGGTGATCGCGCTCAAGGTCCTGGGCGGCATCGCCATCGTGGTCGGCTTCCAGACGCGCTGGGTGTCCTATGCCTTCGCGGCCTTCTGCGTCGCCACCGCCTTCATCGGCCATTCCGCGCCCGAGGAAGCCACGGTCTTCTGGAAGAACATCGCCGTCGCCGGCGGCTTCCTCGTCCTGTCGGCTTCCGGCCCCGGCGCCCTGTCGGTCGACGCCAGGCGCGGCTGAACCGGCCTGCAAGATAGAGAAAGAAAGGCCCGGAGCGATCCGGGCCTTTTTCGTTTCAGCCGCCGTTGACGGCCCCGAGGACGGACGCGAGCGTCGCCTCGTCGGCCGGGTCGCGCGCCTTCAGCGACACGCCGAGGCAGGCCTGCGAGCGCAGGATGACGCCGTCGTCCAGCACCTTGAGGTGGTTGGCGCGCAGCGTCGAGCCGGTGGTGGTGATGTCGACGATGACGTCGGCGGAGCCGGCGGCCGGCGCGCCCTCGGTCGCGCCGAGGCTTTCGACGATGCGGTAGACCTGGATGCCGTGCTGGGCCGAGAAGAACTGCTGCGTCAGCCGCCAGTATTTGGTGGCGATCCTGAGACGCCGCCCGTGGCGCTGGCGGAAATCGGCCGCGACGTCGTCGAGGTCGGCCATGGTGTCGACGTCGAGCCAGGCTTCCGGCACCGCCACCACCACGTCGGCGCGGCCGAAGCCGAGCCGCGCGCCGATCCTCACCCGCGCCTCCCAGTCGGGGATGGTCTCGCGGATCAGGTCCTCGCCGGTGACGCCGAGGTCGACCGTGCCCTGTCCGAGCTCGCGCGAGATTTCCGAGGCCGAGAGGAACGCGACCTCGATGTCGTCGCGGCCCTCGATATGGGCGCGGTAGCGCCGCTCGTCCTGCGGCGTCACCACGGGCAGGCCGGCGCGCGCCAGCACGGCCATGGCCTCTTCCTTCAGCCTGCCCTTGGAGGGAAGCGCCAGCGTGACGGTCATGCCTGCCCCCCCGATGCCGGCTCTCTTATCGCGGCGATGCGGTCGAGCCAGACCGAGAAGCCGACGCCCGGTATCGGCGCCTTCGCCCCGAGCATGGTCAGAAGCCGGTCGTAGCGGCCGCCGCCCACCAGCGGCAGCGAGCCGCCGGTGGTGATCTCGAAGACGAGGCCGGTATAGTAGTCGAGCGGCCGGCCGAAGCCGGCATCGTAGAGGATCGCGCCTTGGGACAGGCCGTGGGCGGCGATCGCCTCGGCACGGGCCGAGAACAGGTCGAGTGCGGTGCCGAGCGTCAGGCCGGTGTCGTCGGCGAAGGCCGAAAGCGCCGCCGCCGCCTCTTCCAGCGGCGCGCGGATGACGAGGAAGCGCGTCAGCGCGTCGAACGCCTCCTGCGACAGCCGCACGCTTTTCAGCTCCGCCTTCTCGATCAGCCGCTGCGCGATCTCCTGCGGGCTGCGCCCGGCCGAGGCCGGAAGCCCGGCTTCCGCCATCAGGCTGGCGACGTGACCGGCCAGCCCGTCGCGGTCGCCCTCGGCGATCAGCCCGGCGAGCGCCGTGCCGTTGGCGCTGCGCGGCGCCGGGTTGGCGAGGTCGTCGAGCGCGGCGGCGAGCTGGGTCGCGGAGCCGAAGGCGCGCGCCAGCCGCTTCTGCCAGCCGCGCGGCAGGCCGAGGCCGGCCAGCACCGCCTCGAACACGCGCTGGTCGCCGAGCGTCACCGCAAGCGGCGTCCGCGGCAGGACCCGCGTCAGGAGCGCGTGCGCATCGGCGAGCGAGCGCGCGTCGGCCGCGGCCGTGTCGGCCTCGCCCAGATCCTCGATGCCGGCCTGCAGGAACTCCGCCCCGCCCTCGCGGCGCTGGCGGAACACCTGCCCGAGATAGCCGTAGCGGCGCGGCGTGCCGGCCTGGCTCGCGATATGGTCGCGGCACACGGGAATGGTGAATTCCGGCCTGAGGCACAGCGTCTCGCCGGTCTCGCTCTCGGTCAGGAAGATGCGGCGGCGCAGATCCTCGCCCGCCATGTCGAGGAACGGGTCGGCCGGCTGCAGCACGCCGACCTCGGCGAGCACCGCCCCGCGCTCCTCGAAGAGGGCGAGGATGTCGGCCGCGAAGGAGGGGAGGCGGAAGGTCATGCCGCTCCGCTTCTTTCCGCCTTTTGCGCGTCGAGCACCCTGCGCACCGCCTCGACCAGCTCGCTTTCCCCGACCGAGAACTGCGCCGGCCGGCTCTCGCGCCAGGTGGCGTTGTCCTCGATCTCGGCCGAAAGCCGCGCGCCTTCGACGAGGTCCTTGATCTGCACCTCGCCCTTCGCCCGCTCGTCGCCGCCCTGGATGACGACGCAAGGCGCGCCGCGGCGGTCGGCATATTTCATCTGCGCCTTCATGCCGGCGCCGCCGAGATACATTTCCGCCCGGATGCCGGCCTGCCGGAGGGAGGACACCATCTGCTGGTAGCGGCCGAGCGCGTCCGTGTCCCTGTCCATGACGAGGACCACGACCGGCGCGACGACCTCGGTGTTCTCCAGCTTGCCGAGATTCTTCAACGCCGCGGTCAGCCGCGACACGCCGATGGAGAAGCCCGTCGCCGGCACCGGCTCGCCGCGGAAGCGCGAGACGAGCCCGTCATAGCGCCCGCCGCCCGCCACCGAGCCGAAGCGCACGATCTCGCCCTTCTCGTTCGGCACCTCGAACAGAAGCTCCGCCTCGTAGACCGGGCCGGTATAGTATTCGAGCCCGCGCACCACGGAGGGGTCGATCCTGATGCGCCCGTCGTCGTAGCCGGCCGCCGCGCAGAGCGCGCGAATCTGCGCCAGCTCCGCGACACCCTCGTTGTCCGCGACCTCGCCCGTCTCGATATAGTTCAGGACGGTCGCGATGCCGCTCTCGTCCAGCTCTGCGCCCTTGGTGAAATCGCCGCTCTCGTCCAGCCGCCCCTTGCCGAGCAGCAGGCGCACGCCCTCCGGGCCGAACTTGTCGAGCTTGTCGATGGCGCGCAGCACGGCGAGCCGGCGGCCGGCATTCTCCGCGCCGCCGAGGCCGATGGCCTCCAGCACGCCGTCGAGCACCTTGCGGTTGTTGACGCGGATGACGTAGTCGCCGCGCGCGATGCCGACCGCCTCCAGCGTGTCGGCCATCATCATCGCCATCTCGGCATCCGCCGCCACACCCGGCGTGCCGACGATGTCGGCGTCGAACTGCATGAACTGGCGGAAACGGCCCGGCCCCGGCTTCTCGTTGCGGAACACCCAGCCCGCGCGGTAGCTGCGGTAGGGCTTCGGCAGCGTCTCGAAATTCTCCGCCACGAAGCGCGCCAGCGGCGCGGTCAGGTCGTAGCGCAGCGACAGCCACTGCTCGTCGTCGTCCTGGAACGAGAACACGCCCTCGTTGGGCCGGTCCTGGTCGGGCAGGAACTTGCCCAGCGCATCGGTATATTCCACCATCGGCTGCTCGACGGGATCGAAGCCGTAGAGCTCGTAGACGGCGCGGATCTTCGCCGTCATCGCGTCCACGGCGCGGATGTCGGCCGCATGGCGGTCGACGAAGCCCCGCGGCAGCCGCGCCTTCATCCTGTCCGCCTTGTCAGCCATGGTATCGTCCGTCCCGCAATGGTGAGAAGCGCCCGGCCGGGCGCGCCGGTTTCCTAGCCGATATGACCGGGAGCGGCAAGGCGACTGCCGGCCGCGATCCGGCCCCGCGTTGCAATTCCGCAACGCCGCATGAAATCCATGTGAAACCTCTTGCCGGTGTCTGGCGTTTTCCCCACGGCAGGTTTATCAGCCGCAACCCGAAGGACAGCCGAAACCGGATGGTAACCATCCGCGTTGCAGAATGAACGGAAATCAAACCGAGATGACCCCCGTGAAAGCCACGCTCGTTTCGCTGTTCATGCTCACCGGCATCGCCATGTGGGGCGCGGCAATGTATTCCGCCGACGCGGCCGGCGGCCACGGCCCGGTCGACGGCTACGGCGTGGCCGAGACGCACTGAGGCGTCCCGCCCTTCACCTTCTTCCTGTCAGCGTGCGGCGCGGCCCGTCCCGAACGGGTCGTCCGGGGCGTAGAGCATGTCCTTGCCCGCCTGGGCGATGTCGCGCTTGCCGCACAGCGCCAGCGTGACGTCGAGCTCCCTGCGGATGATCTCGAGCGCGAGCTTCACGCCCTCCCGGCCGCCGGCGCCGAGGCCGTAGAGGAACGGGCGGCCGATATAGACGCCCTTCGCGCCGAGGCACAGCGCCTTCAGCACGTCCTGGCCGGAGCGGATGCCGCCGTCGAGATGGATCTCGATCCTGTCGCCGACCGCCTCCACGATCTCCGGCAGCACCGAGATCGAGGACGGCGCGCCGTCGAGCTGGCGGCCGCCATGGTTGGAGACGATGATGGCGTCGGCCCCGGTCTCGGCCGCCATCCTGGCGTCCTCGACGTCGAGGATGCCCTTGATGATCAGCTTGCCGCCCCAGCGCTCCTTGATCCAGGCGACGTCGGCCCAGGACAGCCGCGGGTCGAACTGCTCGGCCGTCCATCTGGCGAGCGACGACAGGTCGTCCGCGCCCTTGGCGTGGCCGGCGATGTTGCGGAAGGTCCGCCGCTTGGTGCCGAGCATGCCGAGGCACCATTGCGGCCGCGTCGCCATCTGCCAGACGTGCTTGGGCGTGAACTTCGGCGGCGTGGACAGCCCGTTGCGCAGGTCGCGGTGCCGCTGGCCGAGGATCTGCAGGTCGGCCGTCAGCACCAGCGCCGAGCAGCCCGCCGCCTTGGCCCGGTCGATCAGGTCGTTGATGAAGTCGCGGTCGCGCATGACGTAGAGCTGGAACCAGAACGGCCGCGTCGTCGCCTCCGCCACGTCCTCGATCGAGCAGATGCTCATGGTCGAGAGCGTGAACGGCACGCCCGCCTCCTCCGCCGCCTGCGCGGCGAGGATCTCGCCGTCGGCATGCTGCATGCCGGTCAGCCCCGTCGGCGCGAGCGCCACCGGCATCGACACGGTCTCGCCGATCATCGTCGATTCGAGCGAGCGGTTCGTCATGTCGACCAGCACGCGCTGGCGCAGCTTGATCTTCTGGAAATCCTCCTCGTTGGCGCGCAGCGTGGTTTCCGTCCACGAGCCCGAATCGGCATAGTCGAAGAACATCTTCGGCACGCGCCGCCGCGCCCGCTGCCTCAAATCCTCGATCGTCAGCAACGCGCCCATCCTCGCCCCCCTTGCATCTGCGTTTCATGGACCCCGCCGGGCTGCGGCGGTTTTGCCCTATCGGCCGTGGTTGGGCCCGTTATAAAAGGGCCGACCATGCCGCGAAAGATGTTTCGCCGGAAAAGGAGGACGCCGCCCATGTCCAATCCCGCCATGTCCGGTCCCGCCATGCCCGCGCCCGACAAAAAGACGCTTCGCCGCCGCGACGAGATCGTCGACGACATGCGCGTCATCGTGCCGGGGGAAGGGGTGGTGGCGGCCGAGACCGCGATGCGCGCCTTCGAGACCGACGGGCTGACCGCCTACCGCCAGCTGCCGCTGGTCGTGGTGCTGCCGCAGACGGTGAAGCAGGTCCGCCGCATCCTCAAATACTGCAACGACCGCAACATCCGCGTCGTGCCGCGCGGCGCGGGCACGTCGCTGTCGGGCGGGGCGCTGCCGCTCGAGGATGCGGTGCTGCTGGTCATGAGCCGCTTCAACCGCATCCTCGACATCGACTATGCCAACCGCACGGTCACGGCCCAGCCCGGCGTCACCAATCTCGGCATCACCGATGCCGTGCGCCACGAGGGGTTCTACTACGCGCCCGATCCGTCCTCGCAGATCGCCTGCTCCATCGGCGGCAACGTCGCGGAGAATTCCGGCGGCGTGCACTGCCTGAAATACGGGCTCACCGCCAACAACGTGCTCGGCGTCGAGATGGTGCTGATGAACGGCGACGTGGTGCGCCTCGGCGGCAAGCATCTCGACGCCGAGGGCTACGACCTCATGGGCGTCGTCACCGGCTCGGAAGGGCTGCTCGGCGTCGTCACGGAAGTGACCGTGCGCATCCTCAAGGCGCCGGAGACGGCGCGCGCCGTCCTGCTCGGCTTCCCGTCGAGCGAGGAGGCCGGCCAGTGCGTCGCCGACATCATCGGCGCCGGCATCGTTCCGGGTGGCATGGAGATGATGGACCGCCCGGCGATCCGCGCGGCCGAGGACTTCGTCCATGCCGGCTACCCGCTCGACGTCGAGGCGCTGCTGATCGTCGAGCTCGACGGGCCGGGGGCCGAGGTCGATCACCTGATCGCCGAGGTCGAGGCCATCGCGCTCAGGAACGGCTCCACCACCTGCCGCATCTCGCAGAACGAGGAGGAGCGTCTGACCTTCTGGGCCGGGCGCAAGGCGGCGTTTCCGGCGGTCGGCCGCATCTCGCCGGACTATTACTGCATGGACGGCACCATCCCGAGGAAGGAGCTGCCGCGCGTGCTCGCCGGCATGCGCGCGCTGTCGGAGAAGTACGGCCTGCGCGTCGCCAACGTCTTCCACGCCGGCGACGGCAACCTCCATCCGTTGATCCTCTACGACGCCAACAAGCCGGGCGAGCTGGACAAGGCCGAAGCCTTCGGCGCCGACATCCTGCGCCTGTGCGTCAGGGTGGGCGGCGTGCTCACCGGCGAGCACGGTGTCGGCGTCGAGAAGCGCGACCTGATGCCGGAGATGTTCTCCGAGGAGGACCTTGCCCAGCAGATCCGCGTCAAATGCGCCTTCGACCCCGGCCACCTGCTCAACCCCGGTAAGATGTTCCCCGAGCTCCACCGCTGCGCCGAGCTCGGCCGCATGCACGTCCGCGCCGGCCAGCTCGCCTTCCCGGACATCCCGAGGTTCTGATGGCCGAGGTTCCGATGACGACGTTCCAGCCGGCATCGGCCGACGAGGTGCTGGACGTGGTTCGCTGGGCGGCGGCCGGCGCAACGCCGCTCGAGATCGTCGGCGGCGGCTCGCGGCGCGGCGTCGGGCGGCCGGTCGCGGCCGAACATGTCCTCGACCTTTCCGCCCTTTCCGGCGTCACGCTCTACGAGCCGGAGGAGCTGGTTCTGTCCGCCCGCGCCGGCACGCGGCTCGCCGAGATCGAGGCGCTGCTGGCCGCGTCGGGGCAGGAGCTTGCCTTCGAGCCGATCGATCATGCGCCGCTCCTCGGCGGCGAGGCCGGCCAAGGGAGCAGGGGGGAAGGGACCCTCGGCGGCGTGCTGGCGGCGAACGCCTGCGGCCCGCGCCGCGTGAAGGCGGGTGCGGCGCGCGACCATGTGCTGGGGGTGCATGCCGTGTCGGGGCGCGGCGCGGCGTTCAAGTCGGGCGGGCGCGTGGTCAAGAACGTCACCGGCTACGACCTCGCCAAGCTGATGGCCGGCTCGTGGGGCACGCTCGCCGCGGTGACGGACGTCACCTTCAAGGTGCTGCCCCGGGCCGAGACCGAGGCGACGCTGGTGCTGCGCGGGCTGAGCGAGGCCGACGCCGCGCACGCCATGGCCGTGGCCATGACGTCGAACGGCGAGGTGTCGGGCGCCGCGCATCTGCCCGAAACCGTGGTCGGCAAGGTGCTTTCCGGCGGACTGAAGGGCTGGCGCGGCGCGACGCTTCTGCGGCTCGAAGGCTTCGCGCCCTCCGTCGCCTACCGCTTCGACAGGCTCGCCGCGTTGCTCGCGCCGACCGCCGCGCCGGAGCGGCTGGAGGCGGAGGAGTCGCGCATCCTGTGGCGCGAGATACGCGACTGCATCCCCTTCGCCGACGGCACGCAGAAGCCGGTGTGGCGCGTCTCCATGGCCCCGTCGCAGGGGCACCATATGGTGATGGCGTTGCGCATGGAGGCCGCGGTCGACGCCTTCTACGACTGGCAGGGCGGGCTCGTCTGGCTGCGCATGGAGGGAGACGCCGAGGCCGGGGCCGTGCGCCGGCAGGTCGCCGCCCATGGCGGCGGCCACGCGACGCTGATCCGCGCGCCCGCCGCCCTGCGTGCCGCCGTGCCGGTGTTCGAGCCGCAGCCGGAGGCGCTGGCGGCGCTGTCGGCGCGGGTGAAGGCGCAGTTCGATCCGCTGAACATCTTCAACCCCGGCAGGATGCACGCCTGACCGGCCCGTCTATCCCTTTGTTTTTCCGCACTTCCGGGCGGAAAAACCGCTTCGCACTTTTCCTGAATTGCTCTAGCCTCGGCCTGTTCCGGAAAGAGGGAGACGACGATGACCGACCCCAACACCCCGCCCGCCCCGCGCCAGACCGACCGCTGGCTCGAGCCCGGCCCGACCAACGTGCAGGTGATCTATGTCCTCTACCTCGCCAGCTTCGTCATCGGCATCACGGCCATCATCGGCATCGTGATCGCCTACATCAATCGCGGCAAGGGGGGCGGCTGGATCGAGACCCACTACACCTGGGCGATCCGCACCTTCTGGATCGCGCTGCTGGGCGGCTTCGTCTCCCTGCTGCTGCTGGTCGTCGGCATCGGCTTCCTGCTGGCGATCGCGGTGGCGATCTGGGTCATCGTGCGCTGCGTCATCGGCCTGCAGGCGGTCAGCCGCGGCGAGCCGATCAGGGACCCGCAGAGCTGGCTGATCTAGCGGTCCATGCAGACCGGCTTTTCGCTCGCCCAGCTTGCCGATCCGCATGTCGCGGAGGCTGAGAAGATCCTGCGCGCCTGCGTGCATTGCGGCTTCTGCACCGCCACCTGCCCGACCTACGTCACGCTCGGCAACGAGCTCGACAGCCCGCGCGGCCGCATCTACCTCATCAAGGACATGCTGGAGAACGGCCGCGCGGCCGACGACGAGATCGTCACCCATATCGACCGCTGCCTGTCCTGCCTGTCCTGCATGACGACCTGCCCCTCGGGCGTGCACTACATGCACCTCGTCGACCACGCCCGCGCCCATATCGGGAAGACCTACCGGCGGCCGCCGGCCGACCGCGCGCTGCGGGCGCTGCTGGCCGCGGTCCTGCCGCATCCCGCCCGCTTCCGCGCGGCGCTGAGGCTCGCCCGGCTCGGCCGCCCCTTTTCGCGTCTGTTCGAGGGCGTGCCGGCGCTCGCGCCGCTCGCCGCGATGTTGAGGCTCGCGCCCGCCGCCGTGCCGCCCGTCTCATCCGTGTCGCAGCCCGCCACCCATGCGGCGCAAGGCGCACGGCGCGGCCGCGTCGCCATCCTCACCGGCTGCGCCCAGTCGGTGCTGGAGCCCGGCATCAACGAGGCGACGGTGTCGCTCCTGACCCGCCTCGGCGTCGAGGTGGTGGTGCCGCAGGGCGAGGGCTGCTGCGGCGCGCTGGTCCACCACATGGGCCGCGAGGAGGACGCCCTGGCGGCGGCGCGGAAGAACGTCGATGCCTGGACGAGGGTGCTGGAGGCGGATGGTCTCGACGCCATCGTCGTCACCGCCTCGGGCTGCGGCACCACGATCAAGGATTACGGCTTCATGCTCAGGCTCGACCCCGCCTATGCCGGCAAGGCCGCCAGGGTCTCGGCGCTGGCGAAGGACGTGACCGAATATCTCGCCACGCTCGACCTGCCGGAGCCCGCGCTGCGGCCGGGCCTCACCGTCGCCTATCATTCCGCCTGCTCGCTCCAGCACGGCCAGAAAGTGACCCGCCAGCCCAAGGACCTCTTGGCGCGCGCCGGCTTCACGGTCAGGGAGCCGGCGGAGGCGCATCTGTGCTGCGGCTCCGCCGGCACCTACAACATCCTCCAGAACGAGATCGCGACCGCCTTGCGCGACAGGAAGGTCGCCAACATCGAGGCGCTCGGCGCCGATGTCGTGGCCGCCGGCAATATCGGCTGCATCACCCAGATCGCGGCGGGCGCCCGCCTGCCGGTCGTCCACACCGTGCGCCTGCTCGACTGGGCCTATGGCGGCGCGCGCCCCGAAAGCCTGCCGGAAAAGGCCGCCTGAGCGGCGCCGCGAAAAAGGCGGGACGGCTTTCGGCCATCCCGCCTCTTCGATGCAGGCCCGTTCCCCAACGGGCCGTCCGAGCCGTCCCCCGGCTGCGATTCGGCTTTACATTACCACGACGGTCGTCCCGACGGGCACCCGTTCGTAAAGATCGATGACGTCCTCGTTGCGCATGCGGATGCAGCCCGAGGACACGGCCCCGCCGATGGTCCACGGCTGGTTGGTGCCGTGGATGCGGTAGAGCGTCGAGCCGAGATAGAGCGCGCGCGCGCCCATCGGGTTCTCGATGCCGCCCTTCATGTGGGCGGGCAGGATGCGGCCCTTCTTCCTCTCGCGCTCGATCATCTCCGCCGGCGGCCGCCAGTCGGGCCACTCGGCCTTGCGCGTCACCTTGTGCGAGCCGGCCCATTCGAAGCCGGGCTTGCCGGTGCCGACGCCGTAGCGCCGCGCCTTGCCGTCCTTCTCCACGAGGTAGAGGAAGTTCTCGCGGGTGTCGATGACGACGGTGCCGGGCTTGTGCGGCCCGTCATAGTCCACCACCTGCGGCAGGAATTTCGGGTCGATCCGCGGCACCGCGTTGCGCGGCGCGCTCTGCACCGCTGCCGTGCGCACCCGGTCCGGCGCGCGCTCGCGCACCGTCGGCGGAACGGCCGCTCTCTGCCGCTCGCGCACCACCGGCTCGGGTGCGACGCGCACGCTGTAGCCGGCGGGAACGCCGCCCTGCGGCTTCTGCCGCTGCGCCCGCTGCTGGCCGTGCGGCGCGCGCTGCAGCTGCAGCACCCACGGCGCGGAGAGGTCGGGGCTGACCACGACCGGCGGCCGCTCGCCGTAGCGCGCCTGCGCCGCCGCGCCGTGCGGCAGCGCCACTGCCGCCGCCAGCAGGGAAAGACCCAGGAAAGAAAGGGAATGTCTCATCGGACGTACTCGCTGCAACTCGTCACGAAGGATGCGGCGGCCGCAGGGGTCGCCATCCTCAGGCCGCCGATTGTCGGGGAGGGCGGGAAGGAATTCGTGAATCGGGTTTCATAAAATGCCCGGCTTCGCGTAAACCTTCCGGTGTGGTTACTGCCCGGTTGAAGGGCGTGGTAAAGGAAGGCTGAACGGCGCATGGGCAATGGCGGGAATGGCGGCAACGGGCTGCTGACGGGCGAGGACGGGCTGGTGCGCTGCGCCTGGCATGGCGGCCTTTCCGACTACCGGCGCTATCACGACGAGGAATGGGGCCACCCGGTCGCCGACGACGTCCGCCTGTTCGAGAAGCTGTGCCTGGAAGGCTTCCAGTCGGGCCTGTCCTGGCTGACGATCCTGCGCAAGCGCGACAATTTCCGCGCCGCCTTCCACGGCTTCGACTTCCGCAGGCTGGCCGTCGAGGACGAGGAGGCGGCGACGGCGCGCCATCTCGCCGATGCCGGCATCGTGCGCCATCGCGGCAAGATCGCCTCCGTCTACAACAACGCCCGCCGCGCGGTGGAGCTCGCCGACGAGGCCGGCTCGCTCGCCCGCTTCTTCTGGGCCTTCGAGCCGGGGCCGGACGAGCGGCCGCGGCGGCTCGACTGGGCGAGCCTGTCGGCGCTCGGCAAGACGCCGACCTCGATCCGCATCTCGAAGGAGCTGAAGAAGCGCGGCTGGAGCTTCGTCGGGCCGACCACGGTCTACGCCTTCATGCAGGCGATGGGCATGGTCAACGACCATGTCGAGGGCTGCGTCTGCCGGCCGGAGATCGAGGCCGCCCGCGCCGCCTTCAGGCGGCCTGCCTGATTTTCAGCCGACGATCCGGAGGTTCGACAGCTCGTCGGCGATTTCCTTGAAATTGTCGGAGAGCGTCGCGCCGGTCGCGTTCCAGAACAGTCGCGCCGGCTTCGAGGCGTCCGACGGGTCCTTGCGGAAGCGCGAATCCGAGGCGCAGCTGCGCATCGCCTCGATCGTCGCCGCCTGCCCGGTATTGGCCGCGTTGAGGTCGAGCGCCACCGCCATGATGATGATGCCGGCCTGCTTGGCGTTGCCGCACAGCGCCGCCATGTGCTGGTTCATGGCGCTGGTGTAGTTGGCGTTGCTGTAGACGCCGTTGAGCGTCGTGCCCTCGAACAGGCGGCCGATCCCAGTGCCGTTGTAGCCCGGCTGGAGATAGCCGTGGGCGGAGTAGGTGGATTTGGCGTTCGCCGCGTCGGAGAAGCCGAGCGAGGAGGGGGTGTAGTAGGTGTTCTCGCCGTCGGTGAGCACGATCACCACCTTGTCGTTGCCGCGCTCGGTCTCCGGCCGCCCGCCGGTGAACGGCTCGCCGCTCGACACCGTGCGCCAGCCCCATGCCAGCCCCTCGGGCACGTTGGTCGCGCCGTTCGACTGCATCGCGTCGATGGCGGCCGTGATCGTCGCCAGACCCTCCTCGGTGCCGACGTCGGTCAGCGGCGTGATCGGCGTCGTGGTGCAGGAATAGTTCGGCCCCGCGCCCTGCGGCGAGGTCGCGGCGTAGGGGCGCACCTCGAAATACTTGGCCATGTTGCGCAGCTTCGTCCGGCCGCCCGCGTCGCTTGCCGTGAAATCGTTCCACCAGCTGTTGGCGGCGTTGCCGGCGGCGGGGTTGGGGTTGGCGTCGGTCGCCCAGCGGTCGCCCGGCTCGTCGGGCGCGAACATCGGCACGAACAGGCTCGCCGGGTCGGCGGCCGAGGCCGGCGCGTCGTTGACGTTGTAGGGATAGGGCCTCGCTTCGACGCAGCCCTGCCAGCTCGCATAGGGCCCCCAGCCGGTGTCGACGTAGTAGCCCGTCTCCTGCTGGACCAGGGTCTCGCAGGTTCCGTTCCGCTTGTAGTTCTTGCACACCCACTCGGTGCCGGTCGCCACCCACTCGCGCTCGTCGACCCTGGTCATGTCGCGATAGAGCGAGAAGCGCGTCAGCGCCTCGCCTTCCGCCTCGCCCCAGCCGCTGCCGGCCTTGCGCCAGACCCCGCCGATCTTCTGCGCCGTCATCGCGGGGTCGGAGAGCGTCGTCCAGTCGAAGTTCTCGTGGTGGACCGGCGACAGGCCCAGCGTGTCCATCCAGGGTGCGGCGTCGTTGTAGGGGCCGACATTCACCGAGGCCGCGAACGGCACCACCGCGAACTGCACCGGCTTCTCGATCTGCTTCATCTGCTCGGCCTGGAGCGCCAGCGTCTCGACGAGCTGCTTCGCCGCGGTCTTGAGCAGCGTCATCCGCTTCTGGCCGGAGCCGGAGCCGAGGTAGTCCATCGACCCGGAATTGTCGAGGACGAGCGAGACTTCCAGCGTGTTCTTGAGCCGGATCTCGGCCGCGGCGCGGTAGGAGATCTCGTCCCCGCCCGGCTCGTGGATCAGCGCGCGGAACGCCGGCAGGAAGTAGGGATGGTAGGTCAGCTCCGCCGTCAGCCGCAGCGTGCCGCCGCCGGCGTCGCTGGTGGGCAGCGCGACGTGAAGCGTGGCGTCGGCCGGATCGACCGGGCCGAGATTGGCGTTGAAGAAGTCTTCCGTGTAGCGCAGGACCTCGTCCCGGGTCTTGCCGGCCGCGATGTGGCGGGCCGCGGCGATTCCCGCCGCGTCGAGCGCGTTCAGCGTCGCGTGCCTCTGGCGGGAGAGCTCGCCATAATCGATGGCGAGCGCCACCCCGCCCATGATCGGCACGAGGCCGATGGCGACGGCGATCGCATAGCTGCCGGCCGTATCGCGCAGGAACCTGCGGATCATCGAGGCGCCCCTTTGCCCTGTGCCTGCTGATGAAGCGCGCACTCTGGCACACGGGCGCTAACGGGCGATTGCCGCGGCGGCCGCAATTGTCCCTCGCGCGGCAAGGAAGGGTTAACCGTGCGGCGGGCCGGGCGGCCGCGATGGCGGGGCGAAAGCTGGTGACAGCGATTGCCGCTTCGGCTAATCCCGGTCGCGGCCGGCTTTCGGCCGGACGACGAAGGAACGGATCGCCGATGGCGAAGATGATCGAAACGCTGGCTCCCCTCGCCGGGAACTACCGCGTGCTCCTGTGCGACGTGTGGGGCGTGCTGCACAACGGCATGCGCGCCTTTCCCGACGCGGTGGCGGCGCTGCGCGCGGCGCGCGCGGCGGGGCAGGCGGTCGTGCTCGTCACCAATTCGCCGCGTCCGCAGGGCGGCGTCGCCGATCAGCTCGCCATGCTCGACGTGCCGGAGGACTGCTACGACCGCATCGTCTCCTCCGGCGACGTCACCCGCCGGCTGATCGCCGACGGCCCGCGCCGCGTCTTCCATCTCGGCCCCGACCGCGACCTGATGATCTATGACGGCCTCGACGTCGAGCTCGCCGAGGAATTCGAGGCCCAGGCCGTGGTCTGCACCGGCATGTTCGACGACGACGAGACGCCGGACGACTATGCCGGCATGCTGCAGCGCTTCCGCGCCCGCAACCTGCCCTTCATCTGCGCCAATCCCGACATCGTGGTCGAGCGCGGCGACGAGCTGATCTGGTGCGCCGGCGCGCTCGCCCGCGACTACGCCCGGCTCGGCGGCCGCACCGAGATCGCCGGCAAGCCGCACCGGCCGATTTACGATGCCGCGCTCGCCGCCGCCGCCGACGTGCTCGGCCGCGACGTGGCCAGGGCCGAGGCGCTCGCCATCGGCGACGGCATCCTCACCGACATCAAGGGCGCGTCCGACAACGGCCTCGACGTGCTGTTCGTGTCGGCGGGCATCCATGCCGGCGAGTACGGCGCGCCGCACGCTCCCGACGAGGCGCGGCTCCTCGCCTTCCTCGAACGGCACGGCTATTCCCCCGTCGCCGTCATCCCGCGTCTGAGGTAGGCGATGCCGCCCGCCGCCATCCAGCGCATTCCCCGGTCGGCCGCGCTGCCCGCCCCGTTCAGGGGCGGCGTGGTGGCGATCGGCAATTTCGACGGGGTGCATCGCGGCCATCAGGCGGTGCTGCAATGCGCGCTGGCCGAGGCGCGCAAGAAGGGCGTGCCGGCGCTGGTGCTCACCTTCGAGCCGCATCCGCGCTCGGTGTTCCGGCCGGAGGTGCCGCTCTTCCGCCTCACCACGACACTCGTGTTTCTCGTCGTCGCGATCATTGCCGGCGCGCTCGGCTTCGGCGCCGTCGTCGAGCAGCCCTTCGACCGCGCCTTCTCCCGCCTGAGCGCGGAGGATTTCGTGCGCCGCGTCCTGGTCGAGGATCTGGGCATCGGCCATGCCGTCACCGGCTTCGACTTCCATTTCGGCAAGGACCGGCAGGGCAATCCCGCCTTCCTGATGGAATCGGGCGCCCGTCACGGCTTCGGCGTCAGCCTGGTCGAGGCCTTCTGCGACGAGGGCGCCGAGGTGATCTCCTCGAGCCGCATCCGCCGTCTTCTCGGCGAGGGCGACGTCGCCGGGGCCGCCGGCCTTCTCGGCTACCGCTACACGGTCGAGGCCGCGATCGCCCACGGCAAGAAGCTCGGGCGCGAGCTCGGCTTCCCCACCGCCAACATGGCGCTGCCGGAGGGGACGGACCTGCGCCACGGCATCTATGCCGTCCGGCTGCGCCGCGCCGACGGCAGCCTGCATGACGGGGTGGCGAGCTTCGGCCGCCGGCCGACCGTCGACGACGACGGCGCGGCGCTCCTCGAAACCTACCTGTTCGACTTCTCCGGCGACCTCTACGGCGAGACGGCCTGCATCTCCTTCTTCGGCTTCCTGCGCGGCGAGGAGAAGTTCGACGGGCTCGACCCGCTCGTCGCCCAGATGAAGCGCGACGAGGCCGAGGCGCGCGCCCTCCTTGCCGGCGTTACGCCGCTGTCGCCCCTCGACAGGGAAATCGCCTTCGCCGGCTGAGCCCGGTTTCCTGCATTTAATTCAAATTTTACCGAAAAGGCCGACAGCTTTCCGCCTCTGGCTTCTCCTGTATCGCGTGGGCGGGTGCAATGATCGTAAGGAAATGGCTTGGCGTCGCCGCGGCGCTGGTCGCAACGGGCGCGGCGCCGGCCGCGGCCGAAGGCTGGCTCTCGGGCGACTGGTATCTCAAGGTCGGCGGCGCGGTGCTGAACGCGCCGAAATTCGAGGGCGCGTCGGGCAGGGTGTTCGCCTTCCAGCCGATGATCTCGCTCGGCAAGGCCGGCCCGTCGGCGCGCTTCACCTCGCGCAACGACAACATCTCCTTCGCCTTCCTCGACACCGGCACATTCCGGGCGGGTGCCGCCGGCAAGCTGATCTGGGGCCGCGACGGCGGCACGCATCCCCACATCGCCGGCATGTCGGAGGTCAAATTCGGCGGCGAGGCCGGCGTCTTCGCCGAAATCTACCCCACCGATTTCCTGCGCCTGCGCGGCGAGGTCCGCCGCGGCATCCGCTCGCATGACGGCGTGGTGGCCGACGTCGCCGCCGACGCCTTCTTCGACGTCACCGACGCCATCCAGCTTTCCGGCGGCCCGCGCGCCTCGTGGGCGTCGGCCGGCTATTTCGACGCCTATTACGGCGTCGATGCCGGCGAAGCCTTTGCCTCCGGCCTTTCGCCCTACAAGCCCGGCAGCGGGCTGCGGTCGTGGGGCGCGGGCGGCGCGGTGACGTGGAAGACGACCGACCAGCTCACCACCAGCGTCTTCGCCGAATATCAGCGCCTCGCCGGCCCGGCGGCGGAATCGAGCCTGGTGCGCGAGCGCGGCTCCAGGAACCAGCTCCTCGTCGGCGCCTCCGCGACCTGGCGCTTCGACTTCACGCTGAGGTGACGGGGAGGGCGATAGCGGCAGAGGGCGCGCATTCGCCTCTTTATTCCGGCCGCCCCCTCGGCTAAAAGCCCGTGCATGACACGGCGCGCCGCATTCTTCGCGACCCGGATACGAATTACCGGCCCGGCCTTCCGGGCGGCCTGAGCGGCTGCCGGAGGGTCCGGGTTCCTGCGCGCCTTCTCCCGCGCGCTTCTTCGCCTGATTGAACGAAGCCTCGCCCGGCGCGCCGCCGACCGGGCCGACGATGCGACAAGACCATGACCGACACCGCCGAAAAGATCGACTATTCGAAGACCCTCTATCTGCCGCAGACGGAGTTCCCGATGCGCGCCGGCCTGCCCGAGAAGGAGCCGCTGCTCGTCAGGCGCTGGCAGGAGATGAAGCTCTACAGGAGGCTGCGCGAGGATGCGGCCGGCCGGCCGCTCTACGTTCTGCATGACGGGCCGCCCTACGCCAACGGCAACATCCATATCGGCCACGCGCTCAACAAGATCCTCAAGGACGTCATCACCCGCTCCTTCCAGATGCGCGGCTACGATTCCAACTACGTGCCCGGCTGGGACTGCCACGGCCTGCCGATCGAATGGAAGATCGAGGAGCAGTACCGCGCGAAGGGCAAGAACAAGGACGAGGTGCCGGTCAACGAGTTCCGCCGGGAATGCCGCGACTTCGCCAGGCACTGGATCGCGGTGCAGACGGAGGAGTTCCAGCGGCTGGGCGTCGAGGGCGACTTCGACAATCCCTACACGACCATGGCCTTCCACGCCGAGGCCCGCATCGCCGGCGAGCTGATGAAGTTCGCCATGTCCGGCCAGCTCTATCGCGGCTCCAAGCCGGTGATGTGGTCCGTGGTCGAGCGCACCGCGCTCGCCGAGGCCGAGGTGGAGTATCAGGACTACGAGAGCGACACGATCTGGGTGAAGTTCCCGGTCGTCGACGGCTCCGGCGATCTTGCCGACGCCCACGTCGTCATCTGGACGACCACCCCGTGGACCATCCCCGGCAACCGCGCGGTCGCCTATTCGCCGCGCATCGCCTACGGCCTCTACGAGGTCACGGCCGCCGGGAACGATTTCGGCCCGCAGCCCGGCGAGAAGCTGATCTTCGCAGACGCGCTGGCGGAAGAGTCCTTCGCCAAGGCCAAGCTCGAATATAGGCGCGTGCGCGACGTGAAGGCCGACGAACTTGCCGCGATCACGCTTTCCCACCCCCTCCGCGGCCTCGGCGGCGGCTACGAGTTCGCCGTGCCGATGCTGGCCGGCGACCACGTCACCGACGATGCCGGCACCGGCTTCGTCCACACCGCGCCCGGCCACGGCCGCGAGGACTTCGACGCGTGGATGGACGCCGCCCGCGACCTCGCCGCGCGCGGCATCGACACGGCGATCCCGTTCACCGTCGACGACGCCGGCTTCTTCACGAAGGACGCGCCCGGCTTCGGCCCGGACCGCGAGGGCGGCCCCGCGCGCGTCATCGACGACAACGGCAAGAAGGGCGACGCCAACAAGGCCGTCATCGACGCGCTGATCGCGGCGAACGCGCTGTTCGCGCGCGGCCGGCTCAAGCATCAGTACCCGCATTCCTGGCGCTCGAAAAAGCCGGTCATCTTCCGCAACACGCCGCAATGGTTCGTCTATATGGACAAGGTTTTGTCCGACGAGCGCATCGATTTAACGTCAAAGTCAATCACAGACGGCTCAAAGTATCTCGTCGTTGATACTCTCAGAAACCGCGCGCTCAAGGCCATCGACGACACCCGCTTCGTGCCCGCCGCCGGCCAGACGCGCTTGAGGGCCATGATCGAGGACCGGCCCGACTGGGTCCTCTCCCGCCAGCGCGCGTGGGGCGTGCCGATCACCGTCTTCGTCGGCGAGGACGGCGAGATCCTGAAGGACGAGGCCGTCAACGCCCGCATCCTCGAAGCCTTCGAGGAGGAGGGCGCGGATGCCTGGTTCGCCGAGGGCGCCCGCGAGCGCTTCCTCGGCAGCCGCGCCAACGAGCCGTGGAAGATGGTCACGGACATCCTCGACGTGTGGTTCGATTCCGGCTCCACCCACGCCTTCACGCTGGAGGACCGGCCCGACCTCAAATGGCCGGCCGACGTCTATCTCGAAGGCACCGACCAGCACCTGGGCGCCCTGGGCCGCGGCGGCTTTCAGGGTATCCAGCTGCTCGCGCACATTGGCCGGGCCCAGGCGCCTGATCAGCCGTTCCCGCCCCGCGATGTCCCGGGCCAGGGGAAGGGTGCCGGTGGTCTTTCCATACACCCGCAGCCCGCCGGCCCTCAGACCGGCCTCAATCAGCCGGGTAACGGAGGACTTGCCCCGGGTGCCGTTGACATGGACGACATGCTGCAGCTTTCTCCGCGCGATCAGCGCCTGGCGCTTTTCCAGCAGCAACAGCAGCAGGAAGGCCGACACAGCAGCGGCAATGAGCGCGACATCCTTCATTCCAGCATTCCCAGGTGGCGCAGGGCATATTCCACGATCTGCAGCTGGTCCTTCAGGCGCAGCTCCAGGGGGAAGCCACGGAAGGTTTCAACGGTGATGACCGGGATCTGAAGCAAATCGCTCACCGCCCGGTTGACGCTGCCTTCGGGGCCCGGGCCGCTGGGCAGAAAGGGGGCGGAACCCAGGAGCCCGGCCTGGGTATCCAGGGTCAGGTCCAACAGGAGGTCCTCCAGGCCGTCAATGCGGGTGAAGATCAGGGTGTTGCCCAGAAAGTCCACCCCTTCCCGGTAGGTGATCGCCTCGTGCAGATCCAGCACCAGGTCGGGCTGCGCGGCCCTGATGTCGGAAAAAATGGCAAAAGCCAGCCGGCTGGCTTCATCGCCCCCGGCCTGGCCGGGGAAAGACCTGTTCAGGTCCTGCTTGTCCCGGACATAGCGCGTGCCCTCCCTGGCCCCCCTGGCATTGGCCGGCGCCAGCACATACAGCGTGCCCCGGGCGATGGAAATGTCCCGGAGCAGCAGGCCGGCTCCCCAGGCGGCGCGCTCATTGCCATGAACGCCCCCCACCACATACACGGTTTTGCCGGGCTCCCGGGCCGTGATTTTGGTCACGGCGGTCTCCTGGGGCGTTCCGGGCATCAGGGCATAGCGCTCCCGGCTGACCGGGTAATCTTCTAAAAAAGTGCCAGCGATCTGCCGGGCGCTGGTGTCCTCCAGCGCCAGATCGCTCTCCGGCTCCACGATGCGTCCGTCCTCCCGCGGAAAGCTGCCCGGGTCATAGCGCTGCGCGCCGGCCGGAAAAGCGGCCAGCAGCAGGAGAAGCAGCCAGACGGCCAGGCGTTGTCCCGCCATGCTCACAGCTCCCTGGGAGGCGCCAGGAAGGCGCCGATGCCCTCCGACATAAGCTGGCTGTAGCCGGGAAGCTGGCCCAGGTCCACCTGGCCCTTGGGGTACATGGACTCGTTGTATGAAACGGCCACCTGCTCAATGCCGCAAAGGTGGCGGGCCACCCGCTCGCTCAGGGAGATGCCCGACGCCGGGTAGGACACATACAGCTTGCCGTAGCTGTCCGCCAGGGTATAGTAGGGATCGACCCCCTTCACAATCAGCTCCTCGCTCATGGGGCCGCGCAGGCGCCCCTGGGAGGCATTGGCCGACTCAAACAGCACGGCCAGGGTATCGGTATGATCGCCCAGCTCCCGGTGGGACAAGCCGCGCAGGTTCCTGGGGCTGACCTCCAGGCTGATCTGCATGCCTTCCATCTGCATGTACATCACCGCCCAGGCGGCC